>JAZNTX010000038.1:0-3147 GCA_045591965.1 Tidjanibacter sp. | reverse complement strand
GCGTGGCTTTTGCGCCACTTTTGCCACCAAAAGTGGTAAAGAAAACGGGCGACTCGGTCGCCCGCAGAAAAGCAAGGTAGATGCCAACCGCCCACCTGCGGTGGTCGTGGCAAGACGGATTAGACAGACCCCTCCGCCCTAACGGGCACCTCCCCTAAGTTAGGGGAGGGTGCCGAGGGCGGGAGGGGTATATTAATTCTCAACTCTCAATTTTCAATTCTCAATTATATGTAGTATCTTTGTGGGTTAATTGGAAAGATATCGAACAAAAATAAATAGAGAAACAATATGAGTAACCTCAACCTTTCCGAACAGGAGATTCAGCGCAGGGCTTCGTTGCAGGCTTTGCGCGACTTGGGCATCGACCCCTACCCTGCTGCACGCTACGATGTGACTGCAACCGCAGGGCAGATTGCCGCAGAGTTTAACCCCGAGGCAGGCAACTTTGCAGACATTACCATTGCAGGTCGTCTTATGAGCCGCCGTATTATGGGTAGTGCATCGTTCTTCGAGTTGCAAGACCACACAGGTCGTATTCAGGTATACATCCGTCGTGACGATGTTTGCCCCGAGGGCGACACCACACTCTACAACACCGTATTCAAAAAACTTCTCGACATTGGCGATATTATCGGTGTGCGCGGTTTTGCCTTCATCACCCAGACGGGCGAACTCTCGGTTCACTGCAAGGAGTTTACAATCCTCTCCAAGAGCATCCGACCCCTGCCTATCGTTAAGGAGAAAGATGGTCAGGTCTTCGATGCCTTCACCGACCCCGAGCAGAGGTATCGCCAGAGGTATGTAGACCTCATTGTAAACCCCCATGTGAAGGAGGTATTTGTCAAGAGGGCGAAGATTATGAACACCATGAGGGAGTACTTCAACGAGGCAGGTTGCTTGGAGGTTGATACCCCCGTATTGCAGCCCATCCCCGGTGGTGCTGCGGCTCGTCCCTTCATCACCCACCACAACTCGCTCGATACGGACCTCTACCTCCGCATCGCCAACGAGTTGTACCTCAAAAGGCTTATCGTAGGTGGCTTCAATGGTGTTTATGAGTTCTCGCGCAACTTCCGCAACGAGGGTATGGACCGCACCCACAACCCCGAGTTTACTTGTATGGAGATCTATGTGCCCTACAAGGACTACTTCTGGATGATGGAGTTTACGGAGAAGATGTTGGAGAAGGTTTGCGTGGCTGTGAACGGCACCAACGAGGTTAATATTGCAGGCAACACCATCTCCTTCAAAGCCCCCTTCCGTCGCCTTTCGATGACCGAGGCTATCAAGGAGAAGACGGGCTACGATATTACAGGTCAGAGCGAGGAGCAACTCCGCGAGGCTTGCCAGAGGCTCAATGTGGAGATTGATGACACTATGGGTAAGGGTAAACTGATTGACGCTATCTTCGGCACCTACTGCGAGGAGCACCTCATTCAGCCCACCTTCATCACAGACTATCCTATCGAGATGTCGCCCCTTTGCAAGCGTCACCGCAGCAACCCCGACCTCACCGAGCGTTTTGAACTCTTTGTGAACGGCAAGGAGTTGTGCAACGCCTACTCGGAACTTAACGACCCCATCGACCAGTATGAGCGTTTCCAAGAGCAGTTGCGCCTCTCCGAAAAGGGCGACGACGAGGCTATGTTCATCGATATGGACTTCGTGAGGGCGTTGGAGTATGGTATGCCCACCTGCTCGGGTATGGGTATCGGCATCGACCGCCTTACGATGTTTATGACAGGTCAGCAGACCATTCAGGATGTGCTTCTCTTCCCCCAGATGAAACCCGAGAAGGGCTCGCAGAAGGATTCGGATGAGAAATATATCGAAAAAGGTATCCCTGCTGAGTGGATTCCCGTATTGCAGAAGATGAGCTTTGTGAAGGTTGAGATGTTGCAGAAACTCTCCGCAGGCAAACTCTTCAATGACTTGTGCGGTTTCAATAAGAAGAACAAACTCGGTCTTAAAAATCCCACAATGGACGAGGTAAAGGCTTGGGTTTCGGCAGAATAAACAAAATAATCAAATTTGATATAAAAATTATGCGTAAAAAAATTGTAGCGGGTAACTGGAAGATGAATACCACCCCCGCAGAAGGTTTGGAGTTAGTTAAGAATGTAATTGCACAGAGTTCGGAGGTTTGTGAGTGTGTAAACTTCATCGTTTGCCCTCCCTTTACCCACCTCTCGCAGGTAGCAGAGGCTGCTAAGGGTACTCGCGTGGCTGTTGGCGCACAAAACTGCGCAGCAGAGGCTAAGGGTGCTTACACTGGTGAGGTGAGCGCAGCAATGCTTGCTTCGCTCGGCATCGAGTATGTTATCCTCGGTCACAGCGAGCGTAGGGAGTACTACGGCGAGACCAGCTCAACCCTCAACAAGAAGATGGAGCAGGCTTATGTAAATGGTCTGACCCCCATCTACTGCGTAGGCGAGAGGTTGGAGGAGCGCGAGGCAGAGCGTCACTTCGAGGTTGTGAAGGCTCAGATTGAGGAGGTTGTTTACAACCTTACCGCAGAGCAGTTCGCAAAACTCGTGATTGCTTACGAGCCCGTGTGGGCTATCGGCACCGGCAAGACCGCAACCGCAGAGCAGGCTGAGGAGATTCACGCCTACATCCGCGAGGTTTTGGCTGCTAAGTTTGGTGAGGCTGCAAGCGAGACCGCAATTCTCTATGGTGGCTCGTGCAAACCCAGCAACGCACAGGAGATCTTCGCTAAGGCGAATGTTGACGGTGGTCTGATTGGTGGTGCAGCACTCAAAGCCGAGGACTTCATCGGCATCGGCAAAGGCTTCTAATTCAAGTTGAAAGTTAAAAGTTGAAAGTTAAGGTGCGCTCGTGAAGAGCGTACCTTATTTATTCCCCCTCTAAGCACCCATCCCCCTAACTTAGGGGGAGAGTTTTTGTATTGCTCCCCTAAGTTAGGGGAGCTGTCGCAACGCGACTGTGAGGTCTGTCTAACCCGTCTTGCCACGACCACCGTAGGTGGGCGGTTGGCATCTACCATGCTTTTTGCGGGCGACCGAGGTCGCCCGATTTCTTTGCCACTTTTGGTGGCAAAAGTGGCGCAAAAGCCACGCACCGCATCTCTGGCGGGAGCAAGACTCGCAAAACCTAAAACAAACGCCTTTGGCGGGTAAAGCATTT
>JAZNTX010000037.1:0-7876 GCA_045591965.1 Tidjanibacter sp. | reverse complement strand
AAAGGCGACAAGGGCGACCAAGGCGAGAAGGGAGAAACCGGAGCCCAAGGTGAAAAAGGCGACAAGGGCGAGAAAGGCGAAGATGGAGCCGATGGTAAAGATGGCGAGGACGGTGCAGACGGCAAAGACGGTCAAGACGGTCAAGACGGTGCCGATGGTAAAGATGGTATCGCTGGCAAAGATGGCGACTCGTTCTTCCAGAGCGTCACTTGGGACGAGGAGTATGCCTATTTCACTCTTGCAGACGGCTCGGTAATCACTATTCCACTCGCTTCGGGCGCAACTGGTGGCGAAGAGGAGGGCGACCTGCCTCCCGCAAATGAGATTTGGTACACCTCGACCGATGGGGAGGTAGTAACTCCACAAATTGGCGATGATGGCAACGGGGAAGACATTTTCGGTGCCAATGTTGTATCAAATACTTATGTAAATGGTAAAGGTGTGATTGTTTTTGATGCAGATTTGGAAGTAATAAGAATGGGGGCATTTGTAAATGCAAAGAATTTACAAAGCCTAACCCTTCCTAACAACATATCGCTTGATGGCAATATTGCTCTTTTGTGTTCCAATCTTGTTGAATTTGGTGGTATGTATGCTTCCAGCGATAGGCGTTGCTTGGTTGTAGATGGAGAAGCTGTATCGTTTGCGCCAGCTGGTTTGACCGAGTATACTATTCCCGAAGATGTCACGACTATTGGATTCTATTCCTTTGGATATTGCGAATCTCTCGAAAAAATTGTTATTCCAGAACATGTTTCTGCCATCAGAAACCTTGCTTTTGACGAGAGTAATGACCTGAAAGAAATATGGTGTGAGTCAGCAACTCCACCAAATGCTATGAGTAGTATGTTTTCTTCTACGCAACTCACAATTTATGTACCCACCGAGAGTGTAGAGGCATACAAGGCTGCCGAGGAGTGGAGTGAGTATGCTGATTACATTGTGGGGTATGACTTTTGATTAATGAGTAATTGATTAAAGAGTAAAGTAAAGAGTAATTTGGCGAGCGCAGGGTTGCGCTCGCCTTTTTTCACACACGCCCCCGTCGCAAAGCGACACCCCCTCTAACTTAGAGGGGGAGTTTTTTCTTTGGGCGCGGGCATTTGGAGCACATTTATGAAAAATAATTTGAAAAAATTTTGCAGTTATCAAAAACTGCCCTATATTTGCACTCGCAAAACGGGTTTAGCCCCGTGGAGCATTTTGAAACAATGCGGAAATAGCTCAGTTGGTAGAGCACAACCTTGCCAAGGTTGGGGTCGCGAGTTCGAGTCTCGTTTTCCGCTCAAAACATGCAGAAAGGGAGAAATGACACAGAAATGGGTCGTTTCTCTTATTTTTTGCAGTAGCATACGATAAGTGAAGATAAACTTGGATAACACCAAACTTTTTTAACCACAACACAAACTTATGAAACGCTTTTTTTCGTTACTACTTGCCGTGACGCTCTTTGGCGGTATCGCCATGGCAGGCAATCCTCTTCAATATCAGAAGAGTGGCAACGACAGATTTTCTATCAAAATTCAGCCCTTCATTGGTCACTACATGACTCCCAACAGCAGTATGAGGGATATGGGTGTCAATGGTCCTACGGGTATCAACTTTGGCATCGAGTTCCCCTCCACTCAGCAGCGTCCTTGGCAGCAGTACCTCGGCAACCCCACAGTGGGTCTGGGTATCTCCTACATCGACCTCGGACACGAGGATATGGGTACGGGTATCGCGATGTATCCCTACATTTTGATTCACTGCATCAACTCAGAGCACTTCAATCTGAAATTCAAGGTTGGTGCGGGTCTTGCGGCTGTTAGCAAGCACTTCTACAACACACAAGATGCGCCCGTGCACAACAGGACATTCTCGACAGTCCTCAATGCCTACCTCACCCCCGGTTTGAACGCCGAGTTCCCCATCACTCGCAATCTTACAATCAATAGCGAGTTCGGCTTCTTCCATATGAGTAACGGTCGTACCGTTGAGCCCAACAAGGGCGCAAATGTGCCCTATGGCGCTATTGGTTTGGTGACAACCTTCAACCCCTCGCCCGAGGAGGAGAGGACTCCCATCCACTTCCCCGACCTACCCTACAAATGGAGCCTGAATGTTACGCTTGGTGGTGGTGTTCACGCTGCTGACGAGACCGACGCTCACCGCTTCCCCGTTGCGACTCTCCACCTTGGCGCAATGTACAATGTAAACAACTGGTATGGCGTTGGTTTGGGTGCTGACCTCTTCTACAACGATGCAATCGCCAACCCCGAGACTAATAGGGGTATGTATATTAAGACCGAGGATGACTGGCGTAGGGCTCGTGGCGGTCTTTCGATTAATAACGAGTTTAGTTTCGGTGCCATGTCGGCAATCGTCAACTGGGGTGTATACCTCTTCAACCCCGTGCGTAACCTCTACAACAACGACAGCCCCTACTACAAAATAGGAGAGACTCGCCCCTTGTTCTACAAGTCGGAGGAGACGGGTGTGGAGGAGCAGTTCCACTACATTCAGTTTGGTGTTAAGTGTCGCGTCTTCGACAATGTTTCGGTGCAGGCTATCGTGAAGACCCACATGCACATTGCCGAGTTTATTGAGTTTGGTATCAGTTACAAAATTCCCTACCTCAGCAAGAACAAACGCAATAGTGGCAAATCGATATTCCACCACAAGAAGGCTTGGTGGGAGGAGTATTAATAATAAGATACTTCAACATAAAGGGAGAAGAAGAGAGGCGAGCCGTAGTGGCTCGCCTCTCTGATATTCATACATTTGGGGTAAACTATCTAATCTCTATGGTATAGTTCGGGCGGTAGTTCACCAGCAACCACGCGTCATTGACCATATTACCATCCTCCTCGGTGAAACTATATGGCGTTTGGAGCAGAGATACCACAGAGCCGTTAAGTTCTGCCGCAAGGTCGCCACCCGCAAAAATAGCACTCGCAAAGAGCCTCACAGCATCGTAGGCGCGATAGGCAAACATAGAGGGCATCCTGCCAAAATTCCTCACAAACCTCCTATCAAACTTCCTCACACGGCTATTACTCCTATCGGCGTGATAGTTAGCCAAATAACTAACATCAAGCTTAAAGAGGAGGTTTTTGTCCATATTCTTATACTTTGCCCACGCAGCATTACCTACAACCCTCACAGGGACTCTACGGTTGCCATACTTAGGTTGGCGCGAGTTCATCATCGAAGAGATGATAGCCAGCGAGCGGTCGGTTTCGAGTTCGTTGTCGGACAAAACCACAAAGAGGTTGTCGTCCTCTGCCATCAACTCCTCGATGGGGCTACTTTGGAGCGAATCAACAACAAATTGTTCGTCGTAGATAACCTTGCCGTAGGGGTGGTCGCCCAACACCTCCAACATCTCGCGCTCCATAGCCTCGTCACACGATGCCGTATAGACCATTATAACATTGGTTTCGGGTGCAATGAGTCCACCGAGTTTATTAATCCTCTCGTTGGAAGAGGCAGTGGGCGCAAGGCGATAGTAATGTCTGCCATAGGAGCCTTCGGTGGTTGCGACTAGAGGCGACACCACGGGTACTCCCCTCTCGGCAGCAAACTCCACAACCGCTCCCGCATTACGCTCATATATAGGACCGATAAAGAGGTCTGTATTTGCCAACATATCCTCGTGCTCAACCAGCACATCAACATAGGTGGCAGAATTTTTCGTATTGAAGAGTTGGATATCCACCGAGCGTCCCTCAGCCTTCATATCCTCAGCAGCAAGCAGCGCACCCTGATAGAACTCCACAAAACTACCCCTCACTCTGCCAAGCGTATCGCTCAAAGGTAGCATCAAAGAAACGGTCAATACATCCTTGTCGAATGGTCGAAACTCCACGCCACTGGTCGTGAGGCTATCCACATAGAGTTCAACTTCGTGCATTATACCATGTATTTGCTCGTCTGCACCACTCGCGCGACCAACTTTCAACACCATTCCCTCGTAAATCAACGCAGGTTTGCCATTCGTCTTCGAGAGTTCATCGACATCCACCCCGTATGCCACAGCGAGCGAATAGAGTGTATTGCCTTGTTCTACAACAAAATAGTCCCAATCTCGCGAGAGTGACTGCAAAAGGAGCGCATACCTACGACTCTGTGCCACAATGTCGGCAAGTTGGGTTTTGCCCGCTGCCGAGCGGCGAATATTAAGACTTGTTTTGCTCGACAAGTTGGTAATATCCAAGCCCGCATTATCCTCCACAAGCGTATCAATCGCAATGGCAAAATCGACAGCCACCTTAAAGAGCGACTCGCCACTTGCCGTACGATAGCGGTCGTAGCGTTCATCGCCACGCTTGGGTTGCAGGCGACTCACTCGGTCATAGCAAGGCACTCTCAGCACCCTACCCTCCTCAATGGCGCGTGCCACAGGGTCGAGGTCGTTCTCTGACACAATCTCGCTATCCGAGAGCGAGTAGAGAGCCGCAATGTCAGCAACACTCTGCCCCGCAACAACGGTGTGGATATAGTAGTTGTGCTCGTCTATGCGTAACACCTCTTTTGAGCGAACAGGCTGTGCAGCAAGCGATGCCACACACCCAACAAGCAACACCCAAAGTAGAGCAATACTTCGCATCCTCAACAAACTGATTTTACTTGAAAAGTTATTTAATTCTGGTTTTTATCCTTGTAATAACCTGCTTTGTGTAGAGCGGAAAGTCGCCATCCATCATCCAATCATAGTAGGAAGGCTCCTTACGAAAGACCTCCTCCACAAGCCTACCCTTGTGCTTGCCGAAACCGAAAATCTCCCTATCCTGCTCATCGTAGAGAATTCTGCCAGCATAGTCTGCTGTGCGATTTTGCTGACTAAACTCCGAGAGGGCAGCAATGTCGTTGGGCAGGTCATCATAACGCTCCAACTGTGATTTGAGCACCTCATAGGTCGCAAGCGTATCCGCCTCGGCAGAGTGTGCACCCTCCAACTCCTTGTCACAATAGAACTTATAGGCTGCCGAGAGTGTGCGGGGCTCCTTCTTGTGGAAGATGGTCTGCACATCCACAAACTTGTGCTTTTTCAGATCGATATCAACCCCTGCCCTCAGGAACTCCTCGGCAAGCATTGGGATATCGAAGCGGTTGGAGTTGAAACCTCCAAGGTCGCACCCCTTCAAGTACTCCGCGAGCGACTTGGCAATCTGGCGGAACGAAGGCTCACCAGCCACATCCGCATCCGTAATGCCATGAACAGCCGTTGCATCCTCGGGAATGTGCATAACCTCTCCGTTGTCGTTGAGAGGTTTGATGCGGCGAGTCTTAACCTCCGGTTGGTCGCTATTGGGGCAGACCTTCACGAGCGAAATCTCCACAATGCGGTCTTTGACAATATCCACACCCGTAGTTTCGAGGTCGAGGAATACGATTGGGTTTTTAAGGTTTAACTTCATCGTTTGCGAGTTATATATTCCGACTACGAATTAATCATCATAGGCATAAGGAGCATCAGAGTATTTGCGCTCTGAGGCTCGTCATAGAGAGGTTTGAAAACACCGGCACGGGTGGAGTCTGCCAACTCGACAACCACGCTGGGAGTCTCAATGTTGGAGAGAATATCCACAAGGAAGGTCGATTTGAAACCAATCACGATAGGCTGTCCCTCATAAGCGCACGAAACGCTCTCGCGTGCCGAGTAGGAGAAGTCGAGGTCCTTGGTTGCAAGGTTGATAGTATTGTCCTTAATGCTAAACTCCACAAGGTTGGTAGCCTGATTGGAGCAGACAGCCACACGCTTAATGGCGTTGAGCAACTCTACCCTATCCACGATAACCTTGTTGGGGTTAGCAGCAGGAATAACTGCGTTGTAGTTGGGATATACGCCCTCAATCAAGCGGCAAACGAGAGTGCTGTTTTTCAGGTAGAAAACAACATTCTTCTTATCGAAAGCGACCTTCACAGCATCCTCTTCTTTCAAGAGAATACCCCTGAGCAAGTTCGAGGGTTTCTTGGGCAAGATGAACGAAGCCTCGGCTGCGCACTCTGCCTCGGCGGTGTGTTTCACAAGTTTGTGAGCATCGGTAGCAACATAGGTTACCAAACCCTGCGCAAGGTTGATATAGATACCGTTCATCACAGGACGAAGGTCGTCATCGGCAGTTGCGAAGATGGTCTTGTTGATACCGCCAATCATCATATCCACATCCATTGCAACCTCAATCTTGTCCTCTGCGAGTTCGGGGAGTGCGGGATAGCCCAAGCCCGAAGTACCGGGAATGTTGAGCGAGCCGCTCTTCCAACTTACGGTAATCTCCCAAGTATCCTCATTAGCCTCGATGGTGAGGGGCTGCTCCGAGAACTCTTTGAGCGAGTCGAGCATAAGTTTTACGGGGGCTGCAATAACACCCTCGCGCTCCACACTATCAACAGCGATGCTACCGACCAAAGTAGTTTCGAGGTCGGAAGCGGTAACTTTGAGTGTATTACCCTTCAAATCGAAAAGAAAATAGTCGAGGATGGGCAGAGTGTTTTTGCTGCTTACCACCTTACCAGTTGTCGAGAGGAGCGACAAAAGTGCCGAAGAAGAGATTGTAAATTTCATAATTTTCTGATTTTTATAGTTTTACATTTGTTATTTATTCGCTTTTTGTGGACTCCCACGCGCCTGCGCCCTCGCATACGAGCACAAGAGCCCTATTTAATCTCCAAAAATAGTAAAAAAAGTTGAAAGTTGAAAGTTGAAAGTTGAAAATTATTGTATTACCTTTGTGACAACATAGTTTTTACGCGGAAAGTGTAAGTTTATTCTCGGGTTACGAATGTAGGAAGTTCAGAATTGCAAGAGAATGAGCAAACATCTTCTCACGCTTTACCCTCACATTAAAGGGTATGGGCGTGGGCTGTTGCTTGTTTTATTGCAAAGGTCATTCCTACAACCTGTAATCCTAAAATAAGTCTTTCAGCACCACGCTTTCTTTGTATTTGCTAATCACTATTGGGGTGCGAATAGTAATAATTTGGGACACAATAAATTAACCCAAAATAATTATTACTAAAATGAAGAAACTTTTACTAATGCTGAGCACAGCCCTGATGTTGACATTTACGGGCTGTATGCAGTTCGATGACACCCGCATTTGGGATGCCATTGACGAACTCGAAGACCTCTATGACAACCTTGATGGTCGCTTGGAGAAGTTGGAGGAGGAGTGCGAGAAGATGAACACCAACATCGAGGCACTGCAAACGCTTGTGTCGGCGCTCCAATCGCAGGACACCATCACAACTATTGCCCCCATCAAGCAGGGCGACGAGATAATCGGCTACACCATTTCGTTCTCCAAGTCGGAGCCTATCACTATCTACCACGGCGAGGACGGTAAGGATGGTGCCGATGGCAAGGATGGTGCAAATGGTTCGGATGGCTACACACCCACCATTGGTGTTGCCAAAGATGCTGACGAGAACTACTATTGGACCCTCGATGGCGAATGGCTGCTGGATGCCGAAGGCAACAAAATCAAAGCCAATGGTAACGATGGCAAAGATGGTGCCGATGGCGAGGATGGCGAGAATGGCGCAAGTGGCGAGGACGGCAAAGATGGCGAGAATGGCGAAAATGGTGCCGACGGCAAGGATGGTATCACTCCCAAACTCGAAATTCGCGATGGCTATTGGTACATTTCGTATGACAATGGTCAGTCGTGGGTAGAACTCGGCAAGGCTACGGGCGAGGATGGTAAGGATGGCGCAAATGGTGCCGATGGTGCTGACGGCGAAGATGGCAAGGATGGTGCCGATGGCGACAGCCTCTTCGAGAGCGTCACTTGGGACGAGGAGTACGCCTACTTCACTCTCTCAGACGGCACAGCAATTAAGATTCCTCTTGCTTTGGATAGTGAAGCGGAAGAGGGCGACCTGCCTCCCG
>JAZNTX010000036.1:0-30278 GCA_045591965.1 Tidjanibacter sp. | reverse complement strand
AGCCTTGAACTCGCCACACATAAATCACCCTCAGGGTGGAGGAGTGGTGGTACTTGGAAAACCCACTTGTAAGGGATTTCTTGGAACTCTTGTTCTTCTTGTTTTTCCTGTTTTTCTTGCAGGAATAACAAGAGTAACAGGAGTGATAGGAAAAACAGGAGGGTTTGAGTGGCAGACCTTTTTCGGGGAGGTGTGAGGCTCTCCGCAAGGAGAGTAGCGGGCAAAAGAATAGCCCACTCAAACTTGTTTGAAAGTGGGCTGTTGTTTTGGCTGTTGCACTATCTGCAAAGATAGCCACACCTCACCGCAAGGGCTACACTAAAAGTTTTTGGGCGACTTTTTACAAAAAGTCGCGAAGAATACCGCTTTTTACAAAAAGCGGCGAAGAGGACAAAAACAAAAGTCGCAAAGAAAAAAGGCTCGGAATTGTCCGAGCCTTTCAGTGTAAAATTTTACAGGGTGAGATTATTTAACCCTATAAATTTTCTTGTAGCCATAAACAGCCTCATCGCCCAACTCCTCCTCGATGCGGAGCAACTGGTTGTATTTAGCCATACGGTCGCTACGGCTCATAGAACCGGTCTTAATCTGACCCGAGTTGGTAGCAACAGCGATGTCTGCGATGGTAGCGTCCTCAGTCTCGCCCGAGCGGTGCGAGGTAACCGAGGTGTAGCCTGCGCGGTGAGCCATCTCGATAGCGTCGAGAGTCTCGGTGAGCGAGCCAATCTGGTTTACTTTGATAAGGATGGAGTTACCGCAACCCATTTCGATACCCTTCTTCAAGAACTCTACATTGGTTACGAAGAGGTCGTCACCTACGAGTTGGCACTTGTCGCCGATAGCCTCGGTGAGCATCTTCCAACCTTCCCAGTCGTTCTCCGCCATACCGTCCTCGATGGAGTCTACGGGGTATTTCTCAACCAAGCCTTTGAGGTACTCAACCTGCTCTGCGGAGGTGCGTTTTGCGCCCTTCTCGCCCTCGAACTTGGTGTAGTCGTAGATGCCATCTTTGTAGAACTCGCTCGAAGCGCAGTCCATACCGATGGTGATATCCTTACCTGCAACATAACCAGCAGCCTCGATAGCCTTCAAGATGCTCTCGATAGCGTCCTCGGTACCATCCAATACGGGAGCGAAACCACCCTCATCACCCACTGCGGTGCTAAGACCTCGAGCGTGGAGAACTTTTTTGAGGTTGTGGAATACCTCTGCACCCATACGAAGAGCCTCACGGAAGGTGGGGGCACCTACGGGGCGAATCATAAACTCTTGGAATGCGATGGGAGCGTCGGAGTGCGAACCACCGTTGATGATGTTCATCATAGGAACGGGGAGGGTCTTAGCGTTTGCACCACCGATGTAGCGGTAGAGGGGCATACCGAGTTCAGCAGCGGCAGCGTGTGCGGTTGCGAGCGATACGCCAAGGATAGCGTTTGCGCCGAGGTTGCTCTTGGTAGCGGTACCATCGAGTGCAATCATAGCCTTATCTACGCCTACCTGATCAAATACATTCATACCGATAATCTCGGGAGCGATTTTCTCGTTTACATTAGCAACGGCTTTGAGTACGCCTTTGCCGAGGTAGCGACCTTTGTCGCCATCACGAAGTTCGAGAGCCTCGTTTTCGCCAGTCGAAGCACCGCTGGGAACAGCTGCACGACCAACATAACCGTTTACGGTAGTTACCTCTACCTCGATGGTGGGGTTACCCCTCGAATCAAGAATCTCTCTTGCGTGTACGCCTAAAATCTCTGACATAGTCTTTTGTGATTTTTGTGTGAATAAAAAATTAACCTAACTTGTTTTTATAACATTGTCGGGGGAGGGTGCTTTTACGCTCCCTCCCCTCAGACTTTTTTGCAATTAACTGCGGAATTTTGCTTTCAGATACTCGCGGTTGAGGCGAGCAATGTGGTTGATGGTAATGCCTTTGGGGCACTCTGCTTGGCAAGCACCAGTGTTGGTACAGTTACCAAAGCCGAGTTCGTCCATCTTTGCAACCATTGCTTTTGCCCTGCGTGCGCCCTCAACCTGACCCTGAGGAAGTTTTGCGAGCGACGAAACACGAGCAGCAACGAACAACATAGCCGAGCCGTTCTTGCAAGTTGCAGCGCAAGCACCACAACCGATACAAGCAGCAGCGTCCATGCTCTCCTCAGCGTCGTCTTTGGCGATAGGAATAGCGTTAGCATCGGGCACACCGCCAGTGTTTACCGACACGAAACCACCTGCTTGGAGGATGGTCTCGTAAGCGGTGCGGTCAACAACAAGGTCTTTGATAACGGGGAATGCGCGGCTCCTCCAAGGCTCAATGACGATTTTGTCGCCATCTTTGAAGTTACGCATATGCAATTGGCAAGTGGTAACCTCACTCTCGGGACCGTGAGCGTGACCGTTGATGCGGAGCGAGCAAGCACCGCAGATACCCTCGCGGCAGTCGTGGTCGAATGCTACGGGCTCTTTACCCTCGTGGATGAGTTGGTTGTTGAGGATGTCGAGCATCTCCAAGAAAGAACTCTCAGTCGAGACATCTTTAACTACATAAGTCTCGAACTTACCCTCTGCTTTGGCGTTAGGCTGACGCCAGATTTCAAGTGTTAAATTCATATCTAATGTTTTGTTTTTTACCTGTTAATAGTTTGAGTATGTTTTCGACCGAAAATTAGTCTTTGTAGTTACGCTGCTGCAAGTGGATAGTCTCGAAGGTGAGAGGCTCCTTGTAGAGTACGGGCTCTTTGTCCTCGCCCTGATACTCCCATACTGCAACATAAGCGTAGTTCTCGTCGTCGCGCAGTGCCTCGCCCTCGGGAGTCTGGAACTCCTCGCGGAAGTGACCACCGCAACTCTCATTACGGTTCAGTGCGTCACGAGCCATAAGTTCGCCAAGTTCGAGGAAGTCTGCCAAGCGGAGAGCCTTCTCCAACTCCTGGTTGAACTCATCGGGCTTACCCATAAGTTTCAGGTCGCTCCAAAACTCTTTCCTCAGAGCCTGAATCTCAACGATAGCCTGCTCCAAAGACTCTTTGGTACGAGCCATACCTACCTTCTCCCACATAATGCCGCAGCCGAGTTTCTTGTGCAACTCATCGGGAGTCTGAGTACCCTTGATTGCGTAGAGTTTCTCGATTTTAGCACGGATGGCGTTCTCTGCCTCCTCGAATGCGGGGTCGTTGGTATCTACCTTAGGCGACTGAATCTCCTTCGAGAGGTAGTCACCGATGGTGTAGGGCAATACGAAGTAGCCGTCTGCCAAGCCCTGCATAAGAGCCGAAGCACCAAGGCGGTTAGCACCGTGGTCCGAGAAGTTAGCCTCGCCAATCGAGTACAAACCGGGGATGGTAGTCATAAGGTTGTAGTCTACCCAAGTACCACCCATGGTGTAGTGAACTGCGGGGTAGATCTGCATGGGCTGCTCGTAGGGGTTAACGGCGGTAATCTTCTCGTACATCTGGAAGAGGTTGCCATAACGCTCGCGAATCTTGTCGATACCGAGGCGGTCGATAGCGGTCTTGAAGTCGAGATATACTGCCAAACCGGTCTCGTTCACGCCATAACCTGCATCGCAACGCTCCTTAGCGGCACGCGAAGCAACATCGCGAGGTACGAGGTTACCAAATGCGGGGTACCTGCGCTCCAAGTAGTAATCCCTATCCTCCTCAGCAATATCCGAAGGCTGTTTGATACCTGCGCGGAGAGCCTTAACATCGGTGAGGTTCTTGGGAACCCAGATACGACCATCGTTACGGAGCGACTCACTCATAAGGGTAAGTTTGCTCTGCTGTGTGCCGTGTACGGGGATACAGGTGGGGTGAATCTGTGTGAAGCAGGGGTTAGCAAACGCTGCACCCTTCTTGTATGCCTGCCAAGCCACCGAACCGTTGGAGTTCATTGCGTTGGTCGAGAGGAAGAATACATTACCGTAGCCACCAGTTGCCATAACAACTGCGTGAGCACCGTGACGCTCCAACTCGCCGGTTACAAGGTTACGAGCAATTACACCCCTTGCCTTGCCATCGATAAGAACGATGTCGAGAATCTCGTGACGGGGGTAACTCTTAACGGTCTTAGCAGCAATCTGGCGGTTCAGAGCAGCGTAAGCACCGAGCAAGAGCTGCTGACCAGTCTGACCACGAGCATAGAAGGTACGCGATACCTGTGCGCCACCGAACGAACGGTTAGCCAAAAGACCGCCGTACTCGCGAGCGAAAGGTACACCCTGAGCTACGCACTGGTCGATAATAAGGTTCGACACCTCTGCCAAACGGTAGACATTAGCCTCCCTTGCGCGGTAGTCGCCACCCTTGATGGTATCGTAGAAGAGGCGGTAAACCGAGTCATTGTCGTTCTGGTAGTTCTTGGCAGCGTTGATACCGCCCTGAGCGGCGATCGAGTGAGCCCTACGGGGCGAGTCGCTGATGCAGAATACCTTTACATTGTAGCCAAGTTCGCCGAGCGAAGCAGCAGCTGCGCCACCACCCAGACCGGTACCGATAACGATAACATCCAATTTGCGTTTGTTAGCGGGGCTAACAACTTTGATATCTCCTTTATGTTTTGTCCACTTGCCCTCAATAGGACCTGCTGGGATTTTGGAATCGAGTTTAATCATAACGCGAAAAGTTTTAGTGGTTTCAGATTAGAAAAGGGGGTAAGGAAGGATGCCGTTACCCTGCAAGAAGAGAACGATTGCGCAGAGTGCGAAGCCACCGATAATGACGGTTGCGGCAATCGTCGAGATGCATTTCATACGTTTGAACCATACTTTGCTATTCAAACCGAGCGAGTGCATCATACTCCATACGCCGTGAGTGAGGTGCATCCAGATACCACCGAACCATACGAGGTAGAGGAGAAGGTAGGGCAACTGTGCGAAGTAGTAGCGAACGATTGCTGCTCCATCGGTGGGAGCCACCATTGCTGCGCCGAGAGCAACCTCGTGTGCGCCCTGCAACTCTGCGAACATCATCTTGTACCAGAAGTGTACCAAGTGCAATACCAAACCAATGATTACCACAAAGCCCAGAACGAGCATATTCTTCGAGGACCACTCAACGCCATTCTCGTGTGCGTTTGCGCGGTAGCGGATGGTACCACGAGCCTTGCGGTTCTGGATGGTGAGGACAATCGCCAATGCAATGTGAAGAACAATCACCAATGCAAGCAAAGCGGTTGCGGCAACGGCGTACCAGTTAGCACCGAGAAATCCGCAAATAGCGTTGTACGCTGCATCGGAAAAGACGAGTGCCAAGTTCATACACATATGGAATGTGAGGAACAAAACGAGTACACAGCCAGAGATGCTCATAAACATCTTCTTGCCGATTGAAGAGGTAAAAATACTTCCACTCATAAAATTTTTTATTAGGTTAATGAATTAAAATTGTGTAATTGTTCTCGTGTTTTCTGTGACTCCCCCTCCACAGGAGGGGGCTTTAATTTCGCAAAGTTACCACTGTTTTTTGAATAACACAATTATTTGGGTAACTTTGTCACATCCAAAACCCTCTTTTGTCCATGAAAAGGTTGATTTTTACACTCATCTCTCTCTTTTTGTTCTCCACCTCGGGCGTAAAAGCGCAGTCGGGAGAGAGTTTTCCCTATGTCACACTGCCATATTACCTTGCTGCTGATGACGGAAATGTTGCAAAGGAGTGGTTGGCTCTCCACTTTTGGAACGACTACGACTTTGGGGCTTGGGAGTCGAAATATGCACCAGAGGCAAACAAGCAGGGTTTCTTGACCTTCGCCTTTTCGCTCCACCCACTCCTGCCCGAAATCTCAGCAAAAGCAATTGCTACAATGATGGATAAGGCGGCTGTGAGCGAGGAGGGTTATTGGTACTTTTTGGAGATGGCAGAGGAGTCGCTCTACAACCCCTCGTCGCCGATGCGCAACGACCTACTGTGGGAGTCTTTTGTGCGCCACGCCATTGGCGAAAGCAGTCCGCTTGACGAGCCCTCCAAGGGGCGTTATCGCTCTCTGCTTAAACTTGTTATCCGCAATCAAAAAGGCTCCGTGGCGACCGATTTTACATACACACTTCCCAATGGAGAGCAGGCAAATTTACACGCCATAAATGCCCCATATACGGTCATTTTTTTCTACAATCCCGAGTGTGGCGAGTGTGCTCGCACCAAGGCTCAAATTTTGGCTTCGGGGCATCTCGAAACACTCCACCAAAAGGGACTTGTTGAGGTGCTTGCACTCCATCCCGACGGCAACATCTCCGAATGGCGCAAGGCTCTGCCCGAAAACCCCGAGTGGTGGATTTCGGCGTACGACAAAGAGCAGAAAATAAACAACGAGGGACTCTACGACCTCAAAGCCATCCCCACCCTCTATCTGCTTGACGCTCAGAAGCGTGTTGTGATGAAAGATCCTGCCGTGGAGGCTTTTATTTCTTTTCTGGCGAGCGCATCTTGCTGGTGAATTTTTCACCAAATTTCAAAAGCGGGTTCCTCATTTACGCTCGGTAAACTGCGGAGCAAAATCAAAACCAAGCCTTGAACTCGCCACACATAAATCACCCTCAGGGTGGAGGAGTGGTGCCGCTTTTTACAAAAAGCGGCGAAAAAGGGCGACTTTTCACAAAAGGTCGCAAGGCAGTTCTCACGAAAGTTACTACTCCAACTTAGAGCCATAGGCGAGGTCGCCTGCGTCGCCCAACCCGGGGATGATGTAACTTTGTGCCGAGAGTTCGGGGTCGACCGAGGCGCACCAGATGTGGGCATTGTGTGGTAGGTGTTTCTCCAAGTACTCCACACCCGCCTCGCTGGCGATGACCGACACGACATGGAGTTCTTTGGGTGTTCCTCCTTTGGCAGCGAGGGCCTCGTAGGAGTAGACGAGCGAGGTGCCGGTAGCCAACATGGGGTCTACAAGGATGAGGGTTTTGCCCTCCAAAACGCCACACGAGATATACTCCACTTTAACCTCAAACGAGCCGTCTTTGTGGTGTTTGCGGTAGGCTGTCACGAAGGCGTTCTGTGCGCCATCGAAGTAGTTGAGGAAGCCGTGGTGGAAGGGCAGACCTGCTCGCAACACGGTGGCGAGTACAATCTTGTCGTTTGAGAGCATAATCTGAGCCTCACCGAGGGGTGTTTCGACAATCTGGGGGGCGTAGTTGAGTGTGCGGCTAATCTCGTAGGCGCAAATCTCTGCAATACGCTCCAAGTTACGCCTGAAACGCATGCTGTCACCCTGAATGTTTACATCGCGAATCTCTGCGAGAAATTTGTTGAGAACCGAGTTCTCTTTGTCAAGAATGTGTACCATACCGTGAAGAGTATTTATGTTGTTTTTCTACTATTGTCTAATACAAAAAGTTGTTGAAGGGGTAACGCCCTGCGTGAATCTCGCGCACCATACCATAGAGGTCGGTGCGGAACTTGTCAATATTCTCCTTTGTGAGTGCCGACAGGAAGATGCAGGGGGTGTTGGCTTTGGCTATCCAACTACGCTGCAACTCTTCGAGCGAGATATTCTCCTTTGTTGCGGGCGTTAAATCATCCTCCTCTTTGGGTGTCCAAGTGTAGGCATCTATCTTGTTGAATACCAAGTATACGGGCTTGTCGCTTGCGCCAATGTCGGCAAGGGTCTGCTTGACAACATTGAGTTGATCCTCAAAGGCGGGGTGCGAGATGTCCACAACATGAATCAGAAGGTCTGCCTCCCTGACCTCGTCGAGCGTAGATTTGAACGCTTCGACAAGTTGTGTGGGGAGTTTGCGGATGAAACCTACGGTGTCGGACATTAGGAAGGGTAGATTGTCGAAGACCACTTTGCGGACAGTGGTGTCGAGAGTGGCGAAGAGTTTGTTTTCGGCAAAAACATCGCTCTTGCTTATGAGGTTCATGAGGGTCGATTTGCCCACATTGGTGTAGCCCACAAGCGCTACCCTTACCATCGAACCCCTATTACTACGCTGCACAGCCATCTGGCGGTCAATCTTTTTGAGTTCCTCTTTGAGTTTGGAGATGTTGTTGCGCACAACCCTTCGGTCGGTCTCAATCTCCCTCTCGCCGGAGCCACCACGGGTGCCCGTACCACCCCTCTGGCGCTCCAAGTGGGTCCACATACCCGTCAGGCGGGGCAACATATACTCATATTGTGCCAATTTAACCTGAGTTTTGGCGTATGCTGTGCGAGCCCTTTGAACAAAGATGTCGAGGATAAGCCTTGTGCGGTCGGAGATGCGACGACCGATAACCTTCTCGATATTGCGAGTCTGCGAGGGCGAGAGTTCGTCGTCGAAGATGATAACATCAATCTCCCTCTCTTCGCACCAGTCGCGTATCTCCTCCAACTTACCGGGACCTACGAAGTAGCGACTGTCGGGAGTGGAGAGTTTCTGCACAAAGCGGTGCTCGGTAACAATGTGGGCAGTCTCCGCGAGGAATTCGAGTTCGTCGAGATACTCCTCCACTTGTGCCATAGGTTGGCGGTCGCGGCACACAGCCACAAGCACAGCCCTCTGGTATTCGCGGTTGATTGTCGGTATGTTGCTCTCTTGTTCTGCCATAGTAAAAGTTCCAGACCCTCAAAAAAAGAGCCGAAAATGTCGCCCAATAAGGGGCAGGTGTGTTCTAAAAAAAGGGGACTCGAAAAAAGCAAGCCCCCTTGTGATATATGGTCTTTTGATACATTCCTACTGCAAGCGGCAGTCGATAGGAAGAATGTAGAATACGCGTACTACTTGGTCGCGCTGACGACCAGGGGTCCAGCGGGGCGATTTCATAAGAACGCGCCTTGCCTCGTCTTCGTATACCTTATCGGGCGATTGGAGGAACTCAATACCGCCAATGCTACCGTCTTTCTCAATCACGAATTTCATAACAACCCTACCCTGAATGCCATTCTCAGCAGCAACAGCGGGGATTTTGAACTCGCCCGAGAACCACGCACGGAAGGTGTTGAGGTCGCCACCCATAAACGAAGGCATAATCTCTACCTTCACAAATGCAGCCTCCTCTACAATCTCCTCTTCAACCACAATCTCCTCAACGATAATCTCGTCTTCGGTAAACTCTGCAAAGTCGAAGGTGTCCTCAATTACGGTCTCGTTCTTAACCACATTGATAGCATCGCTGATGAGTTTCACAGCCTGCTTAACGGGTGCTTGTGTCTTGGGCTCTTCGGTCTTGGTGATATCCATAAGTTCCACCTCTACCTCAGGACCGCTCACAGCGATAACCTCGATAGTCTTTTTGCTCTGACCTACGCTGAATGCAACGATGCAAAGAGCGAGCGAAACAATAATACCAATCTCCAAAAAGATACCTTTACGGTTTTGGAGGTCTACTTTGGGGTTTTTCTTAACTTCCATTATGATAGTCTATTTAATTGTTTATCAATTGTTTCTGCACATTTTTGGGATAAGTTTGTTCCTTTTACCCCAAAATGTACCTACAAATATATGAAGAAAAAACGAAAACAACACACAAACTTTCCTATTTATTTGGAAAAATGTTTACCTTTGTGCGACAAAGATGGGGAATTAGCTCAGTTGGTTAGAGCGCTTGCATGGCATGCAAGAGGTCACGAGTTCGACTCTCGTATTCTCCACAAGCAAATAGACCGCCCCAAAGGTGGTCTATTTGCTTGTGGAGAAGAGGTGTAATTCTACTATGGCGGAGTGCTGCCAAAGAGAGTTTTGCCACCTTTGTCGGTCGTTGGTTGTCGGTTGACGGTCGTCGGTTGACTAAAAAATAAATCTACGAAGCGCAACGCTTTGTAGATTTATTTTTTTATCTTCGCAGAAAGAAATTACAAATCCACAAAAAAGTGCGATATGATTACCTTTATTATCTGTTTGGTTGCCCTTGTGGTGGCTTATTTCCTCTATGGCAAATACCTTGACAAGGTCGCAGGCATCAAAGATACCGCAGAGGTCCCTTCCAAGACGATGTACGATGGCGTAGACTACATTCCTATGCCCCGCTGGAAGACCTTTTTGATACAACTGCTCAACATTGCAGGTTTGGGACCCATTTTTGGTGCGCTCCTCGGTGCGGCTTACGGTCCTGTGGCTTTTGTGTGGATTACGGTAGGTGGCATCTTCTTTGGTGCTATGCACGACTATTTTTCGGGTGTTATTTCGCTCCGCAACGGAGGTCAGAGTCTTCCCGAGATTGTTGGTAAGTACCTCGGAAATGGTCCCAAGGGGGTTATGAGGTGGTTCTCTTTGGTGCTAATGATTTTGGTTGGCGCGGTATTTATGTCACAGCCTGCCGAACTGATAGCCGAGCGTATCAGTGCCCCCACGCTCTCGGAGGTGGCGTTTGCCAGCCCCGCAGGACACACATTCAGCACTCTGCTGATGATAATTCTCGGTGCAATTTTGGTATATTATATTGTGGCAACCTTGCTACCTATTGACAAGATTATTGGCAAGATTTACCCCATCTTCGGTTTCCTGCTTATCTTTATGGCTTTGGGTATCCTTTATGCGCTCTTTGCGGAGTATGGAGCGCAGATACCCGAGTTTACGGGCTTCGAGAATATGAAGGCGGATGCCGAGCGTTTCCCGCTTGTGCCTATGCTCTTTACGACCATTGCGTGTGGTGCTATTTCGGGCTTCCACGCCACCCAATCGCCCCTCATGGCTCGCTGTATGCGCAACGAGAACGAGAGTAGGGTGGTCTTCTATGGCGCGATGATTTCCGAGAGCGTTATTGCTCTGATTTGGGCGGCTATCGGTATGGCATTTTGGGGTGGCGTTGATGGCTTGAATGGTGCTATTGCTGAGTATGGCGGCAAGGCGGCTGTGCTGGTCGATAAGATTGCTACGGCAACGCTGGGCGACCTCTTGGCTTACTTTGTGATTTTTGGCGTTGTGGCGTGCGCCATAACCTCTGGCGATACGGCATTCCGCAGTGCAAGGCTCATAGCCTCGGATATGTTTGGCATTGAGCAGAAGAGCATTGCCAAACGACTATTGGTGTGCTTCCCCATCTTTGCGTTGGGTTTGGTTATCATTCTGCTGTTGCCTTTCGGCACGATTTGGAGTTACTTTGCGTGGGCAAACCAAACATTGGCAGTCTTCACCCTGTGGACCATCTGCGTATGGCTCCACCACAAAGGCAAAAAGATCTGGATAGCCTTAGTGCCCGCGCTTGTAATGACCTATGTTTGTTCGAGTTATATCTTCGTGTCGCCACTTATGTTCGGCATGGAAAACCGCTTTGTTGCATACCTCTTGGGCGGTGTGATGACGCTGGTTATTGCGGCATATATGGTGCGTAAAATCTACAACTATGGCAAAAAACTCTCTTAACCCAACCCTCAATCAAACATTTCGCATAGTCCACAATGGGGAGATAAAAGGCAACGATGTGGACCTCTCCGCCGAACTCAGACGCTCTCGTATGGCAGAGCAGGAGGGTCGCTGGGAGGAGGCTTGTGAGATACGCTTTGCGGCTGTACAGTCGCTTGTGGAGTTGTTGCCCGAGGAGGAAGCCGTGGAACTCGATTGGGAGGATAGGGCTACGCGCGATGCAATGGTGCTGCTCTACTCTTCGGCTGTCGATTTTTTCCTCGTAGGCGATTGGGAGATGGCTGCCGCACAGTTGGAGCAACTACTCGATGTGGATAGCGAAGACCACTTGGAGGCTACCACACTCCTCGCCTTTACCTATGTTATGTTGGAGGAGTGGGAGTCGCTCGACGATGTGCTACCCGACCTCGACGACAAGAGTCCCGAGAAGGCTATTGTCCTGCTGTGGAGCGAGTTCCTTCGCACGGGGACACTAAATAAGAGAGTGTTGGCAGACCTCAAACGCTACCACACCCCCTACTTGCGCGAGTGGTGCGCCGAGAGCCATCCTGCCGATAATGGCTACTTGGCAGATATCTCCTCCGAGCGTCCTTCAAAGGGGGCTATGGCAAGAGAACTCTGGTTCCAAACCCAACATATTTGGATCTCCAACAGTAAGTTTATAGAGAAATTAAGGGCGGAGTGTTAGGTTTTTTGCAAGGTCGCTTTTGGCACACTCTCTTTGATGGGGGTGGTTTTTTTGAGGTGTGATACGCGTGTCTGACTATAAGTTTTGCTTATGGTTGTATAGAAAATATCATCCCACAAAAGAGTATCAATTTCAAAAAACTGCACTATCTTTGTAATACAAAAACCGATAAAAAGATAAAACCAATAAAAACACGACAACTATGAAAAAGAACATTAGCGACCGCCTTGTAGCGGCTATCAACGATCAAATCAACGCCGAACTTTGGTCGGCATATCTCTACCTTTCGATGTCTATGGATCAGGAGGCAAAGGGTAATAAAGGTTTTGCAAACTGGTTCTTCATCCAATTCCAAGAGGAGCAGGACCACGCACGCATCTTTATGAATATGCTCAACTCGCGTGGTGCGAAGGTTAAACTCCAACCCATCGCTGAGGTGCAGACCGAGTGGGAGAGCCCCCTTGCTGCTTGGGAGAAAACTTTGGAGCACGAGCAGGTGGTTACCGCACGCATCAACAACCTTATGGCTATCGCCAAAGAGGAGCAGGACTACGCTTCGGAGAGTACCCTCAAATGGTTCGTAGATGAGCAGGTTGAGGAGGAAGAGAACGCACGCGATATTATCGACATCTTGGAGAAGATTGGCGACAACAAATATGGTCTTTACGAGTACGACAAAGAACTCGCAACTCGCGTTTATAGCCTGCCTTCGCCCCTTGCAACTGCCGAATAAGAGGCACTGCCGATACACAACAAGCACGAGAGGAGATTTTTCCTCTCGTGCTTATTATATATAAATAGGTAGGCGGTTGTCGTCAGTCGGTCGACGGTTGTCGGTAGACCCCAAACGCAGAGAATAGAGCGAATTGTTGGCGCACAAGAAAACCACCTCCGCAGTTTACCTAGGCGTAAATGAAGAGGTGGTTTATCGCAGCGTAACGACTAAAAATAGCCGATTATATGCGTTTTGCTATGCTAAGATTTCGAGCATCTTGATAGCCGCAGTTGCAACGGGGGTACCAGGACCGAAGATTGCAGCAGCACCATCCTGATAGAGTTCCTCGTAGTCCTGTGCGGGAATAACACCACCAACAACTACCACGATATCCTCACGACCGAGTTTCTTCAACTCAGCGATAATCTGAGGAACGAGGGTGAGGTGACCTGCTGCAAGCGACGAAACGCCAACAACATGTACATCGTTCTCCACAGCCTGTTTTGCAGCCTCCTCGGGAGTCTGGAACAAGGGACCCATATCAACATCGAAGCCGAGGTCGGCATAACCGGTAGCAACAACTTTTGCACCGCGGTCGTGACCGTCCTGACCGAGTTTTGCAATCATAATACGGGGCTGGCGACCTTCGCGTTTTGCGAACTCATCAACCATCTCTTTTGCCTTAGCAAAATCTGCATCATTCTTCATAGCACTCGAATATACACCGGAGATTGAACGGATAACTGCTTTGTAGCGACCTACGATAACCTCGCAAGCGTCGGAAATCTCGCCCAAAGTAGCGCGAACTTTCGCAGCCTCAACAGCGAGTTCCAAAAGGTTGCCGGTCTTGGTCTTCACAGCCTCAGTAATTGCAGCGAGTGCAGCCTGAACAGCAGCCTCGTCGCGGTTTGCGCGGAGTTCTTTGAGGCGTTTAACCTGACTCTCGCGTACTGCGGTGTTATCCACAGCGAGGATGTCGATAGGAGCCTCTTTCTCCAAGCGGTAGCGGTTCAAACCAACGATAACCTCATCGCCCGAGTCAATCCAAGCCTGCTTGCGAGCCGAAGCCTCCTCGATACGCATCTTAGGAAGACCGGTCTCGATAGCCTTAGCCATACCACCAAGTTTTTCAATCTCCTCGATGTGAGCCCAAGCCTTGTGAGCAATCTCGTTGGTAAGGCTCTCAACATAGTACGAACCTGCCCAAGGATCCACCGAGCGGCAAACATTGGTCTCCTCCTGAATATAAATCTGGGTGTTACGAGCAATACGAGCCGAGAAGTCGGTAGGAAGCGCGATAGCCTCATCAAGAGCGTTGGTGTGGAGCGACTGGGTGTGTCCAAGTGCTGCACCCATAGCCTCGATGGCGGTACGAGCCACATTGTTGAAGGGGTCTTGCTCGGTGAGCGACCAACCCGAAGTCTGCGAGTGGGTACGGAGTGCAAGCGATTTGGGGTTCTTGGGGTTGAACTGTTTAACAATCTTAGCCCACAACAGACGAGCAGCCCTCATCTTAGCAATCTCCATAAAGTGGTTCATACCGATAGCCCAGAAGAACGACAAGCGGGGAGCAAACTGGTCGATGCTCATACCTGCGTTCACACCTGCGCGGAGGTACTCCAAACCGTCGGCCAAGGTGTATGCCAACTCGATGTCGGCGGTAGCACCTGCCTCCTGCATGTGGTAACCCGAGATAGAAATCGAGTTGAATTTGGGCATATTCTTCGAGGTGTACTCAAAGATGTCGGCAATAATACGCATCGAGAATTCTGGTGGGTAGATGTAGGTGTTACGCACCATGAACTCTTTGAGGATGTCGTTCTGGATGGTACCGGCGAGTTGGTCGAGGGTGCAACCCTGCTCCAAACCTGCAACGATGTAGAATGCCAATACGGGAAGTACCGCACCGTTCATAGTCATCGACACCGACATCTGATTCAATGGAATACCATCGAACAGCACCTTCATATCCTCAACCGAGCAGATGCTCACACCTGCTTTACCTACATCACCAACAACCCTTGGGTGGTCAGCGTCGTAGCCGCGGTGAGTTGCGAGGTCGAAAGCAACCGAAAGACCTTTCTGACCCGAAGCCAAGTTGCGACGGTAGAAAGCGTTACTCTCCTCTGCGGTCGAGAAACCTGCGTACTGGCGGATGGTCCAAGGACGCATAACATACATTGTACTGTAAGGACCACGAAGGAAAGGAGCCACACCTGCTGCATAGCCCAGGTGCTCCATACCCTCCAAATCCTCTGCGCTATAAAGACCCTTCACAGGAATCTGCTCAGCAGTCATCCACTCTTTCTCGGGGGCAGCGCACTTGTTCTGGCAGCAACCCTCGGTTGCACCAGCAAATTTCATATCTGTAAATTGTGCTCTCATAATTCTGTCCTAATGATTAAAATCCCAACTCTTTAAGATAACCTTTGAGCGTTTCGAGCACATTGTCCCTTACGCTGATGAAGTGGGTGATGCCCTGAGCCTTCAACTCCTCGGCACAAGCGGGAGCACCAGCAACAACAACGATTGCATCCTCGCCAATGAGTTTAGCAACCTCGGGTGCGAGAGTTGCGTAGTCGTCATCCGACGAGCAAACAACAACGATGTCTGCCTTAGCCTCTTTTGCAGCCTTCACGCCCTCCTCAACCGAAGCGAAGAAGGTGTTGTCCTGAACTTTGATGCCTGCGCAAGCGAAGAAGTTGCAGCTGAACTGAGCCCTTGCACGAGCCATTGCCAAGTTGCCACAAGTGAGCATAAATGCTTTGGGAGCCTTGCCACTTGCGTCTACCATTTGGCGCATAGCCTCAAACTGCTCGCCACCACGGTAGGGAACAAGTGCGTTCTCGCCAGCCTCGCAAGTGCAACCACACTCTGCCTTTGTTGCCTCCAAAGTCTCGCCGAAGTTGGGGTACTGGTTGGTACCAAGAAGGATGGTGCGGCGGGTAGCCACCTCTTTGTTCTTCTTCTCTGCCGAAGCCTTAACCCTTGCGCTGATGATGCCTTTGTTGAAAGCAGCGATGTAGCCACCCTCAGCCTCCACCTCGCGGAAGAGTTTCCAAGCCTCCTCAGCGATAGAAGCGGTGAGGTTCTCGATGTAGTACGAACCACCTGCGGGGTCTACCACATTGTCGAAGTGAGCCTCGTTCTTCAACAGAAGTTGTACATTGCGTGCGATGCGCTCCGAGAACTCGTCGTTCTTGGTGGTAGCAGCATTGAAGGGCAATACCTCCAACGAATGAACGCCACCAATAGCAGCACTCATAGCCTCGGTAGTGCCACGAAGCATATTTACATACGAATCATATACGGTCTGGTTCCAAGCCGAAGTAACAGCGTGGAGGTAGATCTTCTCGGCGCACTTGCACTCGGGCTCGTAAGCCTTGGTGATGTTAGCCCACAAGAGGCGTGCTGCGCGGAGTTTTGCAATCTCCATAAAGTAGTTGGAGGTAATCGAAGTGGTGAAGCGGATGCTCTTTGCGGCATCGGTTACGCTTACGCCACGCTCTACAAGTTCTACGAGCATCTCGTGACCTGCGGCCATCATATAGCCGAGCTCCTCAACGATGGTCGAACCGCTGTTGCCGAGGATGGAGCCATCGATACCTGCAAAGCGAACGTGCTTGAACTCTTTGCCGTAGCGTTTGATGTAGCCTGCGATTTTGTCGAAGCACTCTTCGCCACGCTCCTTGCCGCAGCAGAATTTGCCAAAGCGGGTAAGACCCCACATAAGGGGATCGAAATCGAAAGCGATGCGCACTGCCTCTTTGTCGAACTTAGCAGCCCACTCCATTGCGGGCTCCACGATGGTGGTGTTGGAGGTGCAGATGTAGAATACGACCTCGTTCTTGGTGGGGTCGATGCCTGCGGTAAGAGCCTCTACGAACTCTTTGTCCACCTCTTTGCAAATCTCGAAAGCAACGCTCTCGGCGCCACAGTCGAATGCGTGGAGTGCTTTCTTGTTTGCCTCTGCGGGGCACTCTACATAGATAGTCTGAAATACTTTCCACCTGTTGCAGTTCTTCACGCCGCGAACATAGGGGAACTCGCCAGCCGAAGCACCGAGGAATTTAACAGCAGCCAAATCCTCTGCGCGGTAGTAAGGGCGTACATTGAAGCCCTCTGCTGTGCGCCAAACCAGTTTTTTCTGGTAGTCGGCACCTTTGAGGTCGGTCGTAATGACAGCCTCCCACTGCTCTGTCGAGACCGCGGGGAACTCATCAAACAACCTTTCGTACTTGTTATTTGCCATAACTTTTTTAATGATGTGAGTTTATAGTTAGTTGATTGTCTTAGTTTCACTCTTACCACATACGGGCGTGCAAATATACAATTTATAAATAAGAAATGTTCATTTTCGGAGAATGTTTTTTTGTTTTCCGCCACTCTGCCTACAACAATCCATACAAAAAAGCGCAAACACCCCTCTGGTGCCTGCGCTTTTTCTGCTTTCGATGAGTCTCACCTACTCCTCCAATCCAATATCCGCATCGGTAATTGTGAAGGTCCATTCTCTGAGGAGTACATCATAATCCTTGGGGCGGTCATCCGTCCATTCTCGATAATCCCAATTTTCTTCCTTGAAGATGTCGTGTGCGCCATTTTCTTCGCCCATTACCCACTCTTTCAAAGCCTCGCCGCCATCCATCGGTATGAGGTAAATTCTACCTCGTAGCGGTGTCTCAAAAGAGAGGTGAAAGAGACTTGAAAAACAAGTATCTTCGGGATACATTCCTTCTAATATTTGCGAAGATGTACTCCCGCTTAATAATTCATAATTCTCTTTGACTTCGCACTCCTGCTCCCACTCATTTAGACACACAAAATCCACGCATAGCACCAAATCTGTATTTGTCTGATTATGGAAAATCCATTGGCTCTGATACGGTGGAATAAATACCCACTCTGGGTCGCACGAACACAAGAATATGCACATCAAATAAATAAGACAGCTTTTCATAACATCTGCTTTCTGTCATCGCTACTCCCCTGCGAGGTCCGCATCGGTAATTGTGAAAGTCCACTCGTGATGCTCCGCAGAATAAGTTCCACAAAACATCTCTTCGTGTTCGGTTTCCCAATGTCGATATTCCCAATTTTCTTCGTTGAAGATGTCGTGTGCGCCATTATCTTCGCCCATCACCCACTCTTTTAACATATCGCCAGCAGTGTTGGTGATATAGATGCGGCAAGAAACAACGCTCTCTTCATACATTAGAAAAAAGGTGTGGAAGTTTATAAGATTGTCATTAAAGCAACGATCATACTGCTGGGATGTGTTGCTTTTTTGAGGTATGAAATACGCGTGGGTGCGCTCATATTCCCCATATTGTTCATCAAATGTTATTAAATTATGACAAACATTTAAGTCTAAGTTAGTCTCATTTACAAAAACCCACTCGCCTTGCAGTTCTCCATCAATGTCTCTAGGTGCAGTACAAGAGTATAAGAGTGTACAAAACACAAAAAATGCAATAAGTTTCATATCAATATTAGATAAGTTTTAGGTGCAATAAATAAACTTTCCCATTATGAGTTACGCAGTTTGGGGCGACTGTGCAATGCGAGCAATCACTTATTGCAGAGCATTGGTTTTGTAAAAAAGTCCATTAGAGTGTGCGATTTTTGCAAATATAGCAAAATATAACACTATTTTCGTTTTTCGGAGAATGTTTTTTACATTTGCATAACTTTAAGGGTTTTGGATGGCGCATTTTTTCACAAAGCAAGAGATTAGGGGCATTGCTCTGCTGCTACCCGTAGTGGTGGTGGCGGTGTGGATTGTGGTGGGGGCTCTCTCCAACAAAGGCTCTCGCCCCAACGCCACCACCTCTCCCATGGCAGACTCCATACCTGCGGCAGATACCCTTAGGCTCCACACTTTCGACCCCAATACAATCTCCTACGAGGAGTTGAGAGCAATGGGCGTGGAGAAATTTGTGGCACGCGGAATTGTGAAGTATCGCGAGGGCGGGCGCACATACGCCATACCCGAAGATGTGGCGATAGTCTACGGCATAAGCGACTCGCTCTACGCCCAACTAAAACCCTATATTGCTATCGGCAAGGAGTATCGCATAAAAACCAAGAAATACGCCTCAAACAACACCAACTCTGTCCCCAAGAGGGCGTTCCGAAAGGTCGCCTTCGACCCCAACGCGCTCACTGCCGAAGGTTTCTACGAGTTGGGCTGCTTTACCGCTCGTCAGGCAGAGGCACTCGTGGAATACCGCGACCGCAACGGCGGTTTCCGCTCACTGTTGGAGTTTGCCGACTGCTACCTTATAGACAGTGCGTTATTTGCCGAGATGAAACCTTTTATTGTGTTGAGTGTTAGCAATAAAACCGCCTCGTCATACGGGTCGCGCACCTTCCGCAAAGTCCCCTTTGACCCCAACACTCTCTCCGCCGAGGGGTTCTATGAGTTGGGTTGTTTTTCGGCACGCCAAGCCGAGGCTTTGGTGGTGTATCGCGAGCGCAGAGGTGGCTTCCGCAGCGAACTCGAATGGAGAGATTGCTACCTCATAGATAGCGCAATTTGGGAGCAGACCAAAGAGTATCTCCAACTATCGCCCATACCCAAAAAACTCATAGACCTCAATAGTGCCGACTCGCTCACTTTGGTGGGTGTCGCGGGTGTGGGTCCTCGCACTGCTCAGGACATTTTGCTCTACCGCGAGAGGCTCGGCGGCTACTTCCGAGTGTCGCAACTGCTCGACCTTCGGGTGGTTACAGAAGAGAATTATGAACTTATGAAAGAAGAATTTTGGTGCGATAGTTGCAAAATTCGAAAAATTGATATTAACTTTGCACCCCCAAAGGAGTTGGCGGCACATCCGTACATAACAACTTCGAGGTTAAGGAAAATACTCAAACGACAGAAAACGAAAGGAGGCTGGAAAGGGCTGGAAGAGTTTATGAATGATGACATATTCACTGAGGACGAGCGAATTAGACTCGCCCCATATTTCCAGTTTACCTCTATCGAATAGGAGTATTTTAGAACAAAAACAATCCCAAAACCCACAGGCAAGGGGGCAAAGAAAGGCAAGAGCCGAGTAGTTGCCAAGAGCCTAAGAATAAACCGATTACAAAAAACTAAAAAACGAATACAACTATGATTATTATGCCTGTAAAAGAGGGCGAGAACATCGAGCGCGCTCTCAAAAAATTCAAACGCAAATATGAGCGCACCGGCGTTCTTAAAGAACTCCGCGCACGCCAGTACTTCATCAAACCCAGCTGGGCAAAACGCGAGAAAATGCAGCACGCTGTATATGTAGAGCAGTTGCACCGCATGGACGAGGAGTAGAACTTGCGCTCTTCAAGAGAGAAGACCACCGAATTTTTCGGTGGTCTTTTTTTTACCCTCCCCCCAAGCCTTCCCCCTCATAGGTATTAAAAAAGATACCCAAGAACGAAGGGGGACTCCTCCCCTAAGTTAGGATAGGTGTCACAAAGTGACGGAGGGGGCTGTCAAACTCCGTCTTGCCACGACTGCCGAAGGGCAGGCGGTTGGCATCTGCCATTCTTGAAAATTCAAAATGCGAAGTTCATAATTCAAAAAAAATCTTATATTTGTGGTGTCGTAGGACTTTGTGCCTTCGGCACCATATATTTTTGATGAAAGTGTATTAGATACCTTGTTCCGAAATCTGGAAAATTTCAATGCCACGAGGTAAACATCACACTCGTCACTCCGTATTGTATGATCCTTGGGGTGTTCTGCCCCATACTCAACGATACGAGTGTGGGGTATGTTTATTTGTGGCATAGGCATTCCAGAGCCTCGGAACAGATAAATAATCAACTCCACACTTTCTTTATTTATAATAATCGCACATTGGGAGTTGGTGGGCAAAACAAACACAACCCAATGAAAAACTACAAACTTTTAGTTTTACTGCTGAGCCTGTTTCTCTGCTCGTGTGGTATGGAACCCAATGCCGACACCCCTCAACTCAAAGCTTGGGTAATGATGAATAACATCGACAACGATGTTATGTACGACTTGAACAATAGTTTCATTAGGCAGATTCTTGCCGAAGAGACCATCTCCCAACTACGCTCTGACTATTGCCCCGTTAAACTATACGGAGAAGAGGGCACCTATATGGCGAATCCGTGGAGAGTATTATTGGAGTGGGAAGCCTCGAACTATGGCAATCTTTACGAATGGGATTTGAACAGGACAAAGATTTTCTCTTTTGACAATGCTACTTTGTTCTCTTGGACAATGGTTAGTTCCTATTACAGACCCGAGACAATGGAAGATGCTTATAGACTTGTTGAGAGGATTGACTACTACTCATCTAATCAAGATAAAAACAATGTTATTTTATACGCATACACATTTGTAAACCAAGAAGAGGGTAAGGCTGTGTATGAGGCGGTCGGCAGAGCGTATGTAGACTACATCTATGCAGATGCGGAGGAGTATGTGAGTATGAAGGATTGGGAGTTTTGTGACTACGCCACCACCCAATCTTGCACGGGCTATTATGTGACTTACGAAATTGACGGATATTTTTATGTCCTGCTCCGCTATGTAGAGGAGGATGAAGGCACTGGATTTCAAATCAAGCAGTTGTATGCAGGCGACTCCATTGTAGAATTGGAGCAGGAGATGCAAAGTGATATGTACTATGCCATTTACTAATCAAAATATCTACTGACAATATGAAAAAGATTTACAAAACACGCGAACTTAAATGGTGGGAGAAACTTCTTCAAGCCTATTGGTCAAACCCCAAAAGTTGGATTTTGGAGGATTTTACAATTGAGGATGACGTTGTGACTATTAGGGTTAAAAATGGAAATATGATTTCTGCCCCCATCGAAGAGTTGAAAATAAGGACACAGACCGACAAATACGACCGCAGAGAGTGTTATGTACAGCACGGGGACAAGAAATTGCACTTCAAAGAGATTACTTGGATGCTCACTGACGAGGAGTGGGATGAGTTGTTTGCGATTCTGGACACTGTTCCCGACTCCGGATTAACAAAAGCAGCTTGGTTTGTCTCCATCGCCAAGGTGCTTGTAAATTGTGGCGACTTGCTTACCAACGATTAACAATCGCCCAAACCTTCTTGCTACTTATTTTTCTCACGGGTATCTTTTTTAATACCTGCGACTTTGTGGCAGTTGTCTTGTTTCTCTTGTTCTCCTTGTTTTTCCTGTTTTTCTTGCAGGAGTAACAGGAATGACAGGAACTATAGGAGGAGCAAGGTGCCGTCTTGCCACGACTGCCGAAGGGCAGGCGGTTGGCATCTACCGCTCTTGGAGATGTAAAATTATTCCCCCCTAAGTGAGAGGGGGTGCGCGAAGCGCGGGTGTGTGTGTTTGCGGGCGACCGAGTCGCCCGTTTTCTTTGCCACTTTTGGTGGCAAAAGTGGCGCAAAAGCCACGCACCGCATCTCTGGCGGGAGCGCGAAACAAAAAGCCTAAAACAAACGCCTTTGGCGGGTAAAGCATTTACTGTCTTTGTTTTGAAGGGAGGTTTTGTGAATTGGTGCGAGGCGATTTTGAAGACTATTTTGTGTCAGATATCTCGTCCTCTGCGAGGGCGCAATGCGGTGGCATTGTAACCGAGTAGGGGCGAAATAAATGCCAAAATAGGCTCAAAAGCAACCGTATAAATTCCCAAAACCTCCCTTAACGCCTTTTTGTCCCGCCCTCGTCACGACCGCACAAGGCGGTCGCTTATCCGCCGCCGATGCGAAGTGCGATTCTCACAGACCCCTCCCCCTGCGGGTACTCCCCCTAACTTAGGGGGAGAGTAAAAGGTATTCCCCCTCTAAGTACTCCTCCCCTACGCAAGGGGAGGTCGGGAGGGGTGGTCGAAATTGCGTGCGCGTCCCCGGGCACAGGGGGTGTCGCTTTGCGACGGGGGCGTGTGTACTCCTCCCCTAAGTTAGGGGAGGTGCCTGAAGGGCGGAGGGGTCTGTCACTCTTGTCACTCTTGTCACTCTTGTCACTCCTGTCACTCCTGTCACTCTTGTCACTCTTGTCACTCCTGTTTCTCCTGTCACTCCTGTCACTCCTGTCACTCCTGTCACTCCTGTTTCTCCTGTTACCCTTGGCTAAAAAACAAGGGTCACAGGGGTTTCAGGGGTTACAAGGATTACAAGCCCCCCTTGTTCACGGGTATTAAAAAAGATACCCGTGAACAAGGGGGGTGACACAATGGGAAGTCTAAGAGAACTGGGTGAATAGGGATTATTAAGAATTTTTAATAATCCCAGAACTCCCAGTAGTCCTATGATCCCATAAAGACTTAGGTCGGTAGACGGTTGTTGGTCAACGGTAGACGGTCGTCGGGCTATTTCTTGCCCAGTTTGAGGCGACCGAGTCCGCCCTCGGAGGTCTCTTTGTAGAGCGAGGGGAGGTCGTGACCGGTGCGTTTCATCACGCTCACAACATCGTCGAAGGGCACGCGGTGTGCGCCATCGGTATAGAACGAGTAGATTTGTGCATCTATGGCGCGGGCTGCTGCCATAGCGTTACGCTCGATGCAGGGTATCTGCACCAGTCCGCACATGGGGTCACAAGTCATACCCAAGTGGTGTTCGAGGGCCATCTCGGCGGCATATTCAATCTGCGCTGGCGAGCCACCCATCAGTTGGCTTGCGGCAGCGGCTGCCATAGCGCACGCAACACCCACCTCGCCTTGACAGCCAACCTCGGCACCCGATACAGAGGCGTTGGCTTTCACAATAGCACCCACCAAACCGGCCGTGGCGAGTGCGCGGACAATCTGGCTGTCGGAGAAGTCGTACTCTTTCTGCAAGTGGTAGAGCACCGCAGGCACCACACCACTCGAACCGCAAGTTGGAGCAGTCACTACCGTGCCACCCGAGGCATTCTCCTCGCTAACTGCCAATGCGTAAGCAAACAGAAGTCCCTGATTGCGTAGGCTGTCCTTGTAGCCTCGTGAGCGCACATAGTAACTTGCAGCCTTGCGACGCAAGTTGAGAGGACCGGGGAGTACTCCCTCGTTGGCGAGTCCATTCTCCACCGCCAAGCACATGTGTCGCCATACATTTATGAGGAAGTATTTGATATCCTCCCCCTCGTGCTCGAAGACATACTCCCAATAGGAGCGACCTGTGTGGTTGCACCACTCCATAATATCGCTCATGGTAGTCAGAGGGTATATATCGCCATGTTCGCTCCACTCCTCGTCTTGACATACAATGCTACCTCCGCCAATGCTGTATATGGTCTGCTTGTCGGTGGTGTTGCCCTCGCTGTCGAGCGACTCAAAGAGCATGGCATTGGGGTGGAAGGGGAGGAACTCCTGCGGGCGCCACACAATTTCGAGTGGAGCAACGCCTGCAAAAACCTCCTCTATTGCCACATCTGTAAGGTGACCTTTGCCGGTTGCTGCAAGCGAGCCGTAGAGCGTGACACGAAAAGCCGCCGCCTCGGGGTGTGCATCCTTGAATTTGAGCGAAGCCTTCCTTGGACCCATTGTGTGACTACTCGAAGGACCCTTGCCCGTAACAAAAATATCCCTGATAGATTTCATCGTTGTTGCCTAACTAAAATTAACCTTTATTTCTCTCTTTATCAAATTTTGCACCGAAGGTGTCTTATTACTCCATTCTGGTGAAGACCATAGAGGAGATTTCCTCGTTGGAGAGGGTAAGGGTGTCGCCTTCGAGAATGGCGGTGTAGAGGGTGCTCCTCGAAAATGTGCCAATACTCTCAATTATTAGCAACTTCTGCTCTTCGGGTGTGTATGTGTAGTTGATGGTGTATGATACGGAGGTGGCACCAACACCCTCTAATTTGGGTTGTACTTCGGAGTAGAGTGTGCCTGTCTGGTCGGCTTTGAAGGTGTAAACCTCGGTTTTGGTATACTCCTCGGTCTCAGTTATGTTCTGCCAAGTGCCAACAAGTGGGCTTACTTCCACATTCTCGTTGTTATTTTCGCCCTCGCCGTTGTTTTCGCCCTCGTTGTTGTTCTCGCCCTCGTTGTTGTTCTCGCCGTTGTTTTCACCACCGGTCTGCTCTTTGTTGGGCTCGTTGTTGTCCTGAGGCTCTTCGCAAGCCACAAAACCCAGTGTCAATGCCGCAATAAGGCAAATGCTGAAAATTCTTTTCATGTCTCAATGTATTACATTAATATTTGGAGAGTATCAACTTTCGCCGATGCTCTCCAAATACTTAGGTTGAACTTATTTAATGCCAAGTTTCTTCTTGATTGTCTTGGGGAGCGCATCTTTGTGAACGATGATGTTCATGGTTTTGTAGCGTACAAACGCCTTCGAAGCGTACCAAATACCATCGTACTTGCCACTCTTGCCCCACGAGTTTTTAACCAAATAGTACTCCGTACCCTCTTGGTCTACTGCCTTGCCATAGATAACCATGCCGTGGTCGTCGGTGGTCTCCCAATTGTCGTAGGCTTTCTGACGCTCCTCCTGAGTGCACCATTTCTGGGGCTGGGGTTTGGTTGTGAGTTTCTTCTCGGCGGGCGAGAGTTTGAGCCAGCGAGCCATATCCGAGCCGCTGAGTTCCTGAGCCTTCTCCACATCGGGCATAACAGCGATACCATCGCGTGTGAAGCCCTGCTCGCTAACATCGCTACCCCAAGCGATGGTGTAACCATTCTCGATAGCGTTGTCGAACACCTCCATCAACTCGTCAATGGGCAGGTTGTAGGACTGAGCCCAACGCCAGTTGTCCTGAATCTCCAATACGAAAGGCTCGTAGAAGGGGTGGTGGGTGTAACTGGTGAGCGAGATGTAGTCCTTGGCGTTCAGACCTGTGGACTCATAGAACGACTTGGGAGTGTACTCCTTACCCTCGTAAACGAAGGTCTCGGGGCACTCGCCGAGGTAGATGTCGTGAATAGCCTCGATGGCTTTTTTCCAAAGGGGTTGACCGTTCTCGTCGGTCTGCAAACTGCGGTGGTTGCCTTTTGCAATCGCTGCAACAATAGCATCGCTCACTGCCGAGAGTTCGTTGTGGTTGCTCAGCGTGTCGCCATACATCACACCTGGGCGCATCTCCGACTCGGGTACCAAACCATAGTGCTCCATACCATAGATTACATCGTAGAACGAGCCGCCCTGAGCAAACGAGATGTCGCCATGGGTGCGCACTGCCTTGTCGGCACGGTCCTGATAGGTCTTGTGAACGATATACATCTCCGAGAAGTCGTACTCGCCTTTGCCCATACGCAACAACTCAGCCTCGATGAACGAGAGGGTGGAGTAGCACCAGCAGGTACCTGCGCGGTTTTGGTTTTTGATGCTTGTGATGGGGTTCTCCTTTACAATGGTAAACTGGAAACCCTCCTCCTGTTTGGGAGCCTCCTCTTGTGCGCTCGCGCTATAAACGGCAGCAATGGCACACAAGGCAACGAAAAGTTTTTTCATTTCTTTTAGTAATTTGATAGTTTATTTATAATAATTTTAATAATTCAGCAATGTTTAATTAATTTTTTCACATTCAAAGCCGATATTCATACCGTCGTATGCCTTTACAATTGCACCAATTGTGGCAATGGTGGTATTGCTCGACTTATCGCTGAGGGTTTTGATTAGTTCGAGGAGTTTGTTAGCCTCGAAGAGGATGTTGATATTATCCCCATTGACAGTCATACGGGTAGAAAACTCTTTGCCACCGATACCCAAAGTGACAACCTCCTCCTTTTTGTCGAACTTCCAAGTGCCGTTTACGGTCTTCTTTGCAAGTGTGGTAGTAGCGGTGCCATCCTCGTTGAAAGTGAACGAGAAAGCCCCTTTCTGAATACCAATCTTTGCAAGAATGGGGGCGAGTTTCTCCTCTACGGTCTTGGCAGCAACGCTACCACCCGCCTTGGTGAGTGCATCTTGGCTGTCGAACTCCACAGCCACACCAACATAACTCCAAGTGCCGGGAATCTCCACCTCGGGGAGCAGCGCACCCAGCAATTGTTGTAAGCCCTCGGGAAGAGCCTCCTCTGCCGTTTCGCTAATGGTGTCGCCTGCAACCTCTTCAACAGCATCTTTTGCCTTGTTGAGCAGTGAACCTAAATCCAACTGAGCCTCTGCCGAAAGGGCGCAAAGCAACAGACTGAGTATAAGATATATTCTCTTCATTTATTTCGATTTTGGTTTTTTGAATTCTCTTTTACTTCGCCCAGAGTTTTATGAGGTTTACGAGAGTCTGCACGCTGCGGTACATACTGTCGAGCGACACATACTCAAACTTACCGTGGAAGTTCATACCGCCCGTAAAGAGGTTGGGGCAGGGGAGTCCCATATAGGAGAGCCTACTGCCGTCGGTACCGCCACGGATGGGTTTAACGATGGGTTGTACGCCTGCCTGCTCCATAGCCTCCATAGCCTTCTCGATAATCTCGGGATGGGGCTCGACCATCTCGCGCATATTGTAGTATTGGTCTTTGAGCATCAGGTGTACATACTCGCCACCGTGTTTAGCGTTCACATACTCCACAGCCCTCTGGATGAGAGCCTTCTTCTGCTCGAACTTCTCGCGGTCGTGGTCGCGGATGATGTAACTCATCTCGGCATGCTCAACTTCGCCCTTGATACCCACCAAGTGGAAGAAACCCTCATAGCCCTCGGTATGTTCGGGGCGCATAACTGCGGGCAGGAGGCTATTGACCTCCATTGCGAGTTGAATGGCATTTACCATCTTGTCCTTAGCCGACCCTGGGTGGATATTCCTACCCTCAATGGAGAGTTTGGCACCTGCGGCGTTGAAGTTCTCGTACTCCAACTCGCCCTCCATACCACCATCAACGGTGTAGGCATACTTAGCACCGAAAGCCTCCACATTGAAGTAGTCCACACCTCTGCCAATCTCCTCGTCGGGGGTGAAGCCTACGCGGATTTTGCCGTGCTTAACCTCGGGGTGGGCAAACAGATACTCGGCAGCGGTCATAATCTCCGCAACGCCTGCCTTATCGTCAGCACCGAGCAGTGTGGTACCATCGGTGGTAATGAGGGTATGACCCTCGAATAATTTCAGTTCGGGGAAGTCGCTAACCTTCATTGTAACCTCCTCATTCAGCGCAATATCCTCGCCATTGTAGTTCTGGATAATCTGGGGCTTGATGGCTGCACCGCTCATGTCGGGCGAAGTGTCCACATGCGAGAGGAAACCGATAGTGGGGCAGTTTTCGTAGCCCTCGGAAGCCTCAATGGTACCCATAACATAGCCGTGCTCGTCCATTGTCACCTCGGTCATACCCATAGCCTCCATTTCCTCTTTGAGGGCGCGGAGCAGTACAAGTTGTTTGTCTGTCGAGGGGAAAGTTATGCTATTTTCGTCACTCTGAGTGTCAAAAGCGACATATTTCAAAAATCTCTCTTGTAGTTCCATACTATTCCTTCTTTTAATTGAAAATTGAAAATTGAAAATGGAAAATTATGGTGCGCCTATGGCGCGAAATTTTGCATTTTGAATTATCACATCTCGCTCTTCTTTGCACGGAGCGAATCCCAGATGAAGTAGCCGATGATTGCCACATAGGTGCCCACGCCAAGCCATTGTGCGCCCTGCGAAGAGTACCACTCGCCCATGAAGGGATCAACACCTGCATATTTCAGCACTGCGCTAACTACACCCATCAAAGCACCACCAGCAATGAAGCCCGAGGCGATAAGCGTACCGCGCGAGCCGCGTGCCTTATTAACCTCCTCGTCTTTCGAGCGGCTGGTAACAAACCAACTAATAAGACCACCCACCAACAGGGGAGCGTTGAGTTCCAAGGGGATGAACATACCGAGTGCGAAGGGGAGTGCAGGAACGCCAATCATCGTGAGGATGAGTGCCAAGGCTGCACCAGCGAAGTAGAGCATCCAAGGGGTAGTGCCGCCCGTCATGAGGGGTTTGATAACGGCTGCCATGGCGTTTGCCTGAGGAGCAACGAGTGCCCCCTCGCCAACAAAGCCGTAGGTCTTATTGAGAATCATCATAACGCCCGCAACGGTGGCTGCCGAAACAACGGTACCGAGGAATTTCCAAGCCTCCTGTTTCTTGGGGGTTGTACCCACCCAGTAGCCGATTTTGAGGTCGGTGATGAAGCCTCCCGCCATAGAGAGAGCCGTACAAACCACACCACCGATAATCATTGCAGCGGTCATGCCACTCTTACCCTCCAAGCCAACGCTCACCAACACGAGCGAGGAGAGGATAAGTGTCATAAGTGTCATACCGCTCACAGGGTTGCTACCCACAATAGCAATGGCGTTTGCTGCTACGGTCGTAAAGAGGAAAGCGATGACAAAGACTACAACCAAAGCCACTGCCGAGAGCCACCAATTCTCCAATACACCCACGCGGAAGAATACCAAAACACAAATGAGAGTTGCGATGAGTACCGAGAGAATTACCTTCATGGAGATATCTTTGTCGGTGCGTTTGGTCTCGCCACTCTCCTTCTTACCTTTGAGTTCGCTCACTGCCATGCCGAGCGACTGTTTGATGATGCCCGCCTGACGGATGATGCCGATGATACCCGCCATTGCGATACCGCCAATACCGAGGGGTTTACCAATATAGGCAAAGAGGTTCTCGGGAGTGAAAATCAAGTCGGGGTTAGCCAACAACCTTGCGTCGGTAATGCCGAGGAGTGCGATGAGGCTCTCGGGGTTGATGCTCGCCTCAAACGAGCCTACCATAGGCACAATGAGGAACCATACGAGGAACGAACCTGCGCAGATGAAGGCGGCATATTTCAGACCTACGATGTAACCCAAGCCGAGCACTGCTGCCGAGGTGTTGAGTTTGAAGACGGTCTTAAAGTTATCCGCAAGGTGTGCGCCCCACGCTGTGATGCGGGTGGAGATGGTGTCTGTCCAGAGTCCAAAGGTGCTCACAATGAAGTCGTAAAGACCACCAATCAAGCCGCTCACTGCAAGGAGTTTAGCCTGACCCTTCTGACCCTCGCCGCTAACCAAGACCTCGGTCGTAGCCGTAGCCTCGGGGAAGGGGTACTTGCCGTGCATATCCTTAACAAAATACTTGCGGAAGGGGATGAGCAGAACAATACCAAGCAGACCACCCAGCAGCGAGGAGAGGAAAATCTGATAGAACTGCGCCTCCAAGCCGAGGATGTAGAGCGCGGGAAGAGTGAAGATGGCACCCGCCACAATCACACCTGACGATGCGCCAATGCTCTGGATGATAACATTCTGACCGAGCATATTCTTCTTGCCCGTCATTGTGCCCACGCCAACAGCGATGATGGCAATGGGAATTGCAGCCTCAAAGACCTGACCCACCTTCAAACCGAGGTAGGCTGCTGCTGCCGAGAAGATTACCGCCATAAGGATACCCATACCCACCGAGTAGGGGGTTACCTCTTTGGGTTTTTCGCTTGCTTTCATCACGGGCACATACTCTTCGCCCTCATTAAGAGGACGATAGGCGTTGTCCGCGAGTTTCTTAATTTGGTTGTTTTCCGACATAAAAAGTCTATTTTAGGTTAAAAATTTTCCAACTTACAAATATAATAATAATCTCCGAAAAATCAATTTTCGGAGATTATTATTGGAGAATTGAGAGTTTTCCCCTCTGTCATGGGTATTAAAAAAGATACCCGTGACAGAGAGGGGGCAGGGGGTGCAGGGGAG
>JAZNTX010000035.1:0-24021 GCA_045591965.1 Tidjanibacter sp. | reverse complement strand
ATCTCAACACAGAGAAGAGAGATAAAACTCTGCACCGAAGGTGCGCCTAAATTTTCAATTTTCAATTTTCAATTTTCAATTCGCAAGAGCGTTTATTCGCTCTTTGAGCGCAGCAATCTTAGCCTCTGCATCGCGTTGCTTGTTCCTCTCGTTCTCCACAACGGCTGCGGGGGCGTTAGCCACAAACCTCTCGTTGGAGAGTTTACCCATAACCGTGCGGAGGAAGCCCTCGAAGTAGGCGAGTTCTTTCTCCATCTTCGCCAACTCCTCCTCCACATTGATATTCTCGCTCATAGGAACGAAATATTGAGTGGTCTTGACGATGAAGGCTGCCGCTGTGGGGTTCTTCTCGGCAACCTCCCTGATACCCGAAAGGTTTGCCATCTTCTCCACAAGGCAGTTGTATGCGGGGTGGTAGTTCTCGTCGGCGATAACCTCCAAAGCCACCTGCTCCTTATTAGGAACGCTCCTTTGCGCCCTAATATTGCGGACTGCACTAACCACCTCCCTTGCCAAATCGACCTCGGCAAGCATCTTCTCGTCGTAGGGTTTGTGCTCCTCAAACAAGTCGAACATGATGCTCTCGCCCTCTTTGCGCTCGGCAATGTGCTGCCACAACTCCTCGGTAACGAAGGGCATGAAGGGGTGGAGCATCTTCATGAGTCGCTCGAAGAAGCGTTTGGTTGCCGCAACGGTTACACCATCGGCGGGCGAGCCGTATGCGGGCTTGACCATCTCCAAGTACCAACCACTGAAATCGTCCCAGAAGAGGCGGTAGAGCGTCATCATAGCGTCCGAGATGCGGTAAGCCTCGAAGTGCTCCTCAACCTCCTTGAAGGCTTTTTGGTAGGTGCTCTCAAACCACTCCACAGCCTTCTGGCAGTGTTCGCTCTGGGCGAGGGTGTTGTCTACCTCCCAACCCGTAACGAGGCGGTAGGCGTTCCAAATTTTGTTGCAGAAGTTGCGACCCTGCTCGCAGAGGCTCTCGTCGAACATCAGGTCGTTACCTGCCGAGGTGCAGAGCATAAGTGCCACCCTCACACCGTCGGCACCATACTTGGCAATCAAATCCAGCGGGTCGGGCGAGTTGCCGAGTTGTTTGGACATCTTTCTGCCGAGTTTATCCCTCACGATACCTGTGAAGTAGACATGGTTGAAGGGTCGTTCCTGCCTCCACTCATAGCCTGCCATAATCATACGGGCAATCCAGAAGAAGATGATATCGGGACCTGTTACGAGGTCGTTGGTGGGGTAGTAGTACTCTATCTCTTTGTTGTTGGGCTGGCGGATACCATCGAATACACTGATGGGCCAGAGCCACGAACTGAACCAAGTGTCGAGAACATCCTCCTCTTGGCGGAGGTCTGCGAGTGTGAGGTTCTCGTTGCCCGCCTTTTGGCGTGCCAAGGCGAGAGCCTCCTGCTCATTCTCGGCCACCACGAAACCTCCTTTGGGCAGATACCATGCAGGTATGCGGTGTCCCCACCACAGTTGGCGCGAGATACACCAATCCTTAATGTTCTCCATCCAGTGACGGTAGGTATTTTTGTACTTCTCGGGGACAAATTTGATGGTGTCCTCAATTACGGCTTTTGTTGCAGGCTCGGCAAGTTCCTTCATCGAGAGGAACCACTGCATCGAGAGTTTGGGCTCAATAGCCACACCCGTACGCTCCGAGTAACCCACATTGTTGGTGTAAGCCTCGGTCTTCTCCAAAAGACCTGCCGCCTCCAAGTCGCCCTCAATAACCTTGCGGCACTCGAAGCGGTCCATACCAACATACAAGCCCACCTTGTCGTTGATGGTGCCGTCGGGGTTGAAGATGTCGATAGTTTCCAGACCATACTTCTCGCCGAGCATATAGTCGTTAACATCGTGTGCGGGGGTCACTTTCAGCGCACCCGTACCGAACTCAATGTCGACATACTCGTCCCTAATTACGGGCACCGAGCGACCAACCAGAGGTACGATAACCCTTGCATCCTCGGGCAGGTCGGCATAGCGTGGGTCGTTGGGGTTTACGCAGACTGCCGAGTCGCCCAAGATGGTCTCGGGGCGTGTTGTTGCCACAATGAGAGCCTTGTCGGAGCCCTCCACCTTGTAGCGCAAGTAGTAGAACTTACCCTGCGACTCCTTGTAGATAACCTCCTCGTCAGAGAGGGCTGTCTGTGCCGAGGGGTCCCAGTTTACCATCCTCACACCACGATAAATCTTGCCTTTGTTGTAGAGGTCAACGAAGACTTTTATGACGCTCTCGCTGCGAGGCTCGTCCATAGTGAAGCAGGTGCGGTCCCAGTCGCACGAAGCACCAAGTTTGCGGAGTTGTTGGAGGATGATACCACCGTGTTTCTCCTTCCACTCCCACGCGTGGGTGAGGAACTCTTCGCGCGAAAGGTCGTTTTTGTCGATACCTTCGGCTTTGAGTTTAGCCACCACCTTAGCCTCTGTTGCGATGGATGCGTGGTCGGTACCGGGTACCCAGCAGGCATTCTTGCCCTGCATACGAGCCCTGCGAATCAACACATCTTGGAGTGTATTGTTGAGCATGTGTCCCATGTGGAGCATACCCGTCACATTTGGTGGGGGTATAACGATGGTGTAAGGCTCCCTCTCGTCTGGCTCGGAGTGGAACATGTTGTGTTTCATCCAGTAGTCATACCACTTCTGTTCAATCTCTTGTGGTGCGTATTTGTCTGCAAGTTTCATAATTTTATATATTTTTTGTTCTATTGTTACTTAGTATTTCTCTCGCCTGTTCGGCTGTGCCTTGTGGGCGATTTCTGCGTTACGCTCGGGCTCGGAGTGCTCATTTACACCCGAGTAAACTCCGCATCCTCGCCCATCGCAAGTCTTGAACTCGCCTCACAAAACCCAGCCGTGTTCTGTGGGTTTCTCTTGCCTGTTCGGCTGTGCCTTGTGGGCGAACGCATCTCGTGGGCGCTTTTCGCACCGAACTTCGGCTCGTAAGTTCCTCATTTACGATGAGTAAACTGCGGACTTACTACCTCGCTCGGCACAAAAATTCCTCCACGATATGCACTCGCATGTGGAGTGCTTTGGGCTGCTCTTCACGCTCGCGCGTGCGCATAATGCGTAATAAACTTACAAATATACAAAAAATAGTCAAGAATACAATTCTTGACACTTTTTTGTCCCCCCCCAATCTCGCGGGTATTAAAAAAGATACCCGTGAACAAAAGGGGGGGACACAATGGGAGGACAGGAAGAACAGGGAGAACAGGGAGAACAGGAAGAACAGGAAGGATAGGGAGGACAGGAAGGATAGGGAATTTTTAATAATCCCAGCACTCCTAGAACTCTCAGCACTCTCAGCACTCCCAGCACTCCTAGCACTCCCAGCAATCCAATGAGTCCTTAACACCCTATAAGCATCAGGTCGGTCATCGGTCGACGAAATAAAAACAACAGGTTGGTTTGGTCTGCTTTTTGGAGTGTTTTGCAGGCTCCTTTGTTTTGGAGGGGCGCCACAAATCGCCAACCGATGAGAAAGAATACCACCCACGCAAAAATTATTGTAGCCTGTCGCGAGGAGCCTCTACGACGGGTACTTGTCCACTCGTTACACACGCTGGGGTGTGGAGTGGAGAGTGTCGCCTCGCACAAGGCTCTTCGGGCGCGGTGTTTGCGCCATCGCTACGCACTCATCCTCACCTGCTTTTGTGCACCTCTCATTGAGGATTTGCGCGTGGTGGCACGCCTGCGAGGAGCCTCACCCCACACCTCGCTCTTTGTGCTTGCCGACAACCCTTCGCCGAGCGAGGTCGTGGCACTTCTCGAAAGGGGTGTCGAGCAGGTGCTCTCGTTCCCTGTCAGCACCCTGCGTCTTAGGCGTAAGATAGAGGGCTCACTATCTCGAAGATTTGGATTATGAGTATGGGGATGACTGTTTTGTTTCTATGGGTTGTGGGTTTGCTCCTTGGGATGGTGCTACTCTCGTGGTTTTTTCGGGGTGCGAGCAGTATGCTCCATCCGTTGCCGCGCGACTTCGCACACTCGCTCTCCGAGCAACTCTATGAACTGCTCATATCGGATGGGGAGGCTCTGGGTTGTCCCCACCTTCTTGCCATGCGTCCCAATACCCGAGAGCGGAGGGCTTTGGTGGGTGTTGTTGCCTCCCTCTCGCGCAATGTTGCCGAGTGCAGGGTGGAGAATGTGCAGAGGGTTGTGGAGGCTTGGGGGCTCGAAGAGGTGGCTGTTGGGTATATTTTGCGCCATAGGGGTAGACACCGCTTGGAGATGCTCGAATGGCTGCTGTGGCTCCGCCCGAGCGAGGAGTGTGTCCGCAGGGTTGTGCGTCGCCCCTTTGCCACTCCACAAGCACTCTTGGGGCAACTTTTGTTGGTGGTCTACGCCTCGCCCGAAAGGGTTATGGAGAGCCTCACACGCCACACCTACAATCTCTCGTGGGAGGAGGTGGGTAGGGTTGTGGAGGTCTTGAAGATGCACTCACCGATGCTCCCCTGCTACTCCTTTGACGGGTATATATCGACCAATGCCAAGATGTTGGCTCTGCGCCTTGCCTCGGTGGAGGGGGTGGGGGATGCCGAGGTGCTTGCTCGCCACTTTGCGCAGGAGTCGGATAGGGTGCTGCGCAACTCGGCAATGAATGTGCTCTTGGAACTATCGCTCTTCCCTTTGGTGGAACAATCGGATGTTGGGTGCTGAAAAATCGCAAAAAAAACACTACCTTTGGCTCCCGAATGTAGAATACAAATAAGGACTCTCTATGAATATACAACTCCGCAAACTATCTCTTCTTGTGGTGCTGCTTGCCTGCTGTGGCACTATGCTGTGTGCCAAGGAGAGAGGCAATCACACAACCATAAAACTCCAAAATGGCGAGAAATGGTGGGGCTTGGTGGTCAATCCTGCCGATGTGAGCCTCCCCTTCGAGAACGCCTTTGAACTCAACACTGCCACACTCCTGCCACTGCACTACACTGCCAATATGATGCTCTCCAATAGGGGGCGTTATGTGTGGAGCGAAAGACCTTTTGCTGTCAAATTCGATGGCAAGACGCTCACTCTTTCGACCCCCAACAGCGAGCCTGCACCGTCGGTTGAAAAGTCGGGGCGCACGCTTAGGGAGGCGTACTTGATGTGTTGCCACAAAAACTTTCCGCCCCGCGCCATAGGCTCTGCTGCGGCACTTTTCGAGAGCCCTATCTATGAGTTGGGAGGTGCAAATTCGCTCCTCTATACCTCTGGGGATATTCTTGCTTTTGCCGATATGCTTGTGGAAAGGGGTGCGCCCAAAGGCACTATACTCCTTCCGCAAGGGTGGAATAGCCTCTCGGGGGCTATGGTCTTCGATATGGAGGCTTACCCCGATGCCAAGGAGATGATTGACCACCTCCACAAGGAGGGTATGAAGGTTATGCTTACCGTAACGCCCTATGTTATGGCGGCGGGTAGGGGCTACCACCAACGACTCTCCGAGGGGTCGCTCCTGACCTCCGAGGAGGGCAATGCGGTGGTCTTCGAGAGCCGTCTGGGATATACGGCTTGCAGGGCACTCACTCCCGAGGGTGTAGCAAGACTCAATACCGCTTTGAAGGCTTTGCAGAGCGACTATGGGGTAGATGGTTTCTATTTCGACTGCCTCGATGCTATGGGGCTGCTGGCGGACAATCCCACAAGGCTTCGCGAGTTCCTCAATGCGTGGCATACGGTCAGCGAGGGTATCGATGTGGCAATCTACTCTTCGCCTATGGGACAGCAACTTGGTAGTATCGCTTCTTCGGTTTCGACCACTCGCGACTACACTTGGGAGAGCCTCGAAGAGAGCCTCGAAAGGGCTATCGATGCCTCTGTGCTCGGCTTCTCGCGCACCTCGCTTGCTGCCGACCTCAACTTCGCCAAACGCAATCCGCAACTCATCCTCCGCACAGCCTCACTTGCGGCACTCCTCCCCGTGGCGATTATTCCCTACTCGGTGTGGTCGCTCGAAGATACCACACCCTTCTGCTCGCTCCTGATGTGGAGAGCCGATAATGGTCCCTACTACCTCTCGCTTGCCGAGCAGGGGGCCTCCTCTGCCGAGCCTATACTGCGCCACTTGGAGTACCAATTCCCCCGCACAGGCTTTACCAATGCGAGGGATGAGTTTATGATTGGCTCACGCTGGTTGGTGTCTCCTGTTGTGAACAATAACGGTATGCGCATGGTGCGCCTGCCCAAAGGTCGCTGGCGCGAGTGGGGTAGCGGTCGCATCATAAAGGGACCGAGAGTCATAGATGTCGAGGTGTCCGACGGACATACTCCGATATACGAAAAAATAGAGAACTGATTTTTTCAGTTCTCTATTTTTTTTGTCGACCGTCGACCGACCTAATAACTTTCAACTTTGACCAGCCTACGGCTGCTCTAAAATGCTCCTGCTCGGCATAGTCTGCAAGCAGCCTCTACCCTCGCTTACTCGCATTTGCCAACTCTCAACTCTCAACTTTCAATTCCCCCCAAATCTTCTCGAACTCCTCGCGTAGCCTTGTGGGCTGGGCGATGATTTGGCGTAGTTCTTCGAGTTGCCGGGCGTTGTCGGAGTGGGGTATGTAGAGTTTGAGGTAGCCCCCGTAGTCGTATTTCTCCCTAAGGTGCGCCACAAAACGCTCCCAATGCTCCTCGTGGGTGAGGTGGGGATAGTGCGCCAAACCGTACTGCACCGTGCGACGCATCACCACCTCGGGCACAATCTGTCGGTCTGCCTCGGCGACAATTGCGCCATAGATGGTGCGCGGAGGGTGGTCGGATGAGGCGCGGTGGTCCTCGATAGCCTCGCGCATAACCTCCAACTGCTCGGCACTGAACCACTCGCGCAAACGGCTATCCTCCAAGAGCATACGCCCCGAGGAGATGTGGTGCAACTCCCTGCCTTCCACCAGTCCTAAGTCGTGGTAGGCGGCAATGGTGTAGACCATGTCGAGGTCAACCTCGTAGTGCGTGGTAAACTCCAAGGAACGACCGATGACACCCTCAATATGGTCGCGCCTATGGGCGGCATCGTACCCCTCGTAGCGGGGCAAAATCTCCTCCTCGATGTATGCTCTAAGTTCTTTGTTCATTGTTACTTACGGCAACGGTAGTAGACACCCAAGGGGAGCGACTTGCCCGCGCGGTCGGTGAAGTAGAGTTCGCCAAACTGCTCCATTGCGGGGGCTTTGATAAGTTGGTTTACGGCACTTTTGGCAAGCAGTGCCGAGAGCCCCATAGAGTAGAGATTGAGCACCAGAAAACCGCCCTCGCTGAGCAGTTCGCCACAGAGCGCGAGCATCTCCACGATGTTCTGCTCCAAGACCCACTTCTCGCCCTCGGGACCCCTGCCGTATGCGGGAGGGTCGAGGATTATGCCATCGTAGCGATGACCGCGTTTGACCTCGCGGCGTGCGAATTTCAGCGCATCTTCGACCACCCAGCGGATACCCTCCAAGTGACTCTCCTCCATGTTCTCCCTCGCCCACGAGATGCACTGCCTCACGCTATCGACATGCGTCACCTCGGCACCTGCTGCTGCCGCCGCAAGCGAAGCACCACCCGTGTAGGCAAACATGTTTAGGACTTTGGGCTTTGCGCCTTGGGGGAGTTTGGGTGCGATGGCGCGGACACTCTCGAAGATGAAATTCCAGTTCTCCGCCTGCTCGGGGAAGACACCCACATGCTTGAACGAGGTGAGCCCAAGACGGAGTGTTATCCTCTTGTCGCCCACCCTCTGCGATATGCGCCACTGCTCTGGCTGATGGGGCGCAAGACTCCACTTGCCGCGCTCCTCGCTACCTCCCTCGCGACGGAAAGAGGCTGTGGCACTCCTGCACCACTCCTCCTCGGAGAGCGACTTGCGCCAGATGGCCTGTGGTTCTGGACGGCGCGTGATGTACTTGCCGAAACGCTCGAGCTTCTCAAAATCGCCCGAGTCTATGAGTTCATAATCCTCCCAACGGGGAGTAAGCAGTTCTGGATGTATCATTTTTTTAATTTTTAATTCTCAACTTTCAACTTTATTCATGGGTATCTTTTTTAATACCCACGCCCCAGAGGGTACTCCTTCATTGTTCTTGGGTATCTTTTTTAATACCCATGCCCAAGGGTTGCCCCCTCCTTGTTCTTGGGTATCTTTTTTAATACCCGTGAGGCTGGTCGGACTACATTCGGTAGGAGGGAATTGTATGTCACCCCTTATTCACGGGTATCTTTTTTAATACCCACGCCCCAGAGGGTACTCCTTCATTGTTCTTGGGTATCTTTTTTAATACCCAACCCTCGGAGGTTGCCCCCCCCATTTGTTCACAGGTATCTTTTTTAATACCTATAATGCAAAGCGGGTGGCTATTGTCGTGGGATGATGTTCGTTTGCGAGAGTTCCCTGCCGAGTTGTTGGAGGAAATTCTCAATCTCCAATACGCGCTCGAAAGAGGGGCGCTTTTTGCCATTCACATATTGTTGCATGAGTGTTTCGTTGATGCCCATTGCGCGAGCGATTTGTCGCACATTGAGTTCAGGGAATCGCGCAAATAGTTCGCCCACAAGATTCTCGCCGGGGAGTGTTTTGATTTCGTGTTTAGCCATAGTGATTTTTGCTTTTTGCAAAGATAGGTATCTTTTTTAATACCCACAATCATCGGGAAAGGTTTATTTGGGCGATGGGTATCTTTTTTAATACCCGTGAGGTTGGGAGTGGTCCGAGAATGGTAGTGGGGCGGCAATAAGTTGCTTAGGTATCTTTTTTAATACCCAAGAAGCTCGAGTGCCTCCAATATGTGGTGGTGGGGTTAAGAAAGAGAATGGGTGGTTTCCTCCACATTGTCATGGGTATCTTTTTTAATACCCGTGAAGTTGGGGCTTGTTCTCTGAATTTAATGGGAGGCTTTTTCGAGGGAGGATAAGAAATGTGCGGTCGCCAAAGCGACCGCACATTATTTCAAATTTCACCTCAAAAACACACGCCCCCGTCACTTCGTGACACCTCCTCTAACTTAGAGGGGGATTAAAAAAACTGCGCCGCGAAATTCGCGGCGCACCATAAATTTCAACTTTTCGCTATGTACATCATGCACTCCTTGCAGTCGAAGCGGAGGCGGTAGCGGTTGGTGCCGTGGGTGATGTAGAGGGGGTCGCACCAGCGCGAGGAGCCTTTTTTGAGGCACTCGCCACACTCGCGGCGGATGCAGTAGGGGGTGCGCATAACTTCCACGCCCTCCAAGTCGGGCAGGGTGTCGTAGCCCTCATCTATGCGTTCCACGCCGTGCTCCTCGTAAAACTTCCTTGCGAGCGAGTTGACCACGTTGTGGTCGCCGCCGATATGGCTCTGTGGGTAGCGCACCTCGGTATCCTCGGTGGCGATATTGCGGGGCGGCAGTTGTTCTCTGAGTTGCTCCTCCAAGCGTTCCAAAACCTCCCTACGCAGTCCGTTAGCCACACCCGCAGGCACAAAGGGCACCTCGCCCTCGAAGTCGAACACTACATCCACAATGTCGAAGACCGAGCCGCCGCTCTTGCCGAGCGAGGAGCGCATAGATCCAAATGCCACCTCGGGTTTCGAGGCGATGTCGAATGCTTGGTGCAGTTCCGCCTCGGCAGTGGTGCCGCACTCGTCTGTGGCAGTGAGTCTTAGGCGGTCGGTGGAGCCCGAGAGTGTGAGAGTTATGGGTAGTGTGCGGCGTGTGCGCGAGTTTAGGATGGTGTCGTAGAAACGCTTGTCGTAGTTGCGGAACAGGTGCGCACCGAGCGATATGCCCTCCATACGGTTTGGGAAGATGTGCCCCTCGTTCACCTTGTTGATGTTGGTGCCTCGCAGCACTCCGCCCTCAATCCAGCATACGCCATCGCCAGCCGAAAGAGTTGTTTTTTTGTCGAGCGTGAACCACCCTTTACCCATCTTTGCTACCTTACCTATGGGTTCGCCCATAGCCTTTGGGGTGTCGAAAGAGGCGAGCGAGGGGCGTTTGCCCGAGAAGATGTAGTCGCCACCACTGCGGGTGAAGGTCTTGGCGGGCGAGGGCGTGAAGTCGAATGCGACCCTGCCACGCGAAGCCCTCACAAAGCCCTTGCGGGTGGCTATCGCCTTGTTGAGCAGTTGGTTATAGTGTGCCGTGATGTTGCGGACATACGCCTCGTCTTTGAGCCTGCCCTCAATCTTGAACGATACAACGCCCATATCAATCATCTCGCCAATGTGAGCCGACATATCGAGGTCTTTGACCGACAGCAGGTGTACGCCCTTGCGGAGAACTCTTCCGCCCTCGTCTACAAGGTCGTAGGGTTGGCGGCAAGGCTGGCTACACTCGCCACGATTGCCACTGCGGTGCGAGAGAGAACGACTCATATAGCACCTACCGCTTCCCGAGACGCAAATCGCGCCATGCACAAAAGCCTCAATCTCGGCATCCGTAGCCTTGCAAATATCCCTCATCTGCTCGCCCGTAAGTCCCCTTTCGAGTACAATGCGCGAGAAACCCGCCTTGCCGAGGAAGGCAACCCTCTCGGGGGTGGCGTTGTACATCTGGGTTGAGGAGTGGAGTTCGACATTCTGCAACCCCATACGGGTATAGGCGAGGTCTTGGACAATCAGTGCATCGACACCTGCATCAATAGCCTTCTGGGCAATCTCTCGTGCCTCCTCCAACTCGTGCTCATAGACGATAGTATTCATCGTCATGTAGAGCCTTGCGCCAAAGAGGTGTGCGTAGCGTGCCGCCTGGCAGATATCGTCGAGCGAGTTGGTGGCTGCTGCCCTTGCGCCCAGACGAGGACCACCCATATAGACAGCATCGGCTCCCGAGTCGATGGCGGCGCGGGCGGTGGCGAGGTCTTTGGCTGGTGCGAGCAGTTCGAGCGTCTTCATTTGGTGTGCTATGGTTTTGCTTTGTACTTTTGGTAGGCGGCGGCAAGGCGTGTGTCGTAGCGGTTAGCCTTATACCCCTTGCCATTATACCTGAGTGCAAAGGTACACCAATCTTTGGTTTTTAGGAACTTTGCGATGCCCGTTTTTTCGAGAAATTGCATCGCAAGAGCCATTTGCTCCCTCTCGCTGTGCTCCATACGCTCTCGGAAGTCGCGCGGAGAGGAACAGCCGCAGGTCTTCCAATGAAACCCCATAATCTGGAACAAACCCCAACTTGCCGACTCCACAGCCGCCTCGGGCGATATTGCGGCAGCCCTCTCGAAACGCTCCCACTCGCCCTTACCTCCTTTGTAGTGCTCTCGTGTCCACGAGGGATAGATGATGTCGGGGTTGGTGGGGGCGTACTCTTCGGGGTTGATACCTCGGGCGAGGAGTCTTTTGCGGAAAATGTGACCCTCGAAGAGTATGCGCGGTCTGCCATCGGCAAGAAATCCACCTCGCGATGAGCACTCCACCTCCACAACAGCCCTCAGTGTGGCATTCTCCACCCCCAATCGTTGCGCCATATCCTCAAAATCTTTGTCCGTCAGGGGGCAGGGCTTGGGGCGAGGCTCCTTGGGGTAGACATAGTTGCGAATGGAGAAACCCGTGCTGAGGATGCGCTTGCGAAGAGTGCGCCCCACCTCGCACTCCACAATACCCGTCAGCACATCGGCGGCATCGTGCCAACGGTTGGTGCGAAACCTTCGGTTGTAACCCATAATGTGCGCCGCCCAGTCGCCCCACCGCTCCTTCCAATCGATGGGCATACGGATGGTGCGCAGAACGGTGGAGGCGTTGGAGAGGATACGCGACTCTTTGTTTGCGCTCTGGTGGAACCACCCGATGGTGCAATTTTGGGCAAGTCGCTGTATGTTGCGGGCAAACCCCCTACCGCCATTGTTGCTCTCGATGAGAGCCTCGCGGGTGCCACATTGGGTGAGCATCTGGGCAACCATAGGCTCCGTAACCTCCATCTTCTCGCGCGAGTAGACCACATCCTCAATGTAGATGTTGCCGTCTATCCCCACAGAGTAACAAACCGAGCAGAGGTAGTCATCGCCCGTGTCGGCAGTGTCGGTGTAGTTTGCCCGTTTTGTGACCTCGGAGGGTTTTGGCAAGGCGTTGTAGGTCTGGAAGTTGTCGCCATAGAGCAGACCTGCTGCGTCCGAGGGGCGACCCTGATACATCGCCTCGAATTGGAGAGTGTCGAGCCTTTGTTTCTCCCTGAGTAACTCTGCCGAGTGGCGTTCCTCCCACAGTGCTTCGCCTACTTTTCGGGGGTCGAGTTCGGTGGGGGCTGTGGTTTTGAGGGCTTCGAGGTTTAGGTGGAGCCAATCGTTGGAGTTGATGCTCTCAATTTGGCTCCACTCCCTTAGTTCCACCACACGCTCCTTCTGCATGATGCGACCCACAAGGTCCTCTTTGTGCCAGCGCGTAAAGACAATAAGTTCGCGCGAAGAGTTGTGCTCCCTTGTGCGGACTACGGAGGTGTACCAGTCCCAGCAGTTCTCCCTGACGGTTGGGGAGTTAGCCTCCATGGCATCCTTGTAGAGGTCGTCGATGATGAAGACATCAACGGGGTTGCCCGTCAGCGAGCCCTCCCTGCCAACTGCCACCAAATCGCCCGAATGGTTTACAATCTCGGTTAGTTCGCCCGTACGCTGGTAAGCACCCGTTCTGCCCGCAGCCTTAATGGTTGTGTCGGGGAAGAGGGTGTTGTAGGTGGGCGAATCGATGAGTCTTTGCACCCTCTTGTTGAACTTTTGGGCGAGCGAGGCACTATATGAGGCTATGGCGATGTGGAGGTCGGGATTTTTGCCCAGCAGGTAGGCGGGTAGTGCCACCGTTGAGCCGAGCGACTTGCCGTGCTGGGGTGGGAGGGTAATCATAAGTCGCCTTATGCGCCCCTCGGCAAAAGCGTCGAGAAGCGCATAGTAGCGTTTGTGGAACGGTGTGGCACAAAACGAAGGGAAGAGTTGGCTGGTGAAGTCTAAGAGGGGCATGAGAGTTGAAAGTTGAGAATTGAAAGTTGAGAGTTGAGAGTTGGCAAATGCGAGTAAGCGAGGGCAGAGGCTGCTTGCAGACTATGCCGAGCAGGAGCATTTTAGAGCAGCCGTAGGCTGGTCAATTGAGAATTGAGAAATTTCCCTTTGGTCTCGGGTATTAAAAAAGATACCCGCGACCAAAGGAGGTAGGGTTACTAGGTCAACAAGGTCGACTATGTCACATAGGATTTCCTATAACTCCCAGTTCTCCTACCCTTTCACCCTCCCCAGCAGTTCTTGCAGTGAGAAGTTGTTGAGCACCTCGTGGTCGTCGGTGTCGTGAGTAGCCATCTCCCACCAAACGGGGACAATGCCATTGATGGGGCGGTCGGGGAGGGTGCGGTCGCGGTAGATGATGAGGCTTGTGGTGAGCCGCGAAGTGAACGCCGCGTGAGAACACTCTATCGTGCCGTTGAAGTAGTTACTCTCGCCAATAGACTCCAAAAGCGCACGCGATACAAGGGCGTAATCCTCCTCGCAAAACTCAATCTCCGCGAGAGTGCTCGTGGTCGCCTGCTCAATACAACCGAACAGTCGCTGTGGGGTTTTCTCTTTTTTGTGCATTTTTTTGAAATTTTAAGGTTTATACTTTGTTCAATCGAAATAAAATTCTTAACTTTGCACCACAAAGGTAAGTTCAAAAATTGAATTTACAACAGCCCAAAGAGAAAAATTTTTTAGAGTAGTATCTATATGGTTGATAGTAAGGGACAACGAGTAAAGAGTATTCGTAAAAATTTAGAAATGACGGGAGAAGCCTTTGCGGCAGTGTTGGGAGTGGGTAAGAGCGCACTCTCGATGATAGAGAACGGCAAGAGCGCACTCTCGGAGCGTAACAAAAATATTCTTGTTCAGGAATTGAATGTAAACCCCGACTGGCTCGACACCGGAAAGGGCGAAATGTTCAATTGCCCCAAGGAGGAGTGGCAGAAGTTTACGCACCGCACCGACAACACCATTCCCCATCAGAGCGTACCTCTCTATAATATGGAGGGTACGGCAGGTTTGGTGCCCCTCTTCCTCGACCCCTCGAAGGTTAAGCCCGTAGACTATATTCACATCCCCAATCTACCCAAGTGCGATGGCGCGATTTATGTGGTGGGCGACAGTATGTACCCACTTTTGAAGAGCGGCGATATTGTCCTCTACAAGCAGATGAACGATTGGAGCAACATCTTCTGGGGCGATATGTATCTGCTCTCCATAGACCTCGAAGGCGAGGAGTATGTGACTGTGAAGTATATCCAAAAGTCGGAGCGCCCAGGGTGCATTAAACTTGTGAGCCAAAACCCACATCATGCCGACAAGGATATTGAGATTGAGCGAATTAGGGCACTTGCATTCGTCAAGGCGAGCATCCGAATGAACTCCATTAGGTAGGAGTTCTAGGATTTCCTAGAACTCCTAGAAATCATAGTATTCCTAGAACAAGAAAAAACTATGCAAAAACTAACAACAATAATCCTCGTACTCTTGTGTGCTCTTCAAGTGCAAGCCACTCAGAATGAGCCGTGGAGCCGCAAGGCGATGGAGCGCACCGTAATCAATTACGGTGTGAGTGAGCTACCCTCACTCACACCTCTCACTACCCGTCCGCTGACCTTTTGGAATTTGCGCACCGTGCAGGTGAGTTTGGGGCTTGTGGGCTCGGGGTTGGTGCTGAGTGCCGCCGACCTCGAAACGCGCTCTCTTAGGAGTGACTATCTGCCTACTTTCCGCTATAAATATGACGACTACCTCCAATTTTCGCCTGCGGTGGCGATGGTGGCGATGAAGGCTTTGGGGGTTGAGAGCCGCTCCTCGTGGGAGAGAATGATTGTGTCGGGAGGCTTCTCTACGGGCATTATGCTTTCGACGGTCTATGCTGTAAAGTACGGCTTGGGCAGGTTGCGACCCGACGGCTCCACCTACAACTCTTTCCCTTCGGGGCATACGGCTATGGCTTTTACCTCCGCAACGCTGCTCCATAAGGAGTATGGCTACCTCAGCCCTTGGGTGAGTATTGCGGGCTACTCGGTGGCGACAGTGACGGGCATCTCGCGTGCGCTGAATAACCGCCATTGGCTGAGTGATATAGTTGTGGGTGCAGGTGTGGGTATTCTCTCCACCGAACTTGGCTACCTGATTGCCGACAAACTCTTTAAGAGTAGGGGGCTGGTGCGCCCTGTGGATGAGTGGGAGCCCGTGAGGGTGGGGCGTAAACCCTCGTTTGTGGGTGTGGGTATTGCGCACAACCTGCTGATTTACGACACCGACCGCTACGAGAAGGTTACACCTTCGGGAGTGGGGTTTAGTGTTGAGGGTGCGTGGTTTGTGACACCCAAGATTGGTGTTGGTGGCATGGCAAAGGTGGGGCGTTATGCCAACATTGTCGAGCGCGGCATGGTCGCTGGCGGAAGTATCTCCTCGCCCAAAGCACTCAATAGCCATTCGGTAACACTCGGTGTGTATCTTTCGCAACCGCTGGGTAGTGACGAGCGTTTCCAACTCGGAGCAAAGGCTCTGGTGGGTGTGGCGCAAAATCAGTCGCTCAAAAATAGTGTTGTGGGTAGCGAGGGGGCAGCAATGGCGACTATTGAGTACTCCACAACCGAACATTTTACGGCTGTGGCAGGCATCTCGCTTCGCAGAATTGTTGCAGATAATTTGGGTGTGAGGATTTTTGCCGACTATAACTACCTGCGCACCGACTATACGCTTACGCCCGATGCAGGCGACCCCTCGTGGCATGCGGAATACCGCTCGCCCCTGACCTTCGGAGTGGCGGTGGATGCGGTGCTGTGGTGAATTAACAAAAAAATATTTTTTGTCTAAAAAAGTTGGGGTTTTCGCGAAGAAAACCCCAATCGTTTTTTGTTAGAATCGCCAGCCGATAGACACCTGCAACATTCCCGAGTAGACATTCTCAGCCTCGGGGGTGAGTGGTGTTAGACCGTAGCGATACCTGCCTTCGAGCACCATGCCGAAGTCGAAGTCGTATGCCAAACCCGCAATGAGTTGGATATTAAATTTGTTGAACTCGCCGTCCATGTCGACCTTCTCATCATTAACCTTCGCGCCCGTATGGACAAGGTAGTCGAACGAGGCACCCATCTGCAAGTTCAAGCCATCGATAACATAGTACTTGCCCAAGAGGGGCATAGAGATGTAGTTGAGCCTAACGCTCGTGTTGCCCTCGTCGCCCGTGCCGTCGATTTTGAAGCCCTGCATCGAAAAGAGAAGGTCGCTCTCGATGACAAACCAGCTGCACGCAACGCTCTCGAAGAACAGACCTGCCGACACGCCGGGGAGAATTTTGGCGTTGGGGATGCCGTTGGCTGTTGCGAAGGTGGCTCCCACCTTGGGACCCCAAGCCCAGCCCTGAGCAGAGATTGTGCCGAGTGACAACATCGCAGCGGCACAAAGGAGTAAAACTTTTTTCATAGCCTTTTTTGGAATTTAGTTAAACTTTGTCGGAGCGGTTGTGCCCGACCTTTTGCCTCTATTGGGGCAAAACAAGTGCCAAAAGAGCGTAATGTTACGAAAAATGGCTATCTTTGGGCTTTGTAAAACAAACTTCTAGGCATTGGTTACTATGGAGGAGAATAAAACATACGAGGAGATGAGGCGTGAGCGATTGGTGCTGACGCTGCGTAGGATGTGTTATTGGTTGTGCGCCATTGGGTCGCTGTGGGTGAAACCTGCGGTGGCACTTTTTATGGGTATTGCTATTGCGCTGACTATTGGTGCGCCCTATGCCAAAAGCAACAAAAAGGTGTCGAAATACCTGCTGCAAGCCTCCGTTGTGGGTCTGGGTTTCGGTATGAACCTCCACAGTGCACTCGCCTCGGGTCGTGAGGGTATGCTCTTTACGATTGTGTCGGTGGTGGGTGTGATGATTTTGGGCGTGGCACTCGGCAAACTCTTGAAAGTCAATCCCAAGAACGCTTACCTAATCTCGTCGGGTACGGCAATATGTGGCGGTAGTGCCATTGCTGCCGTAGCGCCCATTATCGATGCCGACGAACACGACACCTCGCTTGCACTGGCGACAATCTTTGTTCTTAATGCCGTTGCGCTCTTCATCTTCCCTCCCATTGGCGAGGCTTTGGGACTCTCACAGCAGCAGTTTGGTACTTGGGCGGCTATCGCCATCCACGACACCTCGTCGGTGGTGGGTGCGGGTGCAGCCTTTGGCGAGGAGGCTTTGCAGGTGGCTACAACCATAAAACTCACCCGCGCACTTTGGATTTTTCCCCTCGCGTTAGTGTCGGTTTTGGTCTTCCGCTCGAAGGGTAAGAAGATTGCCATCCCTTGGTTTATCCTCCTCTTCATCCTTGCAATGGTGGCTAATACCTATATAAATATCCCCACAGAGGTGACGAAAGCCATCGTCGTGGTGGCTAAGAAGGCGTTGAGTTTGACCCTCTTTTTGATTGGTTGCGGGCTCTCGCTTGCGGCAATTAAGAAGGTGGGTGCCAAGCCCCTTATCTTGGGTGTGATACTTTGGGTTATCATCTCGGTGGCGACACTGTTAGTGGTAATGTAGAGAATAGAAAGAGGTTGCCCTTCAACTACTTAGGGCAACCTCTTTTTCTTTGTGGGTATATGTAAAAACCGAGAGCCGCTCCTAACTCTCCACGCACAACTCTTCGAGTTCTTCGGCTTTGATGTGCACAACCTCGCCATCTTGCTCCACAACAAGGTCGCCATGCTCTTTGATGGTGCGCTCAATAAGTCGGCGTTGTGCAAGGCGCACACCGCTGTCAATCTTCTCTTGGAGTTGTATCAAATCTACCTCACTCATAGTTCCATAATTTTTTTGTACGACTCAGGCTCCAAAACCTCCCTGAGGAGAGTGCCCTGTCCCCACGCAATCTGTTTCACACCATCGGGACTGCTGTTGTCGTAGATGGTCCAGAAGTCGCAGTTGGGCATGTATAGAGCCTTGAAGTTGCGGATGCCACTGTCGTATCGACGACGAATGACATCCTCTGGAATGTTGTGTCCACCCTCGGCAACGCGCGTAGCAACCCTCTCAATGGCAAGTTCGGGCGAAGGAAGCCAGAAGAAGAGTAGGGTTACAAAGTAGTCCTTGGCGTGCGCCTTTTCGATGAACTGTGTGTAGGAGCGCGATGCGAGGGTCGTCTCGAAGGCGAAATCCTCGTCTTGGCTCAGCAGATCCTCCATGCGTTGGAGCATGATGCGACCCGCCTCGATAGCCATGCGTTCCTGATTGAAAGGCGAAAGACCCTTGGCGATTTCGTCGGCATTGACAAACTCGCGACAATCGAGCATTTCGGGCAACATTGTATAGGAAGCGGTGGTCTTACCCGCTCCATTACAGCCCGCTATGATGTAAAGTCTTCGCATAGTAATTGCAAATATAGTAATTTTTCTGCAAATCTCGCGCCCCAATAAAAATAATTATCCCAAACCTCGGGGAAAGGCGAGGATGTGTGGGGGAGAATCGTCTGAGGTTGGTGGTTAACTTGATTTTATTGTAGGGGTTGCAAGGATTACAGGGGTTGCAGGGGTACAGACCTCTCCCCCGCTTCGCGGACCCTCCCTGCTCGGCGGGGACGCCGAGCGCAATTTCGACCACCCCTCCTAACCTCCCCTCATCGTATGGGAGGAACTACTCTAACTTAGGGGAGGGTTGTGTGGTTCTCCTCTCTCATTTCTCTCATTTCTCTCATTTCTCCCATTTCTACGCCCATTCTTGTCTGTCGTGTTGCAAAAAAACGCCCCACCACCGCAATTTTTTCGCCCGCACTATTGTCGGTTACAAAAATTTTCACTAATTTTGAATTAGATTTAATTTGTAATGATTACAATACAAAGAAAGAACGATAATAAATAAGCACGAGTTATGAAAGCAAAGAGTCTATTTTACGCCCTGCTGGCGATGGTAATGGTCGGTGCGGCGGCAAGTTGTCAGAGGCACGATGAGGAGCCTCTGCCCCTTACTCCCATACAGCCCGAGGTGACGATTGTAAAGAACGAGGTGGAGGGCGAGCCTGCGAATGTTGTTAGTTTTACCATCACTACCCAAAATGCTGTTGAGGGTTATTGGTACATTGGCAATGCAATCAACGGAATGAACTATGTTGTAGAGAATGGTACAAAATTCACCGAAGAGTCGATTGTGGTGGAGTACACAATGCCCTGGAATGACACCAAATGTATATGGGTAGTGGCAATATCCAAAGACGGCACACAGACAATGGAGTTAGAAGAGATTTTTGTCGGCGAGGAGCCCGTCACCGAGCCAGAACTTTCAACCGTTGTAGGCGTGTATGGCTATTACGGACATTGGATTGAAACACACTTTGACATTTACTTTCAAGTGGAGGGTAAGGAGTTTGTGGAGGTAAGGTTTAATGTTCGTGGCATCGATGGTTCGCGAGTTATCCCCGAGGGCACATATCTCTATGGCAAGGATGGGGACGAGGAGACAACCGTTTACTCGGGATTTGTCTATATCAATGATATTGGTCGCTATGTAAAAGACTTTAAGAAAGCCTCGCTCGAAGTGAAACATATTGGTAATGAGTATCAGTTTGTTGCCACAGCCGAGGGCTACGAAGATGGCGAAGTCTTTGCGTGTGAGTGGACGGGACAGATAGAAAGGGATGACCAATATCCTTTCTACAACCCCGGTGAGGAAACTCCCGAATCCGAAACAGGAATGAGGTTTGCTCTCGATTATGGAGTAATAGTTAATTTTTGGGAGACTTACTATGATGTGTATTTCTGTTTCTCCGATGGCACAGAGTTGCGAAGGTTGTTAATATCTGTTGATACGGATGACGATACCAATGGTTTGTTGCCCGAAGGACGATATGACTTGGATGCAGAGACCATAATTCAAGACCGCGTTTGTGTGATGAGTTTTGGTGGAGACCACATAGCAGATATCGTGAAAGCCACCCTCGTTGTAGAATATGTGGGCAATGAGTATAGAATGGTGCTTGATGCAGAGGATTCGGAGGGTTGTGTTTATAAGGTAGATTGGACAGGGCGAGCAGATACCAGTCAATCCGTTTTCCCTATCTATCACCCCGGCGATGAAACTCCCGAATAGGGTGTTGTGATGCGCCGAAATGATAAAGCCGCCCCAACCATTGTCGGTTGTGGCGGCTTATTTTGTCGTGGCGTACCGCTACTTCTTCCTCTGGGCGAGGAAGTCGCACATCGCCTCCAAGGCGGTGCGGCAGGCGGAGTCGGGGTAGGCTGCGAGTGATGCCTTGGCGGAGCGGATATACTCCTCCATAATCCTCTCGGCGCGCGCCAAGCCGTTGTGAGCCACAATCTTGGAGTGTATTTTACGAATACTATCCTCGTCACCTAGACGCACCCACTCTTTAACCTCCGACTGCTCCGCGGGGCTCATCTGCGCGAGCACCTCCAAGAGTGGGAGGGTGATTTTATGCTCCCTAAGGTCGGCACAGGTGGGTTTGCCCGTCTGGTCGGTGGCGGCGTAGTCCAAGATGTCGTCCTTAATCTGGAAAGCCATACCTATATTGCGCCCGAACTCGTAGGCAGCATCGACAACCTTTGCAGGTGCCTTCACTGCCAGCGCACCCACACCACAACTGATGGCAAGCAACGAGGCGGTCTTCTTGTCGATAATATCGTAGTAGATTTGGTGAGTCATACCGAGACTTTTGGTCTGCTCGTCTTGTATAACCTCGCCCTCGCACAGCCACTTTATGGAGTGGGAAACATAGGTCAGGATGTCGAACTCCATACTCTCCATACCCAATTCGAAGATGCGTGAGAGGATGAAGTCGCCCGTGAGGATGGCATTCCTGCCGCCATATTGCTCATTCACCGAAGCCTTGCCGTGGCGCACATCGGCGCGGTCAATTACATCGTCGTGGACAAGCGAGGCAGTGTGTATGAGTTCTATGAGCGATGCCGAGAGCAAAGCCCTCTTATCGAGTGGTCTATCTTCCGAGAGCATCTTAGCCCACAGCATCACAAGCGTCGGGCGTACACCCTTGCCACGATTGTCGAAGATGTATTTCAGAATGTCGTCGAAGTAGCGACTCTCCGAATGGAGAGCCTCCCTGAGGAACTTCTCGTATGCCGCCATGTCCTCGGCAATAGGTGCTTTAATCTCGGCGAGCGTTATCTGCCTCTTTTCCATTTTTCTTCTTTTTGAGTTTGGGTTGCAAAAGCAGTGCAAAGATACCGATTAAAGTTGAAAGTTGAGAGTTGAGAGTTGAAAATTTTAGTTAGTAATTATTAGTTACTCACTAAAAATTAAAACTCCTGCCAATCGTACTCTATATTATCCGCCGAGATGCGCACGCGGAGGTACTCGGGCTCGGGGAACTCATCGCGCAGGGTGCCGACAACTGTGTAGCGCACACCGCGGAAGGTCAAATCCTCGCGGTGGTGGTCGTGACCTTGCAGGCACAAGAGCACATCGTGCCTATCGAAGAGGTCGAGCAGTGCCATCGTCTCTTCGAGTGGCAGGTTGCCCGAGGTCACTTGCGAGTTGTCGGTGTAGAAGATATTTGTATGGGTAACAACCACGCAGTGGCGATACTCCTTGCGGTGCTGGGCGAGGAACCCACTGAGCCACTCTGTCTGTCGCTGTCCGAGGGTGCCGCTTGCGGTGTCAAGCGCGAGGAAAATATCCTTGCCTGCGCTGTGTGCCACCTCCCACCAGTAGACCGAGGGACCCACCAAGTCACGAAAATCGTTCCACTGCTCGAAGTAGAGGTCGTGGTTGCCCAACACCGAGAAGATGGGCGTGGGGCGCACCTCGGAGAGGTGGTTTATAGCCTCAGTATAGAGGGGCATACTGCCAAGGGAGTCTATGCAGTCGCCCAAGTTCACCCCGAAGAGTGCCGAGGGGTCGTTGCGCAGGTCGCCGACAAATGCGCGCAGATTGTCGGTGGTGGTGCTGATGTGGGGGTCGGTGCAGACATAGAAGAGGTACTCCTCACCCGCCACCGCAAGGCTCGCAACAGGCTCGCCCCTGTGGAGGGCAAAACTCTGCTCAAACCTGCCATTGACCATCTCGCCCGTAGGCACAACAAAGCCCTTGAAATCCACCCTATTACACCCCGCAAAGAGGAGCGCAAGGGTCGCAATGCCGAAAATTCTCTTTACCATCTGTAACATACGCCCAAGTTTGTGTAGAGTTGATAATAGTCGGTCGAAATGTGGAAGATGCCCGTAGGCTTGTAGCACACACCGAGCCTTATGCCCACCCTCTCGGAGGGGTACCACCACCCGTCAATGGCGAGCGAGGGGAGGTAGTGACGCTCCAAGTCGAAGAGGTGCGCATTGGAGAAGATTGCCGTCAGGTCCCAACCCTGCACCGAGGGGAGCAGTGTTGCGCCAAACTCGTAGTAGAGGTTGAAGGGCTCTGTGAGCCTCTCGCCACCGCTAAGGAGTGTGCGGTGATAATATCCGAGAGTCGCCCATAGGTGGCGGGTGTGAATGCCCACCCCTCCGCCAATGGCGTAGTTGTGGTGGCTGCTCTGGGCGGTGTAGTGTAGCAACGCCTCGAAGTGGAGCCGACCAAAGGGGAGGTCGATGGCGTGCGAGGGGCGCACCTCGGTAGAAAAGCGGTCGTAGGAGGTCTGCATAATGCCACCGCGGAGGGCGGTTTTGCCCTCAAATTGGTGCTGTGCCACCAACGAAAGCGCCCCGAAGTTGCCAAATGTGGCGTTGTTGCCACCCCTCGCGCCCACCTCGATAGACCCATTTTGGGCACTGAGCAGGCTCGCAAGAGAGGCAAAAACGAGCGATAGAATGTAGAGTTTTGGGTTCTTCATCTGAGTTTTCGACTTGATTACCTCTGCGAAGTTATAAATAATCTCCCAACCCCACAACCCTCCCCAACTAATTTTGAATTTTCCATTTTCCATTTTCAATTTTCCATTTTCAATTTTCAATTTCTATTCGCTATCTTCGCGATATGAAAATGGAAAAAGAATATCTGCGCCCTGCGGTGATGGATGATGTGGAGAGGGTTATGGCGATGGTGCGTGGGGCTCAGCAGAGGCTTGCGGCAAGCGGTATAGACCAGTGGCAGAACGGCTATCCCAATCCTGAGCGCATCGCGGAGGATATCAGATTGGGTGTCGGCAGGGTGCTATGTGTCGATGGTCGCGCGGTCGCCTATGGTGCGTTGGTCTATACGGGCGAGGTAGCCTATGACAACCTTAGGGGTGGCAAGTGGCTCACCGAGGGGACAAATTATGCCACCATTCATCGACTCTGTGTCGCAGACGAGGCGGTCGGTAGAGGCAAAGGTAGACTCTTTATGGTGCTCGCTGAAGCGGAGAGTGTGAGTAGGGGAGTGGGCAGTATTCGCGTAGATACCCACCCCGAAAACAAAATTATGCAGTCGCTCATCGCCTCGCTCGGCTATACTTATTGCGGTACGGTGGAGTACGAAAGCCCCCGATTGGCATACGAAAAAGTCGTGGGTGGCAACTGAAAAAACACCCTTCCCCAAAGGGATAAAATATATACCTATATTATATATAGCGAGTTGTTTTGCGTGGCGCAAAATACGCAATGTTAAGCGAATGTTAAAAGTGAAAACTGCCAAAAATCGTAAAATGCGCAAAGTGAGAAGTTTATAAAATTTCTTAAAAATTATCCCAAAATTTTTTTGCAAAACGCTTGCAGGAATGAAAAAAGTCGCTACCTTTGCATCCGCTTTCCAAAAATAACGAAAGCACACGAGTTCTGAGATAGATTGCAACTGAAAAATTTTTGATAAAATTGTTTGAGAAAATTTGGAAGTTCAAAAAAAGTCTTTACCTTTGCAGTCCGCTTTGAAAGTTAGCGGCGTGAGCAAAGCAAGGTCTTTATCACGGACAATATGTTCTTTGAAGTAATGAAGCAGCTAAATACGTTCAAAAATATTCAAGGTTTTTGAATTCAATGCCTTTGAGAAACAAGCCAAGATTTTAACAAAACTTTTTTACAATGGAGAGTTTGATCCTGGCTCAGGATGAACGCTAGCGGCAGGCCTAACACATGCAAGTCGAGGGGCAGCACGGGTAGCAATACTTGGTGGCGACCGGCGCACGGGTGCGTAACGCGTATGCAACCTACCCGTAA
>JAZNTX010000034.1:0-41390 GCA_045591965.1 Tidjanibacter sp. | reverse complement strand
TCTTGATTTGCGTAACTACACAGGGACCAGCCTCAATAACAGTGCATGGTATATTTTTACCCTCGGCACTGAAAACGGAAGTCATTCCGATTTTTTTTCCAATAAGTCCTGACATTTTACCTGTCTTTAATTACTTGTTGTTTGTTTATAAAAAAGTGTGTTTGTGTAAAGTTTTTCTCCTTACTAATCTGCCATCCTTGTTGGGTTGTAAAAAGTGGGCTCCTCGCGCGTGCGTATTTATATTATAGGTATCGGACAAGGAACCCCCTTGTTTCACATCCCGCCGTTATCAGACTTTGATGTTTACCTCAACACCCGAGGGCAACTCCAATTTCATCAGAGCGTCGATAGTCTTGGGGGTCGAGCTGTAAATATCAAGAATCCTCTTGAAGGTGCAGAGCTGGAACTGCTCGCGTGCTTTCTTGTTAACGAAAGTCGAACGGTTTACAGTGAAAATCTTTTTCTGAGTAGGAAGTGGAATAGGACCGCTTACTACTGCGCCTGTGCTTTTCACAGTTTTTACGATTTTCTCAGCAGATTTGTCTACCAAGTTGTGATCGTAAGATTCGAGTTTGATTCTAATTTTCTGACTCATGGTTATTTATTCTTTTATTCCAATTCTTGTTTTTTGCCACCGCACTTCTCGATAACCTCTTTTGCTACATTCTGAGGTACCTCGTCGTAGTGCGAGAACTCCATAGTCGAGGTTGCGCGACCCGAAGAGAGTGTACGCAATACGGTAACATAGCCGAACATACCCGACAGGGGCACTTTGGCTTTGATTGCCGTTGCAACACCTTTGCTCTCGGTACCCTCAATCTGACCGCGGCGTTTGTTCAAGTCGCCGATGATGTCACCCATATACTCCTCGGGAGTAACAACCTCCACCTTCATAATGGGCTCCTTCAATACGGGGCAGCATTTGGGAGTAGCCTCACGGAAACCGTTGCGAGCGCAAATCTCAAACGAAAGCGCATCGGAGTCTACGGGGTGGAACGAACCATCCTTCAAGGTTACCTTCATCGAATCGATACCGAAGCCTGCCAAAGGACCGTTTGCCATTGCCGACTCGAAACCTTTCTGTACGGCAGGGATAAACTCCTTAGGCACATTACCGCCCTTAACCTCATCAATGAACTGCAAGCCCTGAACGCCCTCGTCTGCGGGACCAATCTCGAAGATGATGTCTGCAAACTTACCGCGACCACCAGACTGTTTCTTGAAGACCTCGCGCATCTGGAAGGTGCCATTGAGAGCCTCTTTGTACGATACCTGAGGAGCACCAACATTGATCTCTACGCCAAACTCCCTGCGGAGACGGTCGATAATGATATCGAGGTGCAACTCACCCATACCGCTAATGATGGTCTGACCACTATCTTGGTCGGTCTTCACAGTGAAGGTAGGATCCTCCTCTGCCAACTTACCGAGTGCAATACCGAGTTTATCCAAGTCTTTCTGGGTCTTAGGCTCAACCGCGATACCAATCACAGGCTCTGGGAAGGTCATCGACTCCAAAGTAATCTGTTTATCCTCTACGCACAAGGTGTCGCCAGTGCGAACATCCTTGAAACCAACAACTGCGCAGATATCACCAGCACCGATGGTATCCATGGGGTTCTGCTTATTTGCGTGCATCTGGTAGATACGGCTGATACGCTCCTTCTTACCCGAGCGGGTGTTGAAGACATAGGTACCAGCATCCAATTTACCCGAGTAGATACGAATGAATGCCAAGCGACCTACATAGGGGTCGGTAGCAATCTTGAACGCGAGCGCGCAGAAGGGATCCTCCTCGGTGGGGTAGCGTTTAACGGTGCTCTCATTGCGAGGATCGGTACCGATAATAGCCTCAATGTCGAGGGGCGAAGGCAAGAACATCATAATCGAGTCCAACAAGAGTTGAACACCTTTGTTCTTGAACGACGAGCCACACAACATAGGGATAATCTGCATGCTGATAGTCGCCTTGCGGATAGCAGCGATAAGTTCCTCGGGGGTAATCGAATCGGGATCCTCAAAGAATTTCTCCATCAGAGCCATATCGACAGTTGCAACCTCCTCGATGAGGTGTGCGCGTGCGTCCTCAACCTCTGCCTTCATCTCCTCGGGAACCTCCTCGTAGGTGTAGTTCACAAGTTGATCCTTCTTAGCATCGTCATAGATGAGAGCCCTATTATATATAAGGTCTACAACACCACGGAACGACTGCTCGCTACCAATAGGCAAGGTAACAGGCACTGCGTTAGCACCAAGACGCTCCTTAACCTGTGCGCAAACATTCAAGAAGTCTGCACCGGTACGGTCCATCTTGTTTACATAACCGATACGGGGAACATTGTACTTATCTGCCTGACGCCATACGGTCTCGCTCTGGGGCTCTACGCCACCAACAGCACAGAAAGTTGCCACAGCACCGTCCAACACACGCAACGAACGCTCAACCTCCACAGTGAAGTCCACGTGTCCGGGAGTGTCGATAAGGTTGATTTGGTACTGTTTGCCCTTGTAGTTCCAGAATGCGGTGGTAGCAGCCGAAGTAATGGTAATACCACGCTCCTGCTCCTGTACCATCCAGTCCATAGTTGCCGAACCCTCGTGAGTCTCACCAATCTTGTGAGTCTTACCAGTGTAGAACAAGATTCGCTCGGAAGTGGTGGTCTTACCGGCATCGATGTGCGCCATGATACCGATATTACGCGTATATGTTAAATCTCTTCCCATCGAATCTCTTAGAATCTGAAGTGTGCGAATGCTTTATTTGCCTCTGCCATACGGTGCATCTCCTCTTTGCGTTTGAAGGCAGCACCCTCGTTGTTGTAGGCAGCCATAATCTCACCGCAGAGTTTCTCTGCCATAGATTTACCTGCGCGCTTACGAGAATAAAGGACCATGTTTTTCATCGAAATCGAAATCTTGCGCTCAGGACGAACCTCCATAGGTACTTGGAAGGTTGCACCACCGATACGGCGCGACTTAACCTCAACTTGGGGAGTAATATTCTCCAAGGCCTGCTTCCATACCTCCAGAGGAGCCTTGTCTGCATCCTTCATCTTCTCGCCCACCATATCCAACGCATCGTAGAAAATGGTGTATGCAATACTCTTCTTACCATCCAGCATCAAATTGTTTACAAAGCGGGTAACCATAACGTCACCAAACTTGGGGTCTGGAAGTAGAATGTGCTTTTTAGGCTTTGCTTTTCTCATTTTTCTTAAATCTTTTTAGTTTGTTCTTAACTTTTGTGAGAGATTACTTTTTGGCTGCTTTGGGACGCTTAGCACCGTATTTCGAACGACGCTGACGACGACCATCCACACCTGCGCTATCCAATGCACCGCGAACCAAGTGGTAGCGTACACCGGGGAGGTCTTTTACACGACCACCGCGCACCAAAACGATTGAGTGTTCCTGCAAGTTGTGACCCTCGCCAGGGATGTAGGCATTCACCTCTTTCTGGTTGGTGAGTTTCACACGAGCAACTTTACGCATTGCCGAGTTAGGCTTCTTGGGGGTGGTGGTGTAAACACGCACGCACACGCCGCGCCTCTGAGGACATGCGTCAAGGGCGGGAGATTTACTCTTCATCTCCAACTGCACCCTGCCTTTTCTTACTAACTGTTGAATAGTTGGCATTTTACTGTTTTTTAGTCCTTTGTTTTGTTAAACATTAATTCTCGTTTCCCGTAGGGAACATCGCGTTTCCCATTTTTCGGGCGTGCAAAGATACGGCATTTTTTCGTTTCTACAATATATATGGGATTTTTTTCACCCCTTTTGAGCCGATTTTTCAGCATTTTAGCCCATTTTGAACCCTGTTCGCCATTCTTTTTTCTTATAATTTTTGCACAACTATTTGTTTTGCCAATAATCAAACAAACAACCCCTGCGCAAACCGCAGACAATCAGTAAGATATAAAAAACTTTGCAAGGATTTGCATTTTGCACGGCAAATATGTTTATCTTTGTGGCTCATAAAGTTGTGCAAAAAGAGAAAAACAACAAAAATATGGAATACAACTTCAAAGAACTCGAAGCCAAATGGCAGAGCGAGTGGCAAAAAGAGCAGACCTACAAGGTTGATGTAGACAACTCTAAACCAAAGTTTTATGTCTTGGATATGTTCCCCTACCCCTCTGGTGCGGGACTTCATGTTGGTCACCCTCTGGGCTACATCGCTTCGGATATCTACTCGCGCTACAAACGCTCGTGTGGTTTCAATGTGTTGCACCCCATGGGTTACGACGCATTTGGTCTGCCCGCAGAGCAGTATGCAATTCAGACCGGTCAGCACCCCGCAGTGACCACCGAGCAAAATGTCAATCGCTACCGTTCACAACTCGACAAGATTGGTTTTTCGTACGATTGGTCGCGCGAGGTACGCACCTGTGAGCCAGAGTATTACAAGTGGACACAGTGGGCATTCCTCCAAATGTTCTCGCACTACTACGACAACACCACAGGGAAGGCTGAGCCTATCGAAAAACTCGTGAACCACTTTGCCACAAAAGGCACCAAGGGTGTTGATGCGGCTTGCACCGAGCAACTCAACTTTTCGGCTGAGGAGTGGAACTCCTACGACGAGAAAAAGAGGGAAGAGGTACTCCAAAACTATCGCCTTGCATTCCGTGCCGACACAATGGTAAACTGGTGCCCCGCTTTGGGTACAGTGCTTGCCAACGACGAGGTAAAAGATGGACTTTCGGAGCGCGGAGGTCACCCCGTTGTGCAGCGCAGAATGAAGCAGTGGTTGTTGCGCGTCACCGCCTATGCTCCTCGCCTTTTGGAGGGATTGGATAGGCTCGAATGGAGCGAGTCGCTCAAAGAGATTCAGCGCAACTGGATTGGTAAAAGTACGGGTGCGCAGGTCTTTTTCGACATTGATGGTAGCGACAAAAAACTCGAAATTTTCACCACTCGTCCCGACACAATTTTTGGCGTAACATTCATGGTTATCGCCCCCGAACACGAGTGGGTAAAGGAACTCACAATCTCCGAAGCCCAAAGTGAGGTGGAGGCATATTTGGAGGCAACAAAGAAACGCTCCGAGAGAGAGCGCATTGCCGAGACCAAGAGAGTAAGCGGTGTCTTTACGGGCTCCTATGCTATCAACCCATTCACCGGCAAGCGTATTCCTATCTATGTGAGTGACTATGTGTTGGCAGGTTATGGTACGGGTGCCATCATGGCTGTTCCCGCCCACGACTCGCGCGACTGGGCTTTTGCAAAGCACTTTGGTTTGGAGATTATCCCCGTTGTTGAGGGAGGAAATGTCGAGGAGGCTTCCTACGATGCCAAAGAGGGCAAACTCATCAATTCGGACTTCATCAATGGCTTGGATGTAAAGGTTGCCATTGAGCGTATGTGGGACGAGATTGAGGCTCGTGGCTTGGGCAAACGCAAAGTAAACTACCGACTGAGAGATGCTATTTTCAGCCGCCAGCGTTACTGGGGCGAGCCCTTCCCCATCTACTATAAGAACAATGTTGCATATCCACTTTCGTTGGAGCAGTTGCCCCTCGAATTGCCCGAGGTTGAGAAGTTTACCCCCACTGCCGAAGGCGAGCCACCACTCGCACGCTCTGCCGAGTGGCACACTGCCGAGGGCTACCCCTACGAAACCAGCACAATGCCCGGTTTTGCAGGCTCTTCGGCATACTACCTGCGCTATATGGACCCCCACAATTCGGAGGCTCTTGTGAGCCGTGAGGCAAACGAGTATTGGCGTAATGTAGACCTCTATGTTGGCGGTATTGAGCATGCAACAGGTCACCTTATCTACTCTCGTTTCTGGAACAAATTCCTCTACGACCTCGGCTATGTATGCGAAGATGAGCCCTTCAAGAAACTTGTCAATCAGGGTATGATTCAAGGTCGCTCGAACTTCGTATATCGCGTTGTGGGCACCAACAAATTTGTATCGCTCGGTCTGCGCAAAGAGTATGAGACTCAGGAGATTCATGTGGATGTAAACATAGTGAAGAACGACATCCTCGACCTCGACGCTTTCCGCGCTTGGCGTCCCGAGTTCAACGACGCGGAGTTCATCTTGGAGGATGGTAAGTATATCTGCGGTTGGGCTATCGAGAAGATGAGTAAGAGTATGTTCAATGTGGTCAATCCCGACTATATTGTGGACAACTATGGTGCAGACACGCTCCGTATGTACGAGATGTTCCTCGGTCCTTTGGAGCAGAGCAAACCTTGGGATACCAACGGTATTGACGGTGTGCACAAGTTCTTGCGCCGCTTCTGGGGCAAGTTCTTCGACAAGGCTGGCAACTTTGCGGTGAGCGACGAGGAGCCCACGCCTGCCGAACTCAAAACCCTCCACAAGACCATCAAGAAGGTGAGGGAGGATATCGAAAACTTCTCCTACAACACCTCCATTGCGGCATTTATGATCTGCCTCAACGAACTTGGAGCATGCAATAAACGCGCAATTTTGGAGCCTTTTGTGGTGCTTATCTCGCCCTTTGCTCCCCATATCAGCGAGGAGTTGTGGCACCTGCTGGGCAACGAGGGCTCAGTATGCGACGCACACTACCCCGAGTTCAACCCCGACCACTTGGTGGAGAACTCGTTTGAGTACCCCGTGTCGTTCAACGGCAAGATGAGGTTCAAGATGTCGCTACCTTTGGGTATCTCGAAAGAGGAGATTGAAGCACAGGTACTTGCCGACGAACAGACCCTCCGCTACACCGAGGGCAAGACCCCCAAGAAGGTCATCATCGTCCCCGGCAAGATTATCAACATTGTGTTGTAATAGACAAGCGAGTTCGGTGGGTCAAACGCCCACCGAACTGCTTTTATGACCCAAACTCAATTTTAGGAAGATGGATTTCTTGACGCTGTTTTTGATTGCTGTGGGGCTCTCGATGGATGCCTTTGCAGTGTCGATTTGCAAGGGGCTTTCGCTTGGCAAGGCTCCACTTGGCAAATGCGCCATTGTGGGGTTGTGGTTTGGTGGTTTTCAGGCACTTATGCCCATTGTTGGATACTTTGTAGGAGTGGGTTTCAGGGGTACTATTGAGAGCGTAGACCACTGGATTGCCTTTGCGCTTTTGGCGCTCATTGGCATCAATATGATACGCGAGTCGCTCGGCAAAGAGGAGGAGGTCGAGGGGTGTGCAGAGTGCGAAAAGAGGGTTCTTTCGGCTCGCAGTATGTTCCCCTTGGCTGTTGCCACAAGTATTGACGCTCTTGCTGTGGGTGTGGGCTTCGCCTTCCTTGGTGTAGATATTTGGCAGTCGGCGACGCTCATAGGCATCACCACCTTCGCACTCTCGATTGTGGGCGTGAAGATTGGCAGTCGCTTCGGTGCGCGTTACAAGTCCAAAGCCGAACTCGCAGGTGGCATTATCCTCATAGCCATCGGCATCAAAATCCTTCTCGAACACCTCTTGGCGTAGCCAAAGTTGAGAGTTGAAAGTCGAAAGTTATTATATTTTGCGCCCCAGAAAAGGGGCGCATTTTTTGCAAAAAGCCACAATTTTCAACTCTCAACTTTCAACTTTCAACTCTTTATCGTATCTTTGTGAGGTTGTACCTCACAAGAAAAAAGAGGCAACAAGAGAGTATGGAGAACAATTTTATCGTTTCGGCACGAAAGTACCGCCCACAGACCTTCGAGTCGGTGATTGGTCAAAGCCATGTCACAACAACCCTCAAAAATGCTATTGCGCGTAAGCAACTCGCACACGCCTACCTCTTCTGCGGACCTCGCGGAGTGGGTAAGACCACTTGTGCGCGTATCTTCGCCAAGACCATCAACTGTCTAAACCCTACGGCAGAGGGCGATGCGTGTGGCACTTGCGAGTCGTGTAGGAGTTTCGACGAGGGCAGGAGTTTCTCCATTCACGAACTCGACGCCGCCTCGAACAACTCGGTGGACAACATCCGCGATTTGACCGACCAAGTGAGGGTTCCGCCCCAGATTGGCGAATATAGCGTCTACATCATCGACGAGGTACATATGCTCTCGCAGGCGGCATTCAATGCCTTCCTCAAAACCCTCGAAGAGCCACCACACCACGCAATTTTTATCCTCGCAACTACCGAGAAACACAAAATCATACCCACCATCCTTTCGCGTTGCCAAATCTACGACTTCCAGCGCATACGCATCGAGGATACGGTGGAGTACCTCAAACTCATAGCCTCGCGAGAGGGCGTGCAGTTCGACGACGAGTCGCTGCACCTTATTGCTCGCAAGGCAGATGGTGGTATGAGGGACGCACTCTCGATGTTCGACAAGGCGGTGTCGTTCTGCGGTGGCAACTTGGAGTTCAAGGAGGTTGCCGCAACGCTCAATGTCCTCGACTACGACACCTACTTCGGCATTACCGATGCACTCCTTGTGGGCGACTACAAAACGGCTCTCATGACCTTTGACGAGGTGCTCAAAAAGGGCTTTTCGGGACAGAGTTTTGCCTCGGGACTGGCGACACATTTGCGCGATTTGCTGATGTGCAAAGACCCTCAAACACTCCCCTTGTTGGAGATTACGGGCTCGCTCCTCGACCGCTATAAAGAGCAGTGTGCAAGGTGCGATATCTCGTTCCTCTTCGGTGCTGCGGCACTATTGGGCGAGGTCGACGGAGGGTTCCGTACCGCCACCAACCAACGACTGCATGTTGAGTTGGCACTGATGAAACTTGCGGGGCTCGGTCAAAAAAAAACTCTTGATGTAAGCGACCGCCCCACCCTGCCACCGCTTATTAAGGAGGCTCAGGGGGCTACCGTCGCGCCACAACCAGCAACACCCGCGCAACCCGCAACACCTCAACCTGCGCCTGCGCAAGTTGTTGAGCCCAAGCCCGTTGCCGCACCTGCGCCAACAGTGGAGGCACAACCCACGCCGAGTATAAATGTAGCACCTGCAACACCCGTGGCACCCACTGCACCCGCTGCACCTATGGCACCAACCACTCCCTCCGCACCCAAGGCGAAAAAGGGGCTCTTTGGTGGCTCGATAAGCGCGATTATGAGCGGGCGGGCGGTTACGGAAGAGGAGGAGATGGTGGTCTATTACGACCCCTACGCACAGCAGAAGATTACGGGCGGCTGGGAGAAGTTTATGGAGCGTATGATGGCGGAACACCCACGAATGGGACACGCCCTGAAAAAGACCATTGTGAATGGGCACACGCTCTCGCTTACGGTGACTACCGAGATTATCCGCGACGAACTCATGCGTAACCAGCCCGAGATTACCGCCATCTTGCAGGAGAGTTGTGGCTTGGAGGGTAGCATTGTGCTCGATGTGACGATTGGCACCACAAAGGAGGACAACCTCCCACATCGTCCCGTAGATAAGGTGCGCTACTTGGTGGAGCAAAACCCCGAACTCGGCACACTAATTCAGGACTTGGACCTCGACATGGAGTAGAGTTGAAAGTTGAAAGTTGAAAGTTAGCGATACGCAGTATCGGTGCCGTAACGGCACTTTTGTGAAGGTGGCTCCGAAGAGAGAACTTGGGTAGAGCAAAGGTATAGCGATACGCAGTATCGCATAAAAATTTTTGGTTCCGCTTTTTATAAAAAGCGGAGAAAAGAAAACAAAACAAAAAACAATATAAAAGAAGAAAAGAATGGCAAATTTTGTAGAAGAACTTAAATGGAGGGGTATGATTCAGGATATGATGCCTGGTACCGAAGAGCAACTCCAAAAAGAGATGACAACCGCCTACCTTGGTATTGACCCTACGGCAGACTCCCTACATATTGGTCACTTGGTGGGTGTTATGATACTCAAACACTTGCAGAGGTGTGGTCACAAACCTATCGCTTTGGTGGGAGGTGCTACGGGTATGATTGGCGACCCTTCGGGCAAGTCGCAGGAGCGCAACCTCTTGGACGAGGCTACTTTGCGCCACAATCAGGAGGCTATCAAGGCTCAACTCGCTCGCCTCATTGACTTCGATAGCGATGCCCCCAATGCGGCAATCCTTGTGAACAACTACGACTGGATGAAGGAGTTTTCGTTCCTCGACTTCATCCGCGATGTGGGCAAACATATCACTGTGAACTATATGATGGCTAAGGACTCGGTTAAGAAACGCTTCAATGGCGAGGGCGAGGGTATGTCGTTCGCCGAGTTTACCTACCAGTTGGTGCAGGGTTACGACTTCTACCACCTCTACGAGGCTCACGGTTGTAAGTTGCAGTTGGGCGGTAGCGACCAGTGGGGTAACATCACCACCGGTACCGAACTTATCCGCCGCAAGAAGGGCGCGACTGACGCTTTTGCGCTCACCTGCCCCCTGATTAAGAAGGCTGACGGCACGAAGTTTGGCAAGACCGAGAGCGGTAATATATGGCTCGATGCTCGCTACACTTCGCCCTATAAGTTCTACCAGTTCTGGCTCAATGTGAGCGACGAGGACGCTAAGAGTTACATCAAAATCTTCACTTTCCTCGACCAGCAGACCATCGAGAGCCTTGTTGCCGAGCACGAGGCTGCGCCCCACGAGCGTAAACTCCAAAAACGCTTGGCAGAGGAGATTACCGTTATGATTCACTCGCGCGAGGAGTACGAGAAGGCTGTGGCAGCCAGCGGTATCCTCTTTGGTGCCAACGCTGGCGAGGCTCTCAGAACCATCGACGAGCAGACCTTCTTGCAGGTCTTCGAGGGCGTACCTCAGTATAAGGTTGCGGCTTCGGAACTTGCCGAGGGCGTGGACTTCCTCTCGCTCTGCGTTGAGAAAGCCCCCGTCTTCCCCTCGAAGGGCGAACTGAGGAAACTCATTCAGGGCGGCGGCGTACAGATGAATAAGGAGAAGGTTACCGACCCTTATATGGTTGTCAATAGCAGCAACCTCATCGCAGGCAAGTATATCCTCGTTCAGAAGGGCAAGAAGAACAACTATATCCTCATTGCGGAGTAGGAAAGAGATCTCCCATATATAACAGTAGCGACACCCCCCCAAAGGTGTCGCTACTGTTATATTATGGTGTTCGTTACTCGCGAGGGGCACCGCGAAAAGTCCAATATCGTTGTAGGAGGTAACTGTAAACGATTGTTATGAGCGAGGTTACAATCTGAGCAACAGGGGCGTAGATGCCCACCCACTCAACAAAGATTTTCAGGCACACATAGTTGATGGCGAGCGAGCCGAGGGTGGTCACAAGGTAGCGCACCGAGCTAATCCTATCGCCCAGCGGAGAGCCCGCAAACGACACTCTGCTCTGCAACCAATAGCCCGTAAAAAGCGTCACGGGGAAGGTCACAGCCAACGCCGCAATATGGCGCGAAATGTAAACGAACCCCAAGTTGAGGTAGTCAAACCCCAACACCACATCGTAAAGCAACGCATAGAGCAGCCAATTAATCACAAGGTTGCCACCCCCACACACCGCATACCTGAAAGTCTGCAACGGCACAACCCCTCTAAACGGCTTGACATAGAAAAAATCTATGACTTTTGTTATTTTTTCTGATAGTTTCATCTCTTCTTTTTTGTCTAATGTCTAATGTCTAACCGACCTATGTCAAGAGTTTTTATTTTCGGGCAACTCGTTGCCCGCGACTTTTGACATTAGACATTTGTCGTTAGACCTTCTTGCCTTGTAGTTCGTACATCCGATCCCTCCACACAGCCGCTTGTGCAAAATCCAACGCCTTGGCTGCCTCCTCCATACGGCGGCGGGCATCGTTGATTGCAGACTCCCGCTCCTCGGGCGAGTAGACGCTCTGTTTGTCGGCAGCAATCGCGCTCACGCCACCCAGCGGATAGGGATCGGCAACCTCCGAGGAGGTACCCGCAATAGTTGTGCGTGCATAGCGGCGTATCTGGGTGGGTGTTATGCCGTTAGCCTCGTTATAAGCCATCTGTTTCTCGCGTCTGCGGCGGCTCTCGTTGATGGTCGCCTGCATAGCGTCAGTGATGGTGTCGCCATACATAATAACCCTACCCTCAACATTCCTCGCGGCACGACCTGCCGTCTGGGTCAGCGCCCTCTCGCTACGCAGGAAGCCCTCCTTGTCGGCATCCATAATCGCCACAAGTGCCACCTCGGGCAGGTCCAAGCCCTCCCTCAGCAGGTTCACGCCAATGAGCACATCGAAAGAGCCCGCTTTGAGGTCCTCCAAAATCTGCACCCTATCAAAAGTGTCCACATCGGAGTGGATATAGCGGTTGCGGATGCCTATGCGGTCGAAGTACTTAGAGAGTTCCTCTGCCATACGCTTTGTGAGGGTCGTGACAAGCACTCTTTGACCCTTGTGCACAGCCTCCGAAATCTCCTCCAAAAGGTCATCGACCTGATTGTCCGTAGGACGCACCTCAATCTCGGGGTCGAGGAGTCCTGTCGGTCGCACAAGTTGCTCAACAACAGCACCTTCGCTCTTTATAAGTTCGTAATCGGCGGGGGTGGCGGAACAATATAGCACCGTATGTCCAAACATCTCGAACTCCTCGAATTTCAGTGGACGGTTATCAATAGCCGCAGGCAATCGGAAGCCGTACTCCACGAGGTTCTCCTTGCGTGCCCTATCTCCTCCAAACATAGCCCTCACTTGGGGAATGGTAACATGGCTCTCATCTACAACAAGCAAGAAATCCTCGGGGAAGTAGTCGAGCAGGCAGAAGGGTCTTTCGCCCTCCCTCCTGCCGTCCATATAGCGCGAGTAGTTCTCGATACCCGAGCAGTAGCCGAGTTCTTTTATCATCTCCACATCGTACTCCACCCTCTGCTTAATGCGCTGAGCCTCCACGGTGCGTCCCTCCTTTTCAAACTCCTCGATGCGCTTACCCAAATCGAGTTGTATCTGTCGTATGGCCTCCTCGGTGCGCTCCTTGGTGGTCACAAAGAGGTTTGCGGGGAAGATGTTCACCTCCGAAACACTCTCCATGCGTGCGCCCGTATTGGGGTCTATTCTCCACAGAGCCTCCACCTCGTCGCCAAACATCGACACCCTCCAAGCGTCGCTCTCCGAATAGGCAGGCATAATATCTATCGTATCGCCCTTCACGCGGAAGGTTGCGGGCTCCAAATATCGCTCGGTGCGGGTGTAGAGCGCATCCACAAGGCGATAGAGCAAACGGCGTTGGGGTATCACATCGCCAACCTTTATAGTGATGCTATTGGCGTGGAAATCTGAGGGGTTGCCGATACCATAGAGGCACGACACACTCGACACCACAATAACATCCCTACGCCCCGAAAGCAACGAGGCGGTGGTGCGCAAACGCAATTTCTCAATCTCGTCATTTATGGCGAGGTCTTTTTCGATATAGGTGTCGCTCGCGGGTAGGTACGCCTCGGGCTGGTAGTAGTCGTAGTACGACACAAAGTACTCCACAGCATTCTCGGGGAAGAACGCCTTGAACTCGCTGTAAAGTTGTGCCGCAAGAGTTTTGTTGTGGCTCAGCACAAGCGTCGGGCGGTTGAGTTGCGCCACAACATTTGCCACTGTAAAAGTCTTACCCGAGCCGGTAACACCCAATAGCGTAGTGTGGGGCTGACCGCTCCTAACAGAGCGCACCAACTCCTCAATGGCCTCGGGCTGGTCACCCGTAGGCTTATAATCCGACACTAACTTAAAGTCCATAAATTACCGTCTACCGTCTGCCTTCTTTTTAATTCTCAATTCGCTGGCGATTGTGTCGCCAGCGTTGTGACTCCGAGCGGAATCGAACCGCTATCGTGGGAACCGGAATCCCAAATTCTATCCATTAAACTACGGAGCCATAATGCACCTTCGGTGCAGTCTGATGTCTAATGTCAAAAGTCTAACCGACCTAAGCCTTTTTTCTTCGGGCAACAGGGTTGCCCACGGCATTAGACATTAGTCGTTTGGCGTTAGACACCTCTCAATTCGCAAATATCGTGGTTTTATTTGAAAAAACCGCAAAAATTGTGTAGTTTTGCTTTTTAACCAAGCAAATCAAACCTCCCGTCAAATGGTCAGACTGACACCACAAGAGCGAATAGAGAGAGTTGTCTGCTGGGCGGGGCTCAGCACAAACGCCTTTGCGGCACAAATTGGACTCTCCTCGCCGCAGTCGCTCTACCAAATAAAGAGTGGCAAACACGGAATCTCGCGTGCCGTTGCCGAGTGTATCTACAACCGCTATCCCGAAGTCGATTTGGGGTGGCTCATGACGGGCGAAGGCGAGATGTTACGCCCTCTCGACAAACCCATACCCTACTACGATACCGATTGTGTGGAGGTTGTTTTGGGGAGAGCAACAACTCCTTCGGGAAGGGTTATGATGCCAAGGTGTGGCGATTGTGACTTTGTTGCCCCTTACAATTCGCGCGACATGGAGCCCTTGATAATGCAAGGGAGCCTACTCTTTTGCAAGAGGTGTGAGGTGGAGGATGTGTGCGTGGACGACATGGTGGTTATCGGTAGCGCAAGGGGTGCAATGGTACGCAAGGTGGCTGAGGTCGGGGATGTAGAGTTACTCCTAAAAGCGACAACAAAAGAGCCTCTGCCCACGCGCTTTGACACCACCCTCGCCAAGGCTATTTACAAGGTCAAAGCTGTTTTGGAATGGAACAATGCATAAAATCATAATACTATGAAAATCAAAACAATAAACACCGCATCATTTATTGTTGGCATCATCACAATTTTGTGTGTGGCGGTGGGTTTGCTAATGGGTCGTTTCTTTGGCACCAATGGTTGGTGGTGGGGTTTTGTCTTCGCCATTGGCAGCGGAGTGATAGTCTTTGTTGGCGGCAGGTGGATTATGAAACTATTCTTCTTTGAGCGCATCAAACCACTATATCGCATCGTGCTTGGCAGGGATATCAAAACCACCGAGATTGCTGCCGAGTTGGAGGAGACCGACCACCCCGAGCGCTCGGTAAGTGCCGAACTCAACCGCTGGGCAGACCAAAACCAAAAGGAGATTGCAAGGCTCAAAGAGAACGAGAAGTATCGCAAGGAGTTTGTGGGCAATGTATCGCACGAAATCAAAACCCCTATCTTCAACATTCAGGGCTACATATCGACACTACTCGACGGAGGTATGAACGACCCCGTTTTGATGCGTCGCTATTTGGAGCGCACCGAAAAGAGTATCGACCGACTGATAAACATTACCAACGACTTGGAGGCTATCTCCAAACTCGAATCGGGAGTCCTGAACCTCAACTACGAGCGTTTCGATATTGTTGCCCTCACGCGCGACATTGTAGACACCATCGAGTTTGAGGCGACAAAGAGGGGCATCAATGTGGTTGTTGGCTCGTCCTACAACACCCCCTACCCTCCTGTGTGGGTCAAGGCGGACCGCTACTACATTGAGCAAGTGCTCATAAACCTCATCATCAACTCCATTCGCTACGGCAACGAGGGTGGCGAAACCTTCATTAAGTTTATCGATCTCTTCGACAAGGTGCTGGTGGAGGTTAGGGACAATGGTAGGGGTATCGCCAAGGAGGATATTCCCCGTGTCTTCGAGCGTTTCTACCGCACCGACAAGGGTCGTTCTCGCGAGCAGGGGGGCACAGGTTTGGGGCTTTCCATCGTAAAACATGTCCTCGAAGCCCACGGCGAAACCATCAATCTGCGTAGCGAATTGGGCAAAGGAAGTACTTTTTCGTTCACTTTGAGTAAAAATTAACGGTTTTTTGCTACCTTTACCTGCCACAAACAAGCATTAACACATTTTTTGTATATGAATACTCTTCTTTCAGTTGTATGGACTGTAAATCCCGTAGCATTCTCAATCTTCGGTTTGGAGATTAGGTGGTATGGAATTTTCTGGGCTCTGGCTTTCATCGCAGGCATCTACTTCTTCACAAACTTTGTGCGTCGCGAGAAGTTGCCCGAGAAGTTGGTAGACTCACTCTTTTGGTATGCAACCATTCTTGGAATTTTGGGCGCAAGGCTCGGACACTGCCTCTTCTATGAGCCTTCGGTCTATTTGGCAGACCCCTTGCGTATACTCAATATCCGCGAGGGCGGCATGGCTTCGCACGGTGCGGCAATTGGTTTTCTGCTCGGATTGATGCTCTTTGCGTGGCGCAACAAGATGCCCTTCTGGTGGGCAGCAGACCGCATAATGATACCCGTAGCGATTGGTGGTGCAGGTGTGAGGCTCGGCAACCTTATGAACTCCGAGATTTATGGTTGTGCGACCGACCTGCCTTGGGGTTTCATCTTTGTTCGCAATGGCGAAACGGTGGCTATGCACCCCACGCAGATTTATGAGGCACTCTTCTACATTGCAGTCTTTGTGGTGCTTTTGGTGCTCTATTACAAGGGCGACGCAGGTCGCAAACACCCCGCATTGATGTTTGGCGTGGGTCTGATTGGTATCTTCCTCTCGCGTTTCTTCTTGGAGTTTATCAAAAACGACCAAGTGGCATTCGAGGCTGAGATGACACTGAATATGGGACAACTGCTGAGTATTCCCTTCGTTATTGCTGGCGTGGTATTCATCATCATCGGCTTGAAGAGCCAGCCCCAGCGCATTGCGTGGGCAGAGGAGCCCCAAAAACCTGCCGCCAAAAAGGTGGCACCACCCAAAGCAAAGAAGTAAACACAAAAAAGGATTGAGATATGAGCAATGTTGTAAACAAACTTATCTTCAACTGCCTTGTGCAGTATGGCAATGTGGCACTCCCCGAGGTGGGCTCATTGAGGGTTGAGGGCAACCCTAAACATGTCTTCTTCTCGGAGGAGATTTCCGAAAACCACATCCTCGTTACGGATATTATCGCCGAGCAGGGCAACATCCCCACCGAGGAGGCAAAGGCTCTCTATAACGACTGGCTTGCAGCGGCACGACGCGAGGATGGTGCCATTTATGCCGAGGGTGTGGGCACCATTTCGCCCCGCAGTTTCGATATCGACGACGAGTTGCATCGCGCACTCAACGGTAGCGATATCCCCGTGGCAACCCTCCGCAAACGCTGCTCGTGTGGCTGGGTATGGTGGCTCGTTGGTATTATTGTGGCAATTGGTGTAGCCCTCTACATTATGGGCGACAAGGGGTGTTGCTTGAAGTGCTGCACACCCACCGAAGAGGTTGCAGTTGTTGAGGAACCAGCGGAGGTGGTGGAGCCCACAGTGGAGCCAATAGTGGAACCCGCACCCGTGGTAAACACCCCTGCCGAGGGCAAACGCTATAATGTGATGGTGGGTGTCTTTACCATCAAATACAACGCTCGCGCTTGCGCAAAACAAGACCCTCTGGGAATTGGCAAAGAGAACTACCTCATAACCCCCTACCCCAAAGGCTTGTGGGCGGTGGTGGCATACTCCACCGACTCTCCTGCCAAGGCGGAACAGATGCGAAAAGAGTATCGCAAAATCCAAAAGGATGTTTGGGTTTGGAGGAGATAAAGCAAAGCACGAGGGGGTGAAACTTTTTGGGTTTTGCCCCTTTTTTTGTACCCAATTGCAGAGTTTTATGCAACACTATTCCCCCCTTCACCTTTTTGTAAAAAGGTGAGCGAGAAAAATTGTTTGCCTTTTTGAGCCCTAAATGTTGTTTTTTTTGTACCTTTACCTGCTAATTTGGCTTGTTATAAGCACAAAAAGGGAGAAGTAGAGCGCGTAAAGCAATGATTGACAGGGCAACAGTCGACAGAATATATGCCGCAGCAAATGTGGTGGAGGTCGTTAGCGACTTCGTTTCACTCAAAAAGAAAGGGGTGAACTTTATGGCTTGTTGTCCTTTCCACAACGAGAAAACTCCCTCGTTTGTGGTGTCGCCCGCCAAGGGGCTCTATAAGTGTTTCGGCTGTGGCAAGGGTGGCAATGCTGTGACCTTTGTTATGGAGCACGAAAAACTGACCTATGTTGAGGCTCTCAAATGGGTTGCCAAGAAGTATGGCATAGCGGTTGAGGAGCGCGAGGAGACCCCCGAGGAGAAACAGCGCAACGACGATAGGGAGAGTATGATGGTTGCCAATGCATGGGCTGCGGACTACTTTGTGGAGCAGATGTACGGCACCGACGAGGGTTTGAGCGTTGCTCGCAGTTACTTCTCTTCGCGCGGACTTACCGATGCAACCATCAAACGCTTTGGCTTGGGTTATTGCCCCGAGAGCCGCGCCTCGCGCGACAAGGACACAATGACTCAGGCGGCACTTAGGGCAGGTTACAAGGAGCAATTCTTGGTCGATACGGGTCTTACCATCAAACGCGAAACGGGTGGCTATTACGACCGCTTCTGTGGCAGGGCAATGTTCCCCATTCACACCATTTCGGGTAGGGTTACGGCATTTAGCGGCAGGGCTCTATCGGGCGACAACAAGGCGAAGTACCTCAACTCGCCCGAGAGCGTGGTTTACTCCAAGAGCAACAACCTCTATGGTATCTATTTTGCCAAGAGTGCCATCACGAAGGAGAATCACTGTATCTTGGTGGAGGGTAATATCGATGTTGTGCAGATGCACCAAAAGGGCATTGAGAATGTCGTTGCTCCGCTCGGTACGGCTCTGACTGTGGAGCAGGTAAGGATTATCTCGCGCTTTACGAACAACATAACGCTTCTCTTCGACGGCGACAGCGCGGGCGTAAAGGCGGCTATCAAGGGCGTGGATTTGGTGCTCAAAGAGGGACTCAATGTGAGGGTTGTGGTATTGCCCGAGGGCGAAGACCCCGACTCCTACGCACGCAGACACACCGCCGACCAGATACGCGAGTATATTACCACCAACCAAAAGGATTTCATCACCTTCAAATCTTCGCTCTACGCCGAGGAGGTCGCCAAAGACCCCATCCGCAAGGGTGAACTCATTGCCGACATTGTAAACTCCATCGCTCTTGTTCCCAACAAAATCCAACGCTCGGTCTTCATCAAGGAGTGCGCGAGGATTATGGATATCGACGAGTCGATAGTTGTCAGCGAGGTGGTGCGCAAAAGTGTTGGTACCCGCTATGGCGACGAGGCGAAGGAGTTTGTGCGTCGCGAGCAGGCGCAACAACAGCACGAAAATAGAGCCTTTGAGCAGGCTGTAAGGCTCGGCAACCACAAGGCGGGAAGCAGTATGACCGAGTTGGAGAGGGAGATTGTGGGCTACCTCATAAAGTATGGTCACCAGACGCTCGACTACCGCGAAGGCAAGGCTACGGTGTCGTTCAATGTTGCGAGTTCGATTTTTGATGAACTCGAAGCAGACGGCATCTTCTTCCAAGATGCCCGCTATCGCGCACTTTTGGAGTGCTACAAGAGCCACTACCAAGAGTTGGGCGAGGGTGTGAAGGTGCCCGAACACTACTTCATAGAGATTGACAACCCCGAGGCGAGTTCGGCGGCGGTGGATATCCTTACCGAGGGCGACAACCACAAGCAGTCCTCTATTTGGAAGGAGCACGACATCTGCACCGAGAGCGAAGAGGAGCGATTGGGTAAAATCATCCCCAAAGCCATTGTCCTCTACAAGTCGAAGGCTATTGAGGCAATTATCGCTTCGCTGGGCGAGAGGTTAGCGACTCTGGGCGATGAAGACGAAGCGGAGGCTCAGCGCATCCTCGAAGCCATTGCTGCCCTGAATGCCGAGCGCAACAAGATTGCCCACCAAACAGCACGCAACATACTATGAGTGGAAATAACAACTATAAAAGCATAAATATCCGCAACAAGAAGGCGTACTTCAACTACGAAATCCTCGAAGAGTTTGTGGCGGGCATACAGTTGGCGGGTACGGAGATAAAGTCGCTCCGACTTGGTAAGGCTTCGCTGGTGGATTGCTATTGCTACTTCTCGAACCACGAGTTGTTTGTGAGGGGTATGAATATCGCCGAGTATGATTGGGGCAATCTGAACAACCACGCTCCTCGCCGCGACAGGAAACTGCTTCTGACCTCGCGAGAGTTGGATAAGTTGGAGCGAGCCTCGCAGGAGAAGGGCGCAACAATTGTGGGGCTGAGGGTCTTCATTAACGACAGGGGCTTTGCAAAACTCGCCATCGGTCTTGCACGCGGTAAACACGAATACGACAAACGCGAAACCATCAAAGCCCGCGACACCAAACGCGAACTTGATGCAATAAAGAAACAGTATAAACGATAGTTGAGAACTGAATTAACCTTCAACTTTCAACTTTCAACTTTCAACTTTTAATGGGATTAATTCTTTGTATAGAGACGGGGACCGACATCTGCTCGGTGGCACTTGCGAGGGATGGCGAGATGATCGCCCTCAGAGAGAGTGACCTCGGCAAGGACCACGCACGCAAGGTGGGGGTTTTTACTCAGGAACTCCTCAGGGAGAATAATATAGAGCCCGACGAACTCGATGCGGTGGCTGTGGGCAAAGGTCCCGGGTCGTATACGGGTCTGCGCATTGGCGTATCGTTTGCCAAAGGTCTGTGCTACGCGCTGGGTATTCCGCTGCTGGCTATCGACTCGTTGCGCTCACTCGCGGCTTGCCTTACCGAGGAGGTGGAGGTGGGTATTATAGATATTGAGGAGTGGGATAGGGTTGTACTCTGCCCCATGATTGATGCCCGAAGGATGGAGGTCTATGCCGAACTCTTCGACACCTCGCTCAACCCCCTCTCGGAGGTTGTTGCGGAGGTTGTTCACGATAGGAGTTTTAGCGAGGTGCTACTCGACAACAAGAAACTTGTGATTTTTGGCAACGGTGCCGAGAAGTGCTCTGGTATCTTGGAGTGGGCGGAGTTTGTGAGCGTTGCACCTTCGGCAAGGGGCTTGTGTGCCGAGGCGGAGAGGAAACTCGCGGCAGGCGAAACGGAGGATGTCGCCTACTTCGAGCCTTTCTACCTCAAAGATTTTATCGTCACAACCTCAAAAAAGAAACTATTTTAGCGAGCGTGCCTTGTGGGCGATTCCCGCGTTACGCTTTTGATTTTGCTTCCTCATTTACCCAAAGTAAACTCCGGAGCAAAATCAAAACCAAGCCTTGAAATCGCCTCACAAAACCCACTCGCGGGAGAGCAAAGAGAACAGAGGAGAAATGTAATCAGGTAGAATTGGGAATGGAAATTTAACTTTCAACTCTCAACTTTCAACTTTCAATTCGAAAAAGATGGGATATAAGGAAGATAAACAGTTACAACTCGATGGTCGCTATATGCGTATGGCGAGGGTGTGGGCGGAGAACTCCTACTGTGTGCGCCGTCAGGTGGGTGCGCTCATTGTGAAAGATAAGATGATTATCTCGGACGGCTATAATGGCACCCCTTCGGGCTTCGAGAATGTGTGCGAGGACGAGAGTGGCATCACTAAACCCTATGTTCTCCACGCCGAGGCAAATGCGATTACAAAACTTGCCAAGAGCCACAACTCGGGCAACGGTAGCACGCTTTATGTTACCGCCTCGCCTTGTATGGAGTGCTCCAAACTCATCATTCAGGCGGGCATTAAGAGGGTTGTCTATTGCGACCTCTACCACAATACCGACGGCATAGACTTGCTGAGGCGTTCTGGTATTGAGGTGGTGCATTGCGACCCCTCGGAGGTTTAACGAGCGTGTCTTGTGGCTCCGAAGCAAAGACTTGGGTAGAGCAAAGGTGTAGCGATACGCAGTATCGCATAAAAGTTTTTGGTAGCACCTTTTTACAAAAAGGTGCGAAGAAAAAGGAAAGTTAGGAAGAAAAAAGAGATGGAAAAAGAGAGAGAGATAATGGCTGCGCCCACGGAGTTGGGCGAAGAGAGTATTGGAAAGTTGCTGAGGAAGTATGCTGTGCCCGCCATCATTGCGATGACGGCCTCTTCGCTCTACAATATGGTCGATAGTATTTTCATTGGTCGGGGTGTAGGTTCGCTGGCAATTTCGGGTTTGGCGGTGACCTTCCCGCTGATGAATATCTCGGCGGCTTTCGGCTCGTTGGTGGGTGTTGGTGCTTCGGCTTTGGTGTCGATGTTGCTGGGTCAGAGGAACTATGGCGTGGCGCGCAAGGTGTTGGGCAATGTTATGACTATGAATGTGGTGCTGGGTGTGCTACTTATGGTCTTTGGTCTGCTATTCCTCGACCCCATCTTGTACTTCTTTGGTGCGAGTGACAACACCATAATGTACGCTCGTGAGTACATGACCTACATCCTTATTGGTAATGTGGTCACGCACCTCTATTTGGGTTTGAATGCTATTATGAGGGCTGCGGGCAAGCCCAAGGTGGCTATGTGGCTCACGATTTTAACGGTGGTGCTCAATGCCATTTTGGACCCCTTGTTCATCTTTGTCTTCGATATGGGCATCAAGGGTGCGGCTATCGCTACGGTGCTGGCTCAGATTGTGTCGCTTTCGTGGCAACTATGCCTACTGGCGAAGAGGGAGGAGGTGCTCCACTTTGAGAATGGCAAGGTCTTTACATACGATGGAAAGATTGCGAGGGAGTCGCTGAAAATTGGTCTTTCGCCCTTTTTGATGAATATGGCTTCGTGCTTTGTGGTGCTACTTATTAACAACCAGTTGCGCAAATATGGCGACCAGTTGGGCGAGGGTGTTGGTGACTTGGCGATTGGTGCCTATGGTATCGTCAATCGCATTATCTTCCTCTTTGTGATGGTTGTTTTGGGCTTCAATCAGGGTATGCAACCCATTGCGGGCTATAACTATGGTGCGGGCAAATTCGACCGTGTTATGAAGGTCTTTTGGCAGACGGTGTTGTGGGCGACTGTTACCACAACTCTCGGTTTTGTGATGGGTACCTTCTTCCCCCGCGTGGCTGTGTCGCTCTTTGCCAACGACCCCACGATGATAAAATTTGCCGCCAAGGGCTTTACGATTGTCGTCTCGGCGTTCCCCATTGTGGGCTTCCAGATTGTTGCCTCCAACTTTTTCCAAAGTATCGGTATGGCAAATAAGGCGATATTCCTCTCTCTTTCGCGCCAAGTGCTGTTCCTCATACCGTGCCTTGTTTTGGTGCCACGCTGGCTCGGCATGGATGGTGTGTGGATGGCTATGCCCATTTCGGATACCGTTGCTACGATTGTTGCAAGTGTGTTGATTGTGGGTCTTATTCGCAAGTTTAAGAAGTCGCCTTCTACGGTCGGCTTCAAAGGTGTTGATAGTTCCAAAGAGTAACAAGATAGATATGCAGAAGAAATTTGTTATTACGATTGGTCGCCAATTGGGTGCAGGAGGTAGACTGCTTGCCGAAGAACTCGGCAAAAGGCTTGGTGTGCCCGTCTATAACCGCGAGATTATCGACGAGGCGGCAAAACAGAGTGGTATGGCAACCGAACTCTTCGAGAAGGCCGACGAACACGAGAGTAATCTCACACCTCTCGGTACGGGCATTTGGGGCTTCGGCTCGATGACCACTCAGGGCTATATTAACAACGACACACTCTTTGCCATCCAGAGCCAAACCATCCAGAGCCTTGCGGATAGAGGTTCGTGTATCATTGTGGGTAGGTGCGCCGACTATGTGCTTAGGGAGCGCGAGGGTGTGCTTAGTGTCTTTATTTCTGCGCCACTCGAAGATAGGGTTGAGCGTCTTTGCTCGGCGTGCGCAAAAGATGAGAAAGAGTGCCGCGCACTCATTGCCTCTGCCGACCGCAAACGCTCCTCGTACTATAATTACTACACATTCAAAACTTGGGGCGCAGCCGAGAGTTACGACCTATGCCTCAACTCCTCGCACTTCGGCATAGAGGGCTGTGCCGATATCATCGAAAAGCACATAGGGGGGTAACACACTGAATAGCAAATAGATACAAATATGAATAAGGGAGAGAAAAAACTTAAACCCCGCAAGAGGGGTTGGGCAGCAACAATGTTTCGTCGCTACCTTTCGTTTGTAAATAACACAATCTATTTCCGCCACATCTACACACCAAATAGGGAGCGTATGCCCGAAGATGGAACGCCTGTGGTGCTTGTGTCCAATCACCAGAATTGCCTCATAGACCCACTTGCGCTGGTCTTTATCCTTTCGGATAGAAAACCTCGCTTTTTGGCTCGCGCAAGTGTCTTCCAAAACCCAATTTTGAATAAGGTCATCAGGGGCTTGGGCGCACTGCCCACCTACCGCGCCAAGTTTGACGGCGTGAAGGGTGTGGCGAAGAACAAGGGCACTTTGGAGGAGGTTGCTAAGTCGCTGTCACACGGCGAAACCGTTGTTTTGTATCCCGAAGGTCAGCACCAAAACAAACGCTGGCTCGGAGCCTTCTCGCAGGCTTATCTCAAAATGGCTTTCGGTGCCGCTGAGGATGCAGACTTCCAAAAGGAGGTATATGTTATGCCCACTGCCAACCACTACTCCCACTACCGTCTGCCACGAGAGGATATGATGATTCTCTTTGGCGAGCCGATTGCTCTTTCGCCCTACTACGAGGAGTATAAGAGCGACCCACGAGGCGTTATGAGCAAGGTAAACGACATCGTTAGGGGACAAATCGAGAGCCTTATGCTCAATATCGAGGACCTCGACCACTACGAGGCGATAGACTTCCTCCGCGAGGGAACCTTCGGTAAAGAGTTTGCAGCAAAGCACTCGCTGAGGGCGGACTACCTGCCCGAGAAGTTGGAGTCGGACAAACTCCTTGTTAGGAGTCTTGCTACTGCCATCGAGCAAGATGGCGAGAAGATGGATAGGCTCTATAAGGAGACCTCGGAGGTGGCTCGCGAGATTAAAAAAATGGGTATCCGCGAATGGTTCTTCGAGAGTGAGCGCAGCCTTGGCGGACTGGCTGTGGGTATGCTGCTAATGCTCCTTATGTTGCCACTGTTTGGTGCCTCAATTGGTGCCACTTGGCTCGTCTTTGTGCTTCCCTTGCTGGTCAATCATCTCTTTGTTAAAGATAGGCAATTTAGGGGCTCCATTAACTTGGCTGTCACACTATTGGTGACCTTCCCGCTGGTTGGCATTGTGCCCGCCATTGTGATGCTCTGCAAGGGCATGTGGCTCTCGGGCGTGGGTTACCTTGTGGCGTTCCCGCTGATGATAATCTTCGCCTCGAACTATATGCGTTGGGCGAAGAAAATGCTCGGCTATGCGCGTTTTGTGCTGGGCGATAAAAAGCGACTCGAAAAACTCGCCATCCGTCGCCAGAGGCTCTACGATGAACTCCGCGAAGTGGTAAAGTAATCCCACGCAAAGAATTAAATTGAAAGCCACCCGAATATCTCGGGTGGCTTTCAATTTAATATAACTAAGGGGTACGCCTACTACCTATTATTGCTCATATACTCCTCAACCTCCTCGACGGTGATGGGGATATGTTTGTCCTTACCGAGCATAACATTGCCATTCTCGGTAATCAGCAGGTCGTCTTCGAGGCGGATGCCACCAAAGTTGTAGAACGCCTCCAACTTGTCGTAGTTGATGAAGTCACGGCACTTGCCCTCGCCCTTCCACTGCTCAATGAGAGCAGGGATGAAGTAGATACCAGGTTCGTCGGTCAGCACCGTACCTGGGCGCAAACGCCAACGGCTACGGATAATGCAGGTATCAACCTCGTCGGCACGAGCAAGAATCTTGGAGTAATCCCTCATACCCCTCTCGCCCATCGCCTCGCAGTCGTGAACATCCATACCCAAACCGTGTCCTAAGCCGTGGGGCATAAACATACCCACAGCACCCGCTGCCACAGCATCGTCGGCATTGCCCTTCATCAAGCCCACGCCAATCAAACCCTCAGCAAGGGCACGAAGTGCGGTGTTGTGGAGGTTCATATACATCCCTGGGCGGGCAACTTTGAGCACCTCGTCGTGGGCGCGGAGTACTATATTATATATATCCCTCTGTTCGGGGGTAAACTTGCCACTTACGGGGAATGTTCGCGTGTGGTCGGAGCAGTAGTTATTGACGCTCTCGCCTCCCGCATCAACAAGGAGCAGACGACCATTTTGGCAGATACCGTCGTGGGAGTGGTTGTGGAGCGTCTCGCCGTGCTGCGACACAATAGAGTGGAACGATACACCCTCGCCAAGTTGGTGGGTAACACCCTCCATGGCACCCGCAATGGTGCGCTCCGATACGCCCTCTTTTGTGAGGCGCATAGCGGTTGTGTGCATAGCATAGCCAATCTGGAAAGCCCTTTCGAGTTCCTCAATCTCCTCGGCACTCTTCTCCTCGCGCATCGCCGCCACATTGATGATAAGGTCGGCAGAGCAGTGGGTGTAGTGCTGCGAGGGGGCAATGCCCGTAAGGTCGCTCATCAGCAACGAGCCATCGCCACGATAGGGTACAAGATAGTGCACCTTGCGACCGGCGCGAATGGCGGCCTGAATATAGTCGCGTGCCGCAGCAAAGGGTGCGGTATTCTCCACGCCCACCGATGCGCCCAACTCCTTAACGGAGGGCTGGGGACCCATCCAGATGATGTCGTCTACGGTGTAGTCGTTGCCGAAGAGGTGGTCGCACTCCTCGTCGAGGTCTATGACTCCCACAAGGTCGGCGTTCTGCAAGCCGAAGTAGTAGAGAAATGTGCTGTCCTGACGGAATGCGTAGGCGTTGTCGAAATAGTTGCGAGGAGCCTCGCTGTTGCCGAGGAGCACCACAATACCCCCCTTGGGCATACGGCGGCGCAATTCGTTGCGGCGTGCAATGTAGGTTTGCTTTGCGAACATAGTGTTATATGGTTTTTAGTTTTAGTTTCCGCTCATTTGGCGTAAAGTTACAAAAAAAGACGGAAGAACAAAAATTCTGCCGTCTTGGAAAAATAAGCCCCCCTCACAGGAGGGGGATTTAGGGGGAGGGTAACACAAGAAAAGGGTGCAAAGAAAGGAGTGGAAAAATTTCCACTCCTTCCTCTTGTACCCAGAGCCGGGGTCGAACCGGCACAGGTTGCCCTATTGGTGTTTGAGACCAACGCGTCTACCGATTCCGCCATCTGGGCTCATTTGCACTGTTTGAGCGTACAAAGATACATATAAAATTGAAAATTGAAAATTGAAAATTGAAAAAATTGCTAAAAAACGATTTTTTGCGCACAAATAGAGAGTAGCACCACCTCTCCCGCCCTCCACTTTGTGGGGGAAGAGTGACATACCTCTCCCGCCCTCGGCACCCTCCCCTAACTTAGGGGAGGAAGGTGGTTGTGGGTTTCCCGAGCACCACCAACAACGCAACGAAGCAAGTGTATGAAAGTCCTCATAAGAGCCGCTCGCAAGTGCATATCGCGGAGCAGATACAAGGCTTGCGAAGAAGGCGACTCCGCAGTTTACTGAATGTAAATGAGGAAGTCGCCTTCAAGCGTAACGCGGATATCACCCGCAATATGAGTTTTTTACTCGTCTTTGTCCTCTTCTTGGTAAGCCTTCAACAACTTATCCTGAACATCGGCGGGAACCTGCTCGTAGGAAGCAAACTCCATGGTGTAGGAAGCGCGACCGAGAGTGAGAGCACTCAATGTTGTCGAGTAGCGATAGAGTTCTGCCAGAGGCACCTTAGCACTAAGACGGCTGTACGAGCCCTCGGCGTTCATACCCATAATCTGTGCGCGACGACCGTTGAGGTCACTCATAATATCGCCCATATTCTCGCTGGGCACCAATATCTCAACATCGTAGATAGGCTCCAAAATCTTGGGACCTGCGTTGCGGAATGCCTCTTTGAAGGCGTTGCGAGCAGCCAGAACGAAGGAGATCTCATTGGAGTCTACGGGGTGCATCTTACCATCGTAGATAACCACGCGGATGTCGCGAGCATACGAACCGGTGAGGGGACCCTCGTTGAGTTTATCCTTAATACCCTTCAAGATTGCGGGCATGAAGCGTGCGTCAATAGCACCACCAACGATGGCGTTGTAGTAGATGAGTTTGCCACCCCAATCGAGGTCGTACTCCTCTTTGCCTTTGATGTTCACAAGAAGTTCGCGACCATCAACTTTGTACTGTTTGGGCTCGGGCATTCCCTCGTAGTAGGGCTCAACAACCATGTGAACCTCGCCAAACTGACCCGAACCACCCGACTGTTTGCGGTGACGGTAGTTTGCAGCAGCCACCTTGGTAATAGTCTCGCGGTAGGGAATCTTGGGAGCCAAGAACTCAACCTCAATCTTGTTGTTCTGGATGATGGTCTTCAAGAGGTTGATATGCATCTCACCCTGACACTGTACGATGGTCTGTTTGAGTTCTTTGGAGTACTCTACCTTGTAGGTCAAATCCTCCTGTTTGATGCGGTTGAGCATCTCGCCAAGTTTCTCCTCGTTGTTCTGGTCGAGAGCGCGAACTGCTGCACGATAGCGGGGTGCGGGGAAGTTGATAGGCGAAATCTCGGCAACATCTCCAACACCGAGAGTGTCGTTTGCCTTGGTGTTTTTGAGTTTTACGGTGCAACCAATCTCACCGGCAACCATCTCGCTCACCTTCTCGCGTTTCTTACCAGCAACTGCGAAGATTTGCGAAATTTTCTCTTTGTTGCCATTGCGGGGGTTGGTAAGTTCCATACCCTCGGTAAGTTTACCAGTAACTACGCGGAAGTAACTAACCTCGCCCACATGCTGCTCAACAGCGTTGCGGAATACGAAAATCGAAGTGGGAGCCTCTGCGTCGCATTTAACCTCGTTGCCCTCAACATCGGTGAGTACGTTTGCGTGTTGGGGATCGGGAAGTACATTGATGATGAACTCCATCACGCGTTTCAGACCAAAGCTCTTCTTTGCCGAGCAGCAGAAGATGGGCATAAAGTCGCGACCGGCAACACCATCCCTAAGACCCTGACGAATCTCGTCAGCCGAGAGGTCGTTGGTCTCGAAGAATTTCTCCATCAAAGCCTCGTCATTGATAGCGGCAGCCTCCAACAACTCGTTGTGGTAGTCCATTGCGCGGTCCATCTCCGAAGCGGGAATGTCCAATACCTCTTGGTTGCCGTTCTCGTCTTTGGCTTTGTACATCTTCATTGTAAGAACATCAATGATAGCGTCGAAACCAAGACCGGGGTTTACGGGATACTGAACAACTACGGGGTTGATGGGCGAGCCGCTCTTGATGGTGTCGATAATCTTATCCCACGAAGCGTTCTCTTTGTCGAGTTGGTTTACGATACCCACAACAGGCATCTTAGCCTGTGCTGCATAGCGGCTGTGAATCTCGCTACCAACATCGAAACCTTGGTTGCCATTGATTACAAGGGCTGCCAAATCGCACACTTTGTAAGCCGAGAAAACGCCACCGCACAAATCATCCACACCGGGGGTGTCGATAAAGTTGAATTTGTGACCCTGAAACTCGGTGTAGATTACTGCGGGATAGAGGCTGCGTCCCTGAGCCTGCTCCAACTCGGTGTTGTCCGAGAGGGTATTACCAGCCTCGACAGTACCTTTACGGTCGATAAGTTTACCTTCAAAAGCGAATGCTTCGGCAAGAGTGGTCTTGCCGCTACCCGTGCCGCCAACGATGGCAACATTGCGGAGGTTTTGAGTTTGATAAGTTTTCATTTTGTTGTATTATTAGTTTGTTAGTTTCAAGTTTGCTCCAAATTGAGCCCTCTAAGGTATGTATTTTTTTTCAATAATCTGCACAAATTTTACTATTTCCAAATGTTTTTCATATCTTTGTTACCAAGATGGTAGAAATTTTGGAGAAAATAGAGAGCCTCAAAGGCTATTTGAACGGCGGTGCAAAACGCATCGCGATAGTTACACACACCAACCCAGACGGCGACGCCATAGGCTCCTCGCTCGCATGGGCGAAGGTTTTGTGTGATATGGGACACCATGTTCACACCCTTATCCCCAACCGTTATCCCGCCTTTTTGGACTGGATGAACGGCATCGAAAGTATGATTATCGCCAAAGAGCAACCCGAGCACGCAACAGAGGTTATCGCCTCTGCCGAACTCGTTTTTGTTATGGATTTGAACAAAATCGATCGTCTTGACTCAATGACCGAGCCTCTTGCGGCTTCGTCTGCTCCCCGCATCCTCATTGACCATCATCTCATGCCCCCCGATGATTATTCGTTGCAGTTCTCCTATCCCGAACTCTGCTCCACGGCTTTTGTGACCTACAAAATTATTGAAGCAATAATGGGTGTGGAGGCTATCACAAAGGAGATGGCAGAGAACCTCTATGCCGGCATTATGACCGATACGGGCAACTTTGCGTTCAGTTACCTTACCCCCGATTTGATGCGCTCGGTTGCGGTATTGTTGGAGAGGGGCTTGGAGATACCAAAAGTCTACAATGCGGTCTATAACTCCTACTCCGCTTCGCGTGTGAAGTTGTTGGGTTATGCTTTGGGGCGCAAAATGGAGGTGCTGGCAAAGGGTAAGGCGGCCTGTATCTCTCTTACCGAGAATGAGATGCGTCGCTACAACTTTCAACTTGGCGACAGCGAGGGTTTTGTGAACTACCCCCTCTCGATTGCAGGAATGAAGATGTCGGCAATCTTTATCGAGACGCGCAAATTTGTGCGCGTGTCGTTGCGCTCGCGCGGCGACGAGGTCGATGTAAACATCTTTGCAAGGCGATACTTCGGTGGCGGTGGTCACAAAAACGCCGCGGGAGGAAAGTCGTTTGTGTCGATAGACGAAACGGTCAAGATATTCAAAAAGGCCGTTGTGGAGTTCTTCAAGGAGAACAATATTTAATCCCCTCCGTCATTGATTTTTGAGAAAGATGCACAAGGGGTGCAACTTTTTGCGCCCCTTGTGCATCTTATATATAAACAGCCCAAAATCATCCTGCGCGATAAAACTCCGAGCCTATGAAAAAACTTATACTGGTTCTTCTCTTGGTGATTGTGGGGGCGGATGTTGCAAGTGCCAACAACCCTAAACAAACACCCCAAGAAGAGGTTTTAGCCTACGAAGACCAAACCTTTTGGCAGCGATTTTTGAATTGGAGCACTCCCGACCTCGAAACCCACCACGAATTTCGTATCGGCATGGGTTATCCCGACTTGCCACATTTCAACAACTTTGGATACGACAACTACAACTCCGGAGGGTTGTATGGCTCTTATACGAGTAGTCGCGAGGTCGCAGGTGTTGTCAATACCATTCCCTCTCCCTATGTCCGCTATATGTCGCGCTGGGGCAATAGGTTTGAATGGGGTGTGGGCGGTATGTTTGTCCACCGACAGCAAAATCTCTACAATACCGTAACTTCGGATGTTATTAAAAATCAGAGGGTTAATTCGTTGGTGCTCTTGCCCGAAATCCGCTGGAATGTTATTCGCGCAAGTTGGATTAGGTTCCATATTTCGCTGGGCACAACTTGTGTTTTCTCGCACACCAACGACAATGGGTTTATGCGCGATTATTCCGCCTATGTCGGCTGGGGCTATACGATTGGTGGTAGGGTATTTCTCTTCTGCGAAGGTACGGCAAGCGACTACACCTTCGATGGTATCATAGGTGTTGGTTACAGATTCTAAAAAACGGAGCAACCATGAAAAGATTGACACTTTTGACAATGGCGACAGCCCTGCTCTTGGTGGGGTGCGACCCGATTGTTAATGACAAGGATTTGATAGGAAGTTTCGACCCCACAGAGCCTGGGCTTGTTCTCTTTGAGCAGAGCCTGAAAGCGGTGTGTGCAGCCTCGGGCGGCTTGGTGGATGCACTCAAACTCAACGCCTACCTCAACGCACCCGACGAGGAGAGTCGCTTGGCTGTGGAGGATAGGTACTACCCCTACCGCAAGGTACGCGAGAGGGAGGACAATCAATGGTACATTTTCGACCAATCGACCGAGGAGATTTACTATTTCCACGAGGGATTAACCCTCAATGAGGATGGGGCAGAGTGGACAGTGCGCTCCAATCCCACATTTTTCGGTCGCTCCACACCCTCTCCCACAATCAGCAAAATCTCTGCCGACAAGTTTGAGCTTTCGCTCCGAGGTGTGCCTATCAGCATAGACCTCTACACCCCCAACGACCTCTACGATTACCTCTATTGGTGGAGTGCGGAGCGTGGTGGGGCCAAGTTGTCTGCCGAGTTGCAAATTGCGACCAACGATACCGAGTTCCGCAGTGGCAAGGCTGAACGGTTGCAGTTTGTCATTACGGGCGAAGGGAGGCTCTCGGATACCACTTGCGACTACTTTGTGCACTTCGAGATTGACGAGCCGTTGCACCTAATATTCGACGATGTGAGCGGTATGATTACCAAGAATGTTCCTTGTGTGGGTACTATGACAATCCAAAACTCACACTCTTCGAGCGTGGATGCCCAGATGACCCCCTATAACGCCATCGTTATCAACTACCACTCCAAGGAGGAGGGCTACTTTGTAGGATACTACAACCTTCTGGGAGAGAACATCTCCCCCAAGTAGCACTCTGCATTGTGACACAAAGACCAAGAGCGAGGTTTTGTATTGCAAAACCTCCCTCTTGGTCTTTTTTTGTAGACGAAAGCCGACTACTTGTCCTCTATCATCTTGTTGTAGTCCTCCATCGAGCGACGAATGACATCGCGTGCCACATCGGGACCGTAGATGCTCACAAACTTCATCCTCTGGTGGCTCTCACCGGGGATATCCTTGTAGGTCGTGAAGTAGTGGATAAGACGCCTTACGATGCGCGTGGGCAACTGCTCAATGTCGGTCATCTCGCCATAGATAGCGTCGTTTTTGAGCACTGCAATAATTTTGTCGTCTGCTTGGTTGTGGTCCAAAAGTCGCAGACCACCAATGGGGCGTGCCGAAACCAAGATGTCGCCGTGTGTCACATCCTTCTCGGTCAGTACACACACATCCAAGGGGTCGCCATCGCCCTCCACATCAAACCTCGCAAGAGCCTTGTTGGTGAGTTCTGCCATTTGTGTGGAGCAGTAGGTGCGAGGGATGAAACCGTAGAGCGAGGGTACGATGTTGGAGAATTTCTGTGGACGGTCGAGTGAAAGATAACCGCTCTCTTTGTCCACCTCGTACTTTACGGTGTCGGTGGGCACAATCTCAATAAAAGCACGAATTTCCTCAGGAGTACCGGGGTCGATGCCGTGCCACGGATGGGCTTTGTGAAGTGTGCTGTAATCCATAACTTATGAGTGTTTATTGTTTAGTTTCTCGGTGTAGTAGTGGGGCTGTCGCCCATTAGGTAACTACAAAGATACGAAATAGAATTGAGAATTGAAAATTGAGAATTGACGAAAATGTGTGTTTCGTCTAAAATGCTCACGCTCGGCATAGTCTGCGAGATGTGTTCGCCCCAAAATACCGAGAACGCAAAAACACAGAGAACACCGAGAGCGCACGAGTGCATATCGCTGAGGGAATTTTTTGCGAAATGAGAAAGCGGCTCCGCAGTTTGCTAAGCGCAAATGAGGAAGCCGCTCTCTGAAATTTGGTGCAAAAAGCACCCGTTATATGCGTTTTTTTAGAAGTATTTTACCTCGCTTCCGACAATTGCAGAGATAAGACCGTTGGCAAGCGAACTTGCACCAATACGCCAAAGGGCGGGGGTGCACCACTCTTTGCCCAAGATCTCCTCAACGATGGTGTAGAAGAGGGCTGCCTCCTCGGCACTACGAATGCCGCCCGCAGCCTTGAAGCCCACCTTGCGACCGGTCTTCTGGTAGTAGTCACGAATGGCGGTACACATCACAACAGCCGCCTCGGGGGTTGCTGCAACGGGGATTTTACCTGTGGAGGTCTTCACAAAGTCGGCACCTGCAAACATAGCAAGGAGCGAAGCCTTGCGGATGAGTTCGGGAGTTTGGAGTGCGCCACTCTCGATGATAACCTTAAAGACGGTGTCCTCGCCAGCCTCCTCGCGGAGCATGGCAATCTCGTTGGTCATGGGCTCGTAGTCGCCCTCCAACATCTGACCCACATTGATTACCACATCAATCTCGTCTGCACCATTCTCGACAGCCATCGACACCTCCAACATCTTAACCTCCATGAAGGTCTGCGATGCGGGGAAGCCACCAGCAACACTCGTCACGCCGATGTCGGTGCCCTCAACGCCCAAACCTACAACATCCACAAACAAGGGGAAGACGCAGATGGATGCCACATTGGGAATTTCGGGGTAGACGGTCTGGAAATCGACAGCCTTCTTGACGAACTTACCAACCGACTGCACCGAGTCTTTCTCGGTGAGGGTTGTAAGGTCGATGGTGCTGTAACAGAGTTTGTACACATCGGTGTTTTGGTTGCGAACAGATTTCTCTTTGCAGTCGGCAACAACCTTCGCAACCTCCTCCGCACTCATTGCGGGAGCGTACTCGGCAAGCAGTTTGCTGTATTCCATAACTTTTATCTATTTTTGGTTTTACTCTTTCGGTGGTTGAAATGTTTTGCAAGATAGTGATTTTTTCTGAATGTGTTGCAAAACAAATACCCAAAACTGCTATTTGCCGTCTGCCGACTCCCTCATTTGCGGATATATTTTTTAATGGTCGCGAGTTGTGGCGAAGAAAAATCCCCATTTTTAGGTATGACGACTTTGGGGGAAAAGTTGTATCTTTGCACCAGAAACACAAAAGATTTCCGCGATGACAATGCCCACACACACAACCACCTATCGCGCCACCGACCCACTGCGCAACCTCATAGACGACAACAACTCGCTGCTCTTTGTGATGAGCCGCTTCGGTATTCCGCTCGGCTTTGGCGATAAGACGGTGGGCGAGATATGCTCCGCCAAAGGGGTCGACACCGAGACTTTCCTCTCGGTGGCAAACTTCACGAGTGGTAAGCAGTGGGAGGGCGAGAGCATCTCGCTGGCGAGCCTTATGGAGTATCTGCGCAGGGCTCACGTCTGGTTTTTGGAGTTCAATCTGCCCGCCATCAGGCGCAAACTCATCGAGGCGATAGACTGCTCGGGCAAAGACGAGGTGGCACTGCTCATTCTGAAATTCTTTGACGACTTTGTGGCAGAGGTGCGCACCCATATGGAGTACGAAAACTCCACCGTCTTTGCTTATGTCGATAGCCTTATGCAGGGCTACCTCAACCGCGAATATACCATCGAAACCTTCTCGGCAAAACATACCCACCGCGACTCGCGCCTGGCGGACAAACTTGCCGACCTGAAAAATGTTATCATCCGCTACTACCCCCAGGGCGACAGCGGCGAGGCACTCCACTCGGTGCTCTTCGACATCATCAACTGCGAGAACGACCTTGCGCTGCACTGCTCGGTGGAGGACAAGATTTTTGTGCCTGCGGTTATGAGGGCTGAGGAGGCTGTGAGGATTAGCGGAGCGAACTATGGCGAGCAGAGCATTGATGACTCGGAGAGCCCCTCCGAACAACTCTCCACACGCGAAAAGGAGATTATCGCCTGTGTGGCTAAGGGTATGACCAGCAAGGAGATAGCCGACAAGTTGTGCCTCTCGGTGCACACCGTCACCACCCACCGCCGCAACATCACCGGCAAACTCCAAATCCACACCCCCGCAGGTCTTACCATCTACGCCATCGTCAACAAACTCGTCAGCATCGACGAGATAAAACTGCAATAACCCCCCCCACTTAGAACCAAACACAAACGGCAGCCGCTACCCAAGCGACTGCCGTTTTTCGTGGTCGGTTATTTACGATTTGTTTGCTTGACTACTCAAAGTCGTAGCCCACAATGTAGTCGGAATACTCTTTCCAACCATCGGCTGCTTTGTATGCCACCACACTCTCGGTGGGGACATAAATTTTGCGATCTGGGGCGTTGTTATCAAACACGGAATCGTTACCATCTCCTAACAACTCAGGTGGCGTTATGGGTTTGCAATACACTTCCGTAAGATTCTCACAGCAGTAGAATGCAACACCCTTAATCGTCGTCACGCTATCTGGAATAGTTGCACTTGTTAGTGCGTAGCAATAAGAGAATGTACCATCTTTAATTTTAGTAATACTATCGGGAATAGCAATGCTCGTAAGCGAGGTGCAACCATAGAATGCATATTCTCCAATCGAAGTAACGCTGTCGGGAATGGTAATGCTTGTAAGATACTCACACTCATAGAACGCACCTACAATAATTTCAGTAACACTCTCTGGAATAACCAACTCTGTTATCTCTTTATTATTTACAAGCAGATGTTTACTGCCACAGTCAATGAATACTGTGGTGATATTTTCCATGCAAAACCTTTCTAAATCACTGATGTGTATCCATACTTCCAAGTGATGATTGCCGCCCGTTTGATTGTCACAACCCCAGAATGCATTCTGCCCAATCCAAGTAATGTTATCAAACACCGTCACACTTTTAAGATTATAACAATCTTGGAATGCAGCATTTCCGATTATAGTAACACTCTCGGGAATGGTAATGCTTGTCAGCGAAGTACAGCCATAGAATGCACTATCTCCAATCGAAGTAACGCCATTGGGAATGATAATGCTTGTAAGTGAGGTACAGCCATAGAATGCAGCATATCCAATCGCGGTAACACCCTCGGGGATAGTAATGTTTTTAAGGCTTGTGCAGCTCGTGAATGTACCATCGCTAATTGCAGAAAGACTATTACTAAGAGTTACATTTTCAAGACTTGTGCACGAATGGAACATCCAATCTCCCAAATTGGTTACGCTATCTGGAATGACGATACTCGTAAGACTCACACAACGCTGGAACGCTCCCGACCCAATCGAAGTAACACTATCGGGAATTGTGATGCTTTCGAGGCTTTCGCAACCTATAAATGTGCCCCCTCCAATCGAAGTAATGTTGTTGGGAATGGTAATGCTTGTCAGCGAGGTGCAATTACCGAATGCATATTCTCCAATCGAAGTAATGTTGTTGGGAATGGTAATGCTTGTCAGCGAGGGGCAATTACCGAATGCATATTCTCCAATCGAAGTAACGCTATCAGGAATACCAATACTTTTAACCGCTTGGTTGTCTTGAAAAGCATATTCTCCAATCGTAGTAACACCTTCAGGGATGTCTATGGTGCGAAGAACATCACAACGGCACGCATTGATGACTGTTGGTGCAGCAGAGAGATATATCTCGCCATAGCCCTTGTTGTATCCATATCCAAGATACTCCACATCCGAACCAAATAAAAATCCTTCCTCTATTCCCTGCAAATGCATTGCCCACTGTGGATTATCGGGAAGAGCTTCCATCTTATCTTCATAGTAGGTAAAGGGAATGATATAATGAGGCTCTTTGCTGGTGCTTAAATAAGGGAGATACTGCGAGAATTCGGGAACATTACACTCAATGCCGAGTGACTCGTAGCGAGCCTCCAAATTCTCTTTAATCCTACCCTCAAAACGCAATAGGTGCTGACCATCAAGGTTGAATTTGTCCAAGAGAGTCTGTTCTACTCGTCCATCATCTGCAAGGTCGGCAGCAAATTTTGAGATATACTCGGTAAGTTCGCCCACCGAGCGACCTTCCTGCAAAATAGCCGAGAGAGCCAACAATAGACCATCGCCCTCGCCATTGTTAGCAATGTTCATAGCACCACAACTAACATTGGGCTGCAACTCTGCGGGGATTCCCAATGCCGTATAGAGTTCTTTCTCGGCTTGCTCCTGAGCCTCCGAGATACCTTTGCCATTGTTGGTTACAAGGTTTTTGATACGGTTGTAAGTGAGCGATGTAAGGAGGTTTACGTTGGTCTGCGTACCATCTTTAAGGTCGGCAATGGAGCGAAGAGTGAGAGGACTTGCCGAAATCTTACCCTCTACCTCATCGTAGTAGTAACCCGTAGCGATAATCTCCGCATACTTAGAGTTCACACCCTCCATCTCGAACATACCCGCATCGTTAGTGGTTAGCGTGGTGTACATCTGACCGATGGGTTTCAGCTTGGAGTTCAGAGGCTGGATAGTGATAGTGGAGCCCTGCACAAAAGGTCCTTTTTGGATTGCGCCACTAATCGAGTAGGAGCCACCAACAACATTGTCGTTACCCAACGACTCACAGCCCACAAAAGCAAACATCAGGGCTGCACTGAGAATAAGTAAAAGTTTTTTCATAGTTCTATTGGTTTTTGGTTTGTGAATTTTCCATTCCCCGTGTGCACCAACGAACATAAAAAAGGCGCGAGACCGTCCGCTGGTTGCTCACACGCCTCAGAGGTTCCGCCAAGACCCTACCAAATGTATAAGCACGAACAGTTCACGCCATAGGCGCGAACCCTCAAAACTTATTCCCATTTGGTTTTTGTGAAATTTGGCGGATTTCTGAAAGCGAGAATAAGAACTTAAAGTTCTGTTATTGTAATATGTCTGTTAACCTGTTATATCTGTTTCTTTTTCAATGTTTTTGTGTTTGGTTGCTCAAATATACAAATAAAATCATATTGGCAGTGCAATGTGCGCGATTTTTCTTATCGGCGGCGTTTGATGCCTTTATAAAAAGGTGTGTCAGTGGAGGGGGTGGTGCGGGATTTTGATTTGGGGTTTGCGGGGGCGGTGGGGCGGTCGTTAATGCGCCACAGTTCGCCCTTGCCGTCGTAGGAGCCCACCATCTCGAAGTCGAGTTGTTTCAGTCTCAGGTCGGCATTCTTAACCCTCACGCGCACCCTATCGCCAAGCGTGAACTTCCTGCCCGAGCGGGTGCCCACAGCGGCATACTCCTCCTCGTCGAAGGCGTAGAACTCGTCGGAGAGGTCGCGCAGAGCCACCATACCTTCGATGTGGCTCTCCTCCAACTCCACATACAGACCCCACTCGGTAACACCACTGATGGAGCCATCGAACTCCTCGCCCACGCGGTCGCGCATAAACTCCACCATCTTATATTTGACCGAAGCGCGTTCTGCCTCAGCAGCCCTTGCCTCCATGTCGCTCGAATGTTCGCAAAGTTCCTCCACAACCTCGCTATCGACCGACGAGCCACCCTCCAAGTAGTGCGCCAGCAATCGGTGGAGCATCATATCGGGGTAGCGGCGGATGGGCGATGTGAAGTGTGAGTAGTAGGGGAACGCCAAGCCGTAGTGTCCTTTGTTCTCGGTGGAGTAGTACGCTTTCTGCATGGTCCTGACCGCCAAAATAGACACCACATTCTCCTCACTCTTGCCCTTAATCTCACCCATCAGGGCGTTCATCTGCTGTGCCACTGCCCTACCTCTGCGGGCATCGAAGTAGTAGCCAAAGCGCAGGATGAAGTTGGCAAAACGAGCGAGTTTATCCTCGTCCGGTTTCTCGTGAACACGGTAAACATAGGTTTTGGCTTTGCCATTTTTGCCCTTTTGCGAGCCTATGAACTCCGACACCGAGCGATTGGCAAGCAACATAAACTCCTCAACCAATTGGTTTGCCTCCTTCTGCACCTTGAAGTAGACTCCCAGAGGTTTGCCCTCCGCGTCGAGGTGGAATTTTGCCTCCTCACGCTCGAAGGCTATGGAGCCCTCCTCGAATCGGCGGCGGCGCATCTTCTGCGCCAAAGTGTTGAGTGCCAATATCTCCGAACGGAAGTCGCCCTCCTCGCCCTCAATTATTCTCTGTGCCTCCTCGTAGGTAAAGCGGCGGTTGGAGAGAATTACCGTGCGACCAAACCAACCCTTCACAACCCTCGCCTCGCTATCCATCTCGAAGATTGCCGAAAAGGCGAGTTTCTCCTCATTCGGGCGGAGCGAACAGAGTCCATTCGAGAGCCTTTCGGGGAGCATAGGTATTGTTCTGTCAACCAGATAGACACTCGTTGCCCTCTCGCGAGCCTCCTGCTCCACAAGCGAGCCTTCGCGTACATAGTGCGTCACATCGGCAATATGAACACCCACCTCTGTGTTGCCATTTTCGAGCACTCGGAACGAGAGCGCATCATCGAAGTCCTTAGCATCGGCAGGGTCTATGGTAAAGGTCACCACACCCCTCATATCGCGACGCGAGGCGTAATCCTTGGCGGTTATCTTCTCGGGTATGCGCTCGGCATCCTCAACAACCTCGCGTGGGAATTCGTAGGGGAGGTTGAACTCCGCGAGTATGGCGTGCATCTCGGCGGTGTTGTCACCCTCCTTGCCGAGGATGTCCACCACGCGCCCCGTCGGGCACTTGCTCTCGGGCTCCCAGCCGACAATGCGCACAACCACCTTGTCGCCATCAGAGAGTTTATCTACCCCCTTGTCGATGAAAATATCTACGGGCATACTCTTGCTCGCCACCCTTACAAAGGCGTGTGAGCGAGTTTTTTCGACAGTGCCCACATAGTTGCGCTCTGCCCTCTCGACAACCTCTACAACCTGACCTTCGGGGTCACCCGAAGCACGACGGCGGGTAATTGCCACCCTCACGCGGTCGCCATCGAGTGTGCGTGCAGCATTGCGACGGTCGATGAAAATATCCTTGTCTACACCCTCAACCGTCACATAAAGACTGCCCGAGGCAAGCATCTGAGCCACGCCCTCAACAGTGGGTAGTGCGCGAGCAGCAAGACGGAATGTCGAAGCCGATGTTGCCTCCACAGTTCCCTCCTCAACCATCTGATAAACAATTGCTTTTGTCTGATAACGACCCTCTCTGTCTGCGCCTCCGCTCTGGGCGGCGAGGGTTTTGAGCGCGAATTTGCGCTGTGGAAATGAGCGGAAAAGTTGCATAATTACGGCTGCGCGGTCACCTCTTTTTGCAGCCTTGGTAGCACCCCTTGTGCTACGCTTCTTGTCTTTCTTTGACATATCTTACCTATTATAATACGCCACAAAGGTACAAAAAACTGCTTGTGTGGAGGGGGTCTTGTTCCAAAATAGACAAAATTTAACGATTTGGTAAATGTGTCGGAGGGGGATAAAGGGGGCTCAAAAGTGACATTTTTCAAAAAAAAGTGCCCGAAAATTTTGTTTTAAGAAATAATTACTATCTTTGCAGTCCGAAAGCGGACAATAAAAACCCCAGTACTGCTTTCGGAATAGTTCGGGGTGTAGCTCAGCCCGGTTAGAGTACACGTCTGGGGGGCGTGGTGTCGCTAGTTCGAATCTAGTCACCCCGACTAAACAAAGCAAAAGCCTTCAATCGAAAGATTGGAGGCTTTTGTGTTATAAAGCCCGCTCGTGCTTGCACGAATGCGGGCTTTGTGACACAAAAGTCCTTGCTTTGCAAGGAGAGGCTTTTGCTTTGTTTGGGAGCCCCCACCCTACGATCACCGAGCGAAGAGCCACCGTGCGTGGCTCGTAGCGAGGTTATCTATTTGCAAAAATCGCGGAGGACAAAACAAAAACGGTCGGCTTACAGCCGCCTTTTGTGCTCAAATTGACAGCCACCCCACAACCTACGATCACCGAGCGAAGAGCCACCTCGTGTGGCTCATAGCGAGGTAATCTAGTCAAAAACAAGCGCTGGGTGCTAAAACAAAAAATAAGAATGGTAGGTGCCAACCGCCTCTTCTGCGATGAGCCGTGGCAAGACGGGATTAAATCGGCACGTGCAAAGTCGTGGCAAGATGGTATTAAACAACAAGCTGACAGTCCATACCGGAGAGGGCTGTCAGCTTGTTGTTTTACTATTAGGTATGTAACACCTCGGCTCTAATGCAGCTTGGTGCCGATAAGGTCGAGGAACTCTTGTCGGGTCTTCTGCTGAGTCATAAAGGCTCCGCTAAAGGCCGAAGTGGTCGTTATGGAGTTCTGCTTCTGCACACCACGCATCTGCATACACATATGCGCAGCCTCAATAACTACCGCCACGCCCACAGGGTCGAGCGTCTCCT
>JAZNTX010000033.1:0-11448 GCA_045591965.1 Tidjanibacter sp. | reverse complement strand
ACCTCTCCCCCGCTTCGCGGACCCTCCCAGTGCGCGGGGACGCGCACACAATTTCGACCACCCCTCCCAACCTCCCCTTTCGTAGGGGAGGAGTATTCATAGGGGAGGGAGGTGGTTGTGGGTTTTCAAAGCACCACAACTAAAAAACGCAGAGAATCGAGCGAGTTATAGGCGGAGGCGTAACGCCTCTTTTGTGAGGGTGGTACTCCCCCTACAAAAAAAACGCAGAGAACGGAGGGATTTTTGTGCCAAACGAGGGAGCGGCTCCGCAGTTTGCTTGGCGCAAATGAGGAAGCCGCTCTCTGATGTTTGGTGCAAAAAGCACCCGTTATATGCGTTTTTTTAGAATTCGGAGGTGAACTTAAAGCGTATATCGGGGAACTTCTCTATGGCAAGTTGCAGGGCGTAGGAGGTATCTGCAAGATAGACATCTCTGCCGTGTTTATCGACTGCCATATTGGTAAACTTACGCTTCTTAAAGTCGGCAAGTTGCTCTTGGTTGTCGCTCTCAATCCAGCACGCTTTATGGATGGCGATAGGCTCCCAGCGGCACTTAGCGTTATACTCGTGCTCCAAGCGATATTGTATAACCTCAAACTGCAAGGCTCCCACCGTGCCGATGATCTTGCGACCATTGAGCGACGAGGTAAAGAGTTGAGCCACACCCTCGTCCATGAGTTGGTCTACACCTTTGGCGAGTTGTTTGAACTTCTGGGGGTCGGCATTCTCAATATAGCGGAACATCTCGGGCGCGAAGGAGGGAATACCCGTAAATTTAAGTTTCTCGCCCTCGGTGAAGGTGTCGCCAATCTTGAAGTTGCCTGTGTCGTGCAGACCTACAATATCGCCAGCGTAAGCAGTATCTACCACCGATTTTTTCTCCGCCAAAAAGACGCTGGGCGAGGAGAACTTCATCTGTTTGCCGGTGCGAACATGGAAGTAGTTTTTGCCACGCTCGAAAGTACCGCTACATATTTTCAGGAACGCCAACCTATCGCGGTGGTTGGGGTCCATATTGGCGTGAATCTTAAAGACAAAACCGGTCATCTTCTCCTCGGCAGCCTGCACCAAGCGTGTCTCGGTGGGGGCGGCGTGAGGCGAGGGTGCAATGCGGATGAATGTTTCGAGCAACTCCCTGACACCAAAGTTATTAACTGCCGAGCCGAAGAATACGGGCGCAAGCAGACCTTGCAAATACAAATCCCTATCGAAAGGCTCGAAGAGTTCGGACACCATCTCCAAATTCTCTTCCAACTCCGCAGCATTACCCGCACCAATATACTCGCCGAGTTGGGGGTCGTCGAGCGTCAGGTGGATACTCTCGGCAATATACTGCCTATCGACCTCCTTGAAGAGCGCAAGGCTCTCGTCGTAGATGTTGTAGACACCCTGAAAAGAGTTGCCGCTACCGATGGGGAACGAGAGGGGACGCACTGCAATCTGCAACTCCTGCTCAATCTCCTCCAAGAGTTCAAAAGGCTCCTTACAGGGGCGGTCGAGTTTATTCACAAAGACCATAACGGGGGTTGAGCGCATACGGCACACATTCATCAGTTTGCGCGTCTGGCTCTCCACACCCTTTGCGCCGTCAATAACGATAATTACAGCATCAACAGCCGTCAGTGTGCGGTAGGTATCCTCGGCAAAGTCCTCGTGACCAGGGGTGTCGAGGATGTTGATTTTGGTGCCCTCATACTCAAACTCCATAACCGAAGTGGCGACCGAAATACCCCTCTGTCGCTCAATCTCCATAAAGTCGGAGGTTGCAGTCTTTTTGATTTTGTTGCTCTTCACAGCACCCGCAACATGGATAGCACCACCAAACAAGAGGAGTTTCTCGGTTAGTGTTGTCTTACCCGCGTCGGGGTGCGCAATAACAGCGAATGTTCGCCTGCGTTTTATCTCTTCTTTAAGTGTCATAGTCTTTTTTTGTCTAACGTCTAATGTCTAACGTCAATAGTCCTAAGGCTTATAGGAAAATTGAAAATTGAAAACTAAGGCGTGCCTTTGGCGCAATAATTTTTAATTCTAACAGACCTCTCCCGCCCTTCGGGCACCCTCCCCTAACTTAGGGGAGGGAAATGGTTGTGGTCTTTTCCCAAATTTCTCAATTCTCAATTCTCAATTCGGAACGAGTGCATATCGTGCCGCAGATACAAGGCTTGTGATGGGCGAGGAAGCGGAGTTTACAGAGCGTAAATGAGCATTCCGAGCCCGAGCATAACGCAGCAGATGCGGTACGAGATGTACTCGCCTATTGTGGAGGGTAGTCGAGCGTATAGTGCAACCCCACACTCTCCTTCATCGCCGCAGCCTGCTTGATGATAAGGTAGCCGACCTCTATGAGGTTGCGGAGTTCGCAAAGGTTCACATTCAGACGGCTCTTTTGGTACAACTCCTCCGTTTCGCGGTAGATGATTTCCATACGCCTAAGAGCCCTCTCCAAACGCAGATTGGAGCGTACAATGCCGACATAGTAACTCATAATCTGTTGCATCTCCTTGTAGTTCTGAGTGATGAGAATCATCTCCTCGGTAGCCACCATTCCGTCATCGTTCCAATCGGGGATATTCCTCTCTAACTCAATCTCGCCAAGCCTTGCGGTGGCGTGTTCAGCAGCAGCCTTGGCATAGACCACAGCCTCAATCAGCGAGTTGGAAGCCAAGCGGTTGGCACCGTGCAGACCCGTACAAGCACTCTCGCCGAGTGCGTAGAGTCGGTGGATGGTACTCTCGCCATTCAAATCGACCTTCACACCGCCACAGCAGTAGTGCGCACCAGGGGTTACGGGAATCATATCCTTGGTAATATCAATACCGAGCGTGAGGCACTTTTGGTAGATGTTGGGGAACTCGCGGATGGTCTGTTCGGCGGGTTTGTGGCGCACATCGAGGTAGAGGTACTCCGCACCCGTAATCTTCATCTCGTGGTCCATACTGCGAGCCACCACATCGCGCGGAGCAAGCGACCCCATAGGGTGGTATTTGTGCATAAACTCCTTACCGTTCTGCAATTTAAGTATTGCACCATAGCCCCTCATAGCCTCCGTAATGAGAAATGCGGGACGCTCGGTGGGGTTGTAGAGCGTTGTGGGGTGGAACTGGATGTAAGCCATATTCTCAATAATACCCTTAGCCCTATGAACCATTGCGACACCATCGCCCGTAGCCACCGAAGGGTTGGTGGTTGTGTGGTAGAGGTTACCCACACCTCCCGTACAAACCACCGTTATCTTTGCCAAGATGGTCATAATCTTCTCGCGCTTGATGTCCATAACATAGGCACCATAGCACTCAATGTTGTCCATGTGACGATTGACCTCCTCGCCCAAGTGGTGCTGAGTGAGAACATCGACGGCAAAGTGGTGTTCGAGAATGTCGATATTGCGATGACGCTTTACGGCAGTAATCAGTGCTCGCTCAATCTCCGCACCCGTAAGGTCGCGGTGGTGGAGAATACGATGCTCGGTGTGTCCTCCTTCGCGATGGAGCGAGTAGCGTCCTTCGGGGGTTTTGTCGAAGTGAGTACCCCACTCTATCAAATCCTTAATACCCTCGGGGGCTCCCTCAACAACCTTGCGCACAGCCCTCTCGTCGCACTTGCCCGCACCACACACCATCGTATCTTCGATATGTTTCTCGAAGGTGTCGGGCGGATAGGTCACACAGCAGATGCCTCCTTGTGCGTAGTTAGTATTACACTCCCTAATTTCACCCTTAGTAACAATTGTCACACGCCCTCTCTCTGCCGCTTTGAGCGCAAAGGAGAGTCCTGCAACACCACTACCTATGACCAGAAAATCGGTTTCTCTCTTCATTTTTTGAGCAAATTATCCTCTTGCGTGACAAAAGTACAAAAGAAATTGCTAATTTTAACCCCAAAAGGAATTATTTATGTCGAGCGCGGAAAAAGAGTGGCAAAAAAAGATTGAGGATTGGAGGCGGCAGATGGCTCTCGAAAGAGGATTATCGCCCAATACCGTGGAGTCCTACACTCACAATATTGGCGACTTTTCCGAGTGGTTGCTCTCCACACGCAAGAATACTCTACCCCAAGATGTAAGTCGAGAGGATGTGGAGGGTTATTTGGTTGTGTTATATGAACGCCGCACTGCTCCCACAACACAGGCTCGCACGCTGAGTGCCCTAAGGACTTTCTTCAAATTTCTCTCCTCGGAGGGTGCCATAACATCCTCTCCCACAGACTTTATCCTTTCGCCCAAGTGCAACAGGGCACTGCCCGACGCGCTCTCCACCGAAGAGATTGATGCCATGCTTGCGACCATCGACCTCTCGACCCCTGCGGGTTATCGCGACAGCGCAATTGTGGAGATGCTTTACTCGTGTGGTCTGAGGGTGTCGGAACTACTCGGGTTACGCCTGAAAGATGTAATATTCGAGGAGGGTATTGTGCGAGTTACGGGCAAGGGGCGAAAGATGCGCCTTGTACCCATCAGCCACGAGGCCGAGGAGCGACTTTTGCTCTACTATAAAGTGCGCCACACATTGGTAACCGAGTACTCCGAGGACTACATATTCCTCAACCAGCGAGGCGGTAAGGTGCTGAGCCGTATGGCTGTTTTTTCGATTGTGGAACGATGCGCAAAACTCGCAGGCATAAACAAAAACATCTCTCCCCACACCCTGCGACATAGTTTTGCAAGCCACCTTTTGGAGGGTGGTGCCGACATTCGTCAGGTGCAGGAACTCTTGGGTCACGCCAACATCACCACGACCGAAATCTACACCCACATCAACACCCGCCATCTGCACAATATCATCTCATCCCTTCCCTCGGGCAAGAAGTAGAGCCTCCGCAAAGAGCCACACAAAGAAATGGGTAAGAATTTTATTTTCTTGCCCTTTTATTATAATAAATAGGTGCAAAGTCGAAAATAATTTGTATATTTACAGCGAGATTGAGTATTATACCCTATTTTCAACACGAGAAAACAAACAAAAACACATAAAAATTTTGCGTTATGAAACAACTCTTTCGCACCTTAACACTTTTTGTGTTACCACTGCTCGCAGCGGCGTGTAACACCGACTACAACTTCGACAAGGTATCGCTCGAAGTGACCGTTGGCGACACCAACGGCATTGTTGTGCCTCTTGGCGAGATAGAAAAAACCACCATTGGCGAACTGCTCCAAACGGCAGGAGCAAACTTGCCGGCAGACGAGAATGGCAACTACGGCTTCTCCGAAGGCAATAGTAACGACCCTCTTGTGGAAACTATCTCGGTGGGCAACATCCCAGACATTACAGGTCTTGCACCCACTATCGACCCCGTAAAGGAGCCGCTCCTTAGCGGTTTCAGTACTACTATCGACCCCTTTGTTGGCAAAAAAGATATCGGTATCCCCGAGGGGCTATCGAGTCTTTCCGATGGTGCTTACATCAATCAAACTATAATTGAGATGTTGGACATTGAGGAGGTAGATCTAACTTGTAGCCCCCATACATTTACGCAGAGTTTCTCGATTGAACTCCCCGAGCAAGTGGCTTCGTTGGAGGAGGTAACCTTTGGTACTGACGGCAACGGCTCCGTTCTCGATATTCAGTTCGACCTTGGTGGCTTAGTTGATGTAAGTAAAGAGTGTACCGTACACTCGCTCTATTTCGAACTTCCCGAAGGTTTCGTTGTTGAAAAGTTGCCCAACGACCCTCTTTACAACAACATTAAGACAAACGGCAACCACTTCGAAATCTTCGACTACACATTCACAGGTAGCCACATCACGATTGATATCGTATTGAAGAAGGTAAACCTCAATAAGGCTCCTAACGAGAGTCACATGGTAGAGATCTCCGAGGATGTAACCTTTGCTCTTGATGCTACTATCGCAGTTCAGGAGGGTACTCTCTCCGCCGTATCGCCCTATGTGGAGATTAGCGTAACCCCCACGGTGCATGACGCAACAATTACCACCAACGAGATCACTGATGACTTTGACTTCACACAGGATATTGATCAGAGAATTAAGATTCCCGAGATCGTAACAGAGATTCACTCGCTCTCTATTAGCAAGGCAAACAGCATCGACAATGCGTTGCCTCAGTTTAGTGTAGAGGTTGCTCTCGAAGGTTCGCCCGTAGACAAACTCGAACTGCGCGATGTGGAGATTTCGCTCCCAGCATTCCTCGACATTACCAAGCCCGCTGGTTGGGATTATGCAGACGGCAAACTGACCACTGACAAGTTGGAAGTTATCAATGGTCAGAACAACAAACTTATCGAACTTACACTCAATGGTATCGGAGAACTTGATATTGTCAATGGCGAGGTTATTCTCGATAGCACTGTTGGACTGAAAGCCACAGTAGCCATTGCAGATGGCTCCGAGTTGCATATCAACACCTCGGCAAAGGAACTCTTGCTCACACCCACCATCGCGCTCGATGATTTGTCGATTACTAAGGTTACAGGGTTTGTCGAGCCCAACTTTGGCGACCTCTTGCAGATTGACCCCATCAATCTTGGCGACCTCAGTTCTTCGCTGGGTGAGGGTATCGAACTCGAACTCAACATTGCCTCGCCCGTGCTGAAACTCGAAGTTGAGAACCCCATCGGTGTGGGTATCGATGCCGACCTTACACTTGTCGCCTACAAAGGCACAGATGTAGTAAGCACGGTTACGGTTGAAGACCTTAGAATTCTTCCCGCACAAACCACAATCATCGCTATCAATGGCGAAGCGGCTCCCGATGTTCCCAACTATCTAACCTATCAGGCTGATGGTTTGGCAGATATGATTGCCGCTCTGCCCGAGAGGATTGAGGTACAACTCGATGCTGAAACCAACAAAGACGCGCCTCATGAACTCGTCTTGCAGGATAGTTACACCTTCAAAGTGATATATTCGATAGACGCTGCCTTTAAGTTCGACAACGAGAAGAATGACTCTATCAACTACCCAGTAGTGATTGAAGAAGTAGACCTCTCGGCACTTGCCGACATTGATGTTGTGGTTGAGAACCTTACCCTCAATGTGGCCTCCGAGAGCACACTGCCCATCGACCTTACAATGAATATTGAGTTCCTCGATGAGAACGGTGCGCCCATTGAGTGCATCACATCCTCGACAACCGGTAAGATTGAGGGCTCGACAACAGAGGAGGCTAAACTCTCGGAGTGCAGCATCATCTTGGATATCAAGACACCCTCGGCAGAGAGTAGCGCACTCTCTCCATTTGCCGAGATTGCCCGTACCAAGAAGATCAACTGCCTCCTGAGCGGCACAACTCTCGCAGGTGGTGCTCTGAACGCTAATCAGTATATTGCTGCTAAACTCTCTCTCGAACTCGGCGAGGGTATCACAGTCGACCTCGGCTCACTTCTCGGTGCCGAAGATGACGATGCCACAGAGTAGAACAACCACAAAAAGAGATGTTAAACCAAGAAAAAAAGAGAAAGAGTATTATGAAAAAGATATTTAGTATAGCAGCAGCAATCCTCGCAGTGCTGACCTTTGCGGAGAGCGCAAGTGCTCAACTCCGCACCTCGTACTTCATGAACGGCTCCACACAGCGTTATGAACTCAACCCTGCCCTCTCACCACTGAGAGGTTACTTGGCAATTCCCGTAGTGGGCGACCTCTACACCTCGCTCGAAACCAACTTCCTCTCGGCAGAGAACTTCTTCTACCCCAATGGCGATGGTAATGGCGTTGTGACCTACATGCACAAGAGCGTTTCGGCAGAGGAGTTTTTGAAAAAACTGCCCGATGTGAACGCCATTGAGTTTGGTCTGAACGACCAGATTTTTGGTATGGGTAACTACTTTAAGGGAGGTTTCTGGTCGATTGGCGTGCGCCTCCGCTCGGAGACAAACATCGACATTCCCAAAGATTTCTTCGCCCTCACAAAGACCCTCTCGCAGGGCTCGTACGACATTAGCGGTATGGGCATCGAGAGCCAGAACTTTATTGAGGCATCGCTCGGCTACACCTTCCCCGTACAAGATGTCTTTACCCTCGGTTTCCGCGCCAAGGTGCTCTTGGGACTCGCACAGGTGAGTGCTAAGATTGACAAACTCGATGTGACGATTGGCGAGGAGAGTTACCGCGCCGAGATGGCTGGCTCGCTCAAAGCAAATGTTGCGGGCTACAACTTCCAAGATATTGAGGGCGAGGTAACAATGGACACCTTTGTGGGTCATCTCACAAACTTCAACAACTTCAACCCCTCGAACATCAAGAACATAGGCGTAGCCTTTGATGCAGGTATTGAGTGGCTCTTCAATGACGAGCAGATACGACTCTCGGCAGCCATCAACGACCTCGGTTTCAACGCTTGGAGTGCCAACAACTCCTTCTGCGCCACTATTGACAATGTAAACTTCGCCTTCAACGGCTTAGACCTCAACCTCAATAATTCCGAGAGTGAATCCAATGAAGGCTCCATGGTGAAGTTTGAGAAGCCCGAGAGTATCGTTTTGCAGCCCACCGAGGACACCTCCGAGGGCAAGACCGCTCTCCACTCCTCCATTGTTGTGGGCGTGGAATACAACTTCCTGAACGACCTCATTGGCGTGGGTGCGCTGTGGAACACCAAGACCTACGAAAACCGCAAGTGGAACTCGATTGGCGGTGCTGTTACTCTGCGTCCCACTCGTTGGCTTACCGCTTCGACAAGTTATTCGTGGGTTAATTCGGTGGGCGTGCTCGGCTTTGCTCTGAACGCACACACCACCTTCGTAAACTTCTTCTTCGGCATGGACTACATCGCCACTAAGTATGGTACGGTAAACGGTGGTGCAATTCCTATTCCTCTGAATCAGAACTCCGTAAATCTTTCATTCGGACTCGCAATACCTCTGAGTCCCCGAATGTTCTAATAGGGATAATCACTCCCAACGAGAGCGGGTAACCAACTTTTGGCTACCCGCTCTCGTTTTATCCAAACCGCACATTACAGCAAACCTTTAATATACTTAAAGAGTTTGTAGGGCATATAGCGCAGTGGAAGATCGAAGCCACGAGGAGTGGTTACCACCGTGCGCCTATGCGAGAAGGCGAGTAGGCTCTCCTTGCCGTGGTAGCGTCCCATGCCCGACATACCCACACCACCAAATGGAGCCCTATCGTTCACAATGTGCATAATAGTATCGTTCAGGCAGGCTCCGCCCGAGAGGGTGTGGCTAAGGAACCTTTCGCCCCTTCGGCGACTGCCGAAGTAGTAGAGAGCCAAGGGGTGTGGGCGTGAGGCTACAAACTCCTGTGCCTCCTCCTCGCGCTCGAAAGTCACAATGGGCAGGATGGGTCCGAAAATCTCTTCCTGCATAACTGCCACATTGGGGTCGGCAACCTCCAAGAGTGTGGGCTCGATATACCTCTCCTTGGGGTCGGTTGTGCCACCCCAAAGCACCTTACCGTCAGAGAGATAGCCGCTCACGCGCTCGAAAGCCCTGCTGCTAACCATACGACCATAGTGGCGACTCTCTTGGGGGTTTGCGCCGTGCATCTGCCCGACAGCCCTGCCGAAAGCCTCAACAAAGTGAGCCTTCTGGGAGGAGTGTATGAGCAGGTAGTCGGGGGCGATGCAGGTCTGACCCGCATTGATGGTCTTGCCCCACGCTATGCGCTTTGCGGCAAGTTCCACATTGGCACTCTCGGTGACGATGCAGGGGCTCTTGCCACCCAACTCCAAGACTACGGGCGTAAGGTGCTTTGCAGCCGCCTCCATAACCGTCTTACCCAGCGATGGCGAGCCCGTGAAAAATATCATATCGAAGTGCTGCTCCAAGAGGGCGGTGTTAATATCGCGATGTCCGTCTATGGCTGTGATGTAACGCTCCTCGAAAGTGCCACAAATCATCTGCACCAACACCTGCGACACATGAGGAACATAGGGCGAGGTCTTCAATATGGCGGTGCAGCCTGCCGAGATTGCGCCCACAAGAGGGTTGAGGAGCAGTTGTACGGGATAATTCCAAGGCGAGATGATGAGCGCCGTGCCGAGGGGCTCGGTAGTAACTCGCGTGGTGGAGGGGAACATTTTCAGAGGCGAGCCCACGCGCTTTGTGCGAGTCCAACGCCTAAGGTGGCGAATATGATTGCGAATTTCGCCCCTTACGATGCTCAGTTCGGTCATCACAGCCTCCTCGTAGGATTTGTGCAAATCGAGCCATAGCGCATCGCAGAGCGGTTTTTCCCAGTCGATGAGAGCCTGCTCCAAACGCCTCAGTTGCTCCACGCGAAACCCGAGCGGGAGTGTAGCCCCCGAACCAAAATATGCCCTTTGTGCCTCCACCTTGGCACCAACAAATTCCGAAAGTTGATTCATATTGCGACTATTTTACTCTGTTTGTCGTACTTTGAAATTGTCCATTGCGTGGAAAATGCCCACAACCTCGCCAAAGATATAATCAAAAATCGAGGTTGGCAACACCCCCCGACAAAATCTTGCCAAATGAAATCCAAAAGGTATGCCTCAATTAGTGAGTAATTAGTAGTGAGTAAAGAGTAATTTTTAGTGAGTAACTAGTAGTTTGGCGAGTGTGAAAATTTCGCGCTCGCTTTTTTGTTGACCGTCTACCGACCGACATACCCCTCATTCACTTCGCGCCAGTTCCCCTAACTTAGGGGAGGAGTACACACACCCCTGCCCTCCGCGCACCCCCTCTTGTGCGCGGGGACGCGCACGCAATTTCGACCACCCCTCCCGACCTCCCCTTGCGTAGGGGAGGAGTACTTAGAGGGGGAATAACCCCCTTCTTGCCACGACTGCCGAATGGCAGGCGGTTGGCATCTACCGCTCTAAAAGTTGAAAGTTGAGAGTTGAAAGTTGAAAATTAAGTTGCACACCCTCCTTATTCGCGGGTATCTTTTTTAATACCCGTGTTCGTAGAGGGCTTATAGGCGACAGACCTCTCCCGCTGCTTCGCAGCACCCCCTCTAACTTAGAGGGGGAATTCCTTTTATTCTCCCCCTAAGTTAGGGGGAGAGCCCCGTAGGGGGAGGGGGTCTGTAAAAATCCGCACTTGCATCGGCGGCGGAAAAGCGACCGCCTTGTGCGGTTGTGACGAGTGCGGGACAAAAAGGCGTTAAGAAACAAAGACGGTAAATGCTTTACCCGCCAAAGGCGTTTGTTTTAGGCTTTTTGTTCCGCGCTCCCGCCAGAGATGCGGTGCGTGGCTTTTGCGCCACTTTTGCCACCAAAAGTGGCAAAGAAATAGGGCGACCTTGGTCGCCTGCAAAAAAGCATGGTAGTTGCCAACCGCCCACCTACGGTGGTCGTGGCAAGACGGGTTAAACAGACCCCTCAGTCACTTCGTGCCGGCTCCCCTAACTTAGAGGAGCAGTACACACGCCCCCGCCCTTCGGGCACCCCCTCTTGTGCGCGGGGACGCGCACGCAATTTCGACCACCCCTCCCGACCTCCCCTTGCGTAGGGGAGGAGTACTTAGAGGGGGAATTCATACAAAGCTCAGGTCGGTGGGAGG
>JAZNTX010000032.1:0-105617 GCA_045591965.1 Tidjanibacter sp. | reverse complement strand
ACATTTTAATATGGGGCGGTCTTTCTTTTGCCGCCCTATATTTATTGATACAACTCCACCTATTCCATTTCAAACATCCAAACATTACCGCTTAGGATATTTACTCTGCCACTTTCGCTGATTGTTATAATTGCTCGTTCCATAGTTACATTGCGATTGAAATTTCACTAAACGATTGATTAAGTCTGTTGCCGAACATCGTCAAATCCTTGTCGATTTTCTCGGTGGTTATCTTGGCATATTTTTGTGTCGTGGTTATGTTCGTATGCCCCAATACTCGGCTGACACTCTCAATGGGAACGCCCTTACTGAGAGCAAGCGTAGCGAATCCGTGACGTGTGCAATGGAATGAAATATCCTTTGAGATACCGCACTCTTTTATCATCTTTTTCAGCGGTTTACAGATGTTCCAATAGTTAAGATTCGGGAATACCAACTTATCCTCTTGGAATCTCTCGTAACGCTTGATTATCTGCAATGGAATATCAAGCAACTTCACTTGGAAATTGACCTTTGTTTTGTGTCGCTTGGATAGAATCCATTTCTCTCCGTTTATCTCTACAATATCATCAGTGGTTAGTTCCTTAATATCCACGAATGACAAGGCTGTGAAACTTGCAAACACGAACAGGTCTCGGATATAAGCCAACTTCTTATCCGCAAACTCGTGTGTCATTACAGCCTTGATTTCATCTTCGGTCAAGTATTGACGCTCCTTGATATTCTGATTTACTCGATACTGAACAAATGGATTTCTCGGTGTCAGTCCATTGTAATGAGCCTTTGACACGATTGTTTTCAGCCACATACAATGCGACCATACGCTGCCATTATGCAAACCTGCATCAGTAGAGAGATAGATTTCATACTCCTTGATAAAATCGGGAGTAAGTTCAAGCATAGAAATATCACTACGCTTGTAGGACTTCTTGATGAATGCAGCCAAATGATTTCGTGACCTTACACGCACCTTGTAGGAACTCGCTGCACGGTCAATACCAATACGCTTCTTGAAACTCTCGTTATCCTTATCAAATGCACCGAGCAGTGTTTCATACTCCTTGATAAAGTCGGGGGTAAGTTCAAGCATAGAAATATCACTGCGTTTATAGCATTTTTTGATGAATGCTGCTAAATGATTTCGTGACCTTACGCGCACCTTGTAGGAACTTGCTGCACGGTCTATACCGATACGCTTCTTGAAACTCTCGTTGTCCTTGTCAAATGCACCGAGCAGTGTTTCATACTCCGTTCCTATTCCTTGATAGGCGTTACGTACCATTTCGGCAGTTACAAACGCTTCTCTATCCGAGATGCGCTGATAATGCTTGATGATTTGAGCCTTGATGTTATCCAAAGCCAAATTGATGTTTTGTGTCTCCTTGCTCTTGCCTTTTGCCCGATTACCTTTGGCATCCCACATTGTTTTTGCAATGGTCAGTTTGCAACTGAAATGAGCCACCGAACCATTGATTGTAACTCGCCCCATAATCGGGACAATACCGTTTTTCTCCTTGCTCCCGTTCACGTAGAACAGCACCTTAAATGTACTTCGCATAATCCAATTCTTTTTGGTTACAAAATTAGTTATCAGCGAGTTGTACATTGTTATGCAGAATGTGGCAGAGAGTAGAAATAGACTCCAACGACCTATAAACTTACCTCGTTATTGGGTAATGATTTGAAAACCGTCCGCCCTCATTACCTTTCATTTCCTTGCACTTTTGCATTGGCGAGGCTTTCATCAAAAGCCCTCATAAGTCATTGAACACCAGTGCCACCATCATTATTTTCCCTCATTCGTTAGATTTTTCCAGAGATAATTAGTATATCTGTGATATAACATCTTTTTGGGGGAGGATTTTGGCAAAAAACTTTTCCTAAATTGCTTTTTGTATTAAAATAATTCATATCTTTGCCACTGCAAAAGGAGCCGTAAGTGACCAAGCGTCAGGAGCGGTGAAAAGGGAATTTGGTGAAAAGCCAAGACAATACCAGTTGCTGTAAGTCCCATCCTTTGAGGCGATTACACCTTTAATCGCCTACCAAGAAAGGATGAATGTTGTACGCACTCTTTGCCACTGATCTTCAAGATTGGGAAGGCGCGACAACGGGACAAGTCAGAAGACCTGCCTTTGCGTTATTGTTTCTTTGCCTGCTGGGATACGGGCTGGGAGCGACGATAAATTAATTGCTTACACTTTTTGTGGTCTAAAAGGCACCCAAAGCAAAGCGTATTGTACCCTGTTTTTGCTTCGTTGCTGGGCTTGTTGTGTAAGTGGTTAATGTCGGATTAAACCCTTACAATACATCTGTTAGGAGTATGGATTCCATCCAACCCTCAGCCCACAAGGGGGAGAATTATATTCTCAAAAGCAACTTGTGGAAATTCTTTAAGACCCTGCGAGTCCAAGCCAACCCGCTCTATGCGTTGCTTGTGGCGAGCCCCATCAATATTGCCACCATCGAGATTGTTGGCAGGGGCGATGGTGTGCGTCTGCGTACCCTCTCGGTGGCACAATTTGTAGCCCAACTTGGTAAACTCCCGACCAAGCAGGTGGCATATCACATTATCATAAAGGTGTGGGACGAGAGTGGCGAGGCTGTGTGGTCTGCCACCACTCGTGAGGGGCTATCTGTGGAGGTGGCTACCGAACTTCTTCCCGCAATGATTATGCACCTCTGCCGTACCTCAGCGATGCAGGGGCGCACCTTTATGCTCACCCCCGAGGTTATTGCCCACTATCGCTTCCGTAGGCGATATCTCGAAGAGTTGGAACTTCTTGTTGCCAACTGCAACGCACGCATTATGAGTGAAAACAATCAACAATAAGTCAAATAAACAAACCTAAAAAAACAAGCGTATGAAAAGATTTTTTGTAATTGCAGCCGTAGTCCTTGTTGGACTCGTGCAGACAGGATGTACCTATGATGACAGCGGTATTTGGGATGCCCTGAATGAACTCAAAGGTCAAGTCGAACAGAACGAGGAGGATATTGCTACTCTCTCGGCACTGCTCGACGCACAGCAGAGCGGTAAGACTGTGGTTTCGACCACCGAAACCCCCGAAGGCGTGGTTATTACTTTCAGCGACAATAGCACCATAACCATCAAAAATGGTAAGGATGGCACCAATGGTAAAGATGGTGCTGACGGCAAAGACGGTGCTGACGGTAAAGTTGGCGAAAATGGTGCCGACGGTAAGGACGGCATCGATGGTAAGGATGGCGAGAACGGCAAAGATGGTGCTGACGGTAAGGATGGTGTAGATGGTAAGGATGGCGACTCGTTCTTTGTTTCTGTAGAGGAGAGCGAAACGACTGTTATTATTACCCTTGCCGATGGTCGTGTAATCACCCTGCCCAAAGTAACCGAAGGTGGCGATGATAATGGCGAAGGCGGCGAGGAACTCGACTATGAGTTGCGTGTGCTCACTTTCGAAGATGCCGACGCAAAGTTTGAGCCCTACTATTTGGACTATGTAAATTGGGGAGAGGGTAAGGAGATTACCACTTGGAGCGACCTTATTGATGAGCCCCAATATGGTGGTCCTTTGACCTTTGGCGACTATATGTCCACAATGTACACTTGGTGGGACGAGGGCAACACCGAACTCTACCACATGTTCCCCGACAACTACTCCTATTGCTTCTGGGGCGGAGGTCATGCCATCTCGAACTATTGGGGCGAGGGCTATTCGGATGAGGATAGGGATTTGCACATTGCCAAGTATTATGGCGAAGATTATGTTGCAGAGAATGCAGGTAATGATGCAATGCTCGGTTGGTTCAACCTTCAATTGATGGTTCCCGTGCAGGCACATTCGGGCGACAACTTCTGCGTACACTACGGCTATAAGGACTCCAACTCGCATATTGAGAATCTGCCCGAACTCTCTTTTGCAGATGGCGAGGCTCGTGTTATCGACCATATGTGGGTTACCAATACGAACTATACACTCAATCAACTTTATAATGGTGTTAAGAGTGAGGCTGGAAACACCTTTGGTGGCAGTTGGGAGGGTCTAACCGAGGATGCGTGGTTGAAACTTGTAGCCCAAGGTTTTGATGATGTGGATGCCGATGCGTATGCCGAGCCAATCAGCGAGGTGGAGTTTTTCTTGGTGCGAGGCGAGAGCGTGGTAACAGATTGGCAAAAGTGGGATTTGTCGGGACTCGGCAAGGTTGCCAAAGTTCGTTTCAACTTCCTCTATTCGGAGGAGATGGGTGGTCGCTATGGTTTCACCATCCCTGCTTACTTCGCCTACGATGATGTGGCTGTGCGCTTTGACAAATAATCTACAACACACATCACAAGATGAACTTTCGTACAAAAGTATTTATAGTTAGTTTGATTGTGGGGCTGATCTTCTCATCTTGCAACATAGATGAGGAGATCACCTTGCCCCTGCCACCGAACATTGTTCTCGACAGCCAGACGGGTATATACACCGTCAAGCAGGGGCGGGAGATTCTTATCGCTCCCGACTACGAGTCGGCAGAGGGGGCAGTGTATCGATGGACAATGAATGGAGAGGTGCTCGGCACCTCCCCTTCGTTGCTTTTTATGCGGGAGGAGGTTGGAGAGTACTTCATAACCATTTCGGTATCAACAGAGAGTGGCACCGACGAGGAGGAAATCCGTGTAGATGTTGTGGAGTTGGAAGTCCCAACCGTAACCATTGCGGGCAGCAAGCAGCAGACCGTAGCGGTGGGAACGACTATCAACCTAAACGCATCGGTGCGTGAGTCGTCGCTCGAAACCTCGCTTTTGTGGACACTCAATGGCGAAGAGGTTGGCAATGAACCCTCTTACACCTTCGTTGCCGACGCTGTTGGCAACTACACCATCACCGCTACGGCAACCAACGAGGATGGAGAGCATAGCGATAGTGTGAATATTGAGGTACTCAATGCCGAAGATATGCCCTTTGTTTGGGAGTTTGCAAACGACAAATTCCATACGGTTGTAGGGCGTAAACTGCTCATCGCCCCCTCGACAACGAGCCAAGAGATGGGTGCTACATACCTTTGGAGGGTGGTTGGCAAGGAGGAACCTATTGGTCATACCTCCCAACTAATCTTCTCTGCCGAGTCGGCTGGGGAGTATAAAATCTCTGCAACGGCAACCATCGAAAAGGAGAACGGGCAGATTACCCTTTCAAAGGAGTTTGCCGTAACCGTATATGAGGAGGGAGCCTTCTATCGCCCACAAAGCGGAGCATCGAAGGCTGATTGGAACAAGGTCTACGAGTACACTCCCGCCCCTGGGCAGTTTATCAACGAAACAAAAACGGGCGGTTTTGATGGCACACAGACAACCCCCGAGGCGGCTATTGCATATGCAGAAAGCCGAATGTCGGAGATTGATAGAGATGGCAACCCATATCCCAATTGGGTGTCGTTGGGTGGCTTTGGTGGCTATATTGTCGTAGGCTTCGACCATAGCATAGACAATTCGGGTGATTATGACCTTGGTATTCTCGGTAACTCGTTTAGTGGCTCTTCGGAGCCTGCTATTGTGTGGGTTATGCAGGATGAAAATGGCAACGGACTGCCCGATGACACTTGGTATGAGTTGGCAGGCTCCGAGACGGGCAAGGCGGAGACTATACAAAACTACGCCGTAACATACTACCGCCCATCTGGAACAAAGATGCCCGTGCAGTGGACTGACAATCTGGGGAATAGTGGCGAGATTGACTATCTCACACAGTTCCACCGTCAGGATTATTACTATCCGCTATGGATTGAGGCAGGCAGTTACACCCTTACGGGAACTTGCCTTGCACCTCGCAATTATGACGCTTCGGGCAATGGATCCTATTGGGTCAATGCCGAGTATGATTGGGGCTATGCCGATAATTTTAGTTCGATAGATCGCCTTACAGGAGATGCAAATGCTGCCGCCGATGCCAATGCCAACCACTTCAAAATCTCAAATGCAATAGACTTTGAGTGTCAGCCAATCGTTTTGGAGTTTATCGACTTTGTGAAAGTGCAGGTGGCGGTCAATACCAAGAGTGGCTGGCTCGGAGAGGTGTCGACCGAGGTCTTTGGTTTCTACGACTACAATATGAAAAAGAATGATACGGTTAGTAAATAGGTTATTACTCCTTTGCCTCGTCCTGCTCCCTACCTCGTGTATGGAGTGGGATTACGGCTTGGAGGAGGATTTCGACACCTCCGCCTCTGGCAGTGGGCTTTTCATCTGCAACGAGGGAAATTTTCAGTATGGTAATGCCACGCTCTCGTATTACAACCCCGACACAAAGCAGGTCGAAAATGAGGTCTTTTATCGTGCAAATGCAATGAAACTCGGCGATGTGTGCCAATCGATGATTATCCGCGACGGCATAGGCTGGGTGGTGGTTAACAACTCCCATGTAATCTTTGCTATCGACATCAATACCTTCAAGGAGGTGGGACGCATTGTCAATCTCACCTCGCCCCGCTATATCCACTTCCTCTCGGACGAAAAGGCGTATGTAACGCAAATTTGGGACAACCGCATCTTCGTTGTCAATCCCAAACGCTACGAGATTACGGGCTACATCGAAGTCCCTAATATGACTATGGAGAGCGGCTCTACGGAGCAGATGGTGCAATGGGGCAAATATCTATATGTGAATTGTTGGTCGTACCAAAATCGAATTATTAAGATTGACACCGAGACCGACCAAGTGGTCGATGAACTCGTGGTAGGTATCCAACCCACATCGCTTGTTATGGATTGCAACAACAAACTGTGGACCATCACCGATGGCGGCTACGAAGGCTCGCCCTATGGTCATGAAGCCCCCTCGCTCTACCGCATTGATGCCGAAACATTCACCATCGAAAAGCAGTTTCGTTTCGACTTTGGCGACTGGCCCTCGGAGGTACAACTCAACGGCACAAGGGACAAACTCTATTGGCTCAACGACGATGTGTGGGAGATGGATGTGACGGCTGACAGGGTCCCTGTGCGCCCATTTCTGCCTTACAACGGCACACTCTACTATGGATTAACCGTCTGCCCTCGCACGGGCGATGTCTATGTTGCCGATGCTATTGACTATGTTCAGCAGGGTAAGGTGTATCGCTACTCGAAGGAGCGAGTGTTGATAGATGAGTTCTATGTGGGAATTATCCCTGGGGCATTTTGTTGGGAATAGGATATGCGTATGAAAAAGTTTATCTCTATAATAGCACTTCTGCTTTGCTGCACCACACTCTCCGCACAAGAGGTAGAGTGGTACAAGCGACTTCACTCTATACCCGAAGTTACAATCTATGGCAAACGCCCCCTGAAAGAGATTGGTACCCAGCAGACTAAGTTCGATTCGCTCGTGCTGAAAGAGAGTGTGGCACTCTCAATGGCAGATATCCTTACATTCAACTCCTCGATTTTCGTCAAGAGTTATGGTCGTGCAACGCTCTCGACAGTCGCTTTTCGTGGCACTTCGGCATCGCATACGCAGGTAACTTGGAACGGTATGCGCATCAACAACCCAATGCTCGGAATGACCGACTTCTCGATGATTCCCTCCTACTTTATTGACGATGCCTCGCTCCTGCACGGCACCTCCTCGGTGAACGAAACGGGCGGCGGTATGGGAGGTGCCGTAAAACTCTCCACCAAGCCCGCCCAGAGTGATGGCTTTGGAGTACAATATATCCAAGGTGTTGGCTCGTTCAGTACCTTCGATGAGTTTTTGCGCCTGACCTATGGCGACGACCATTGGCAACTCTCCACCCGCGCAGTGTTCTCCACCTCGCCCAACGACTTTGAGTATCGCAACCACGACAAAAAGGAGAACATCTACGACGAGGAGATGAATATCATTGGTCAATACTACCCCACAGAGCGCAACCGTAGCGGCTCGTATCGTGATTTTCATCTTCTTCAAGAGGCGTATTACAACACGGGCAGAGGTGATAGGTTTGGGCTCAATGCGTGGTACATAAACTCCAACCGAGAACTCCCAATGCTCACAACCGACTATGGCGACGCTACCGATTTCGACAACCGCCAGAGGGAGGAGACTTTCCGAGGCATCCTCTCGTGGGATCACCTCGGCGAGCAGTGGAAGGTGTCGACTAAGGCGGGTTACATACACACTTGGATGGCATACGACTACAAGCGCGATGTGGGCAACGGTACAATGGCACACATGACCCGCTCCCGCAGCAAGATAGACACCTTCTATGGGCAGGCAGAGGGCGAATACTACATTGGTAGCGAGTGGCTCTTTACCGCCAACCTTGCCGCCCATCAGCATATCGTGCAGAGCGAGGACAAAAACATCATCCGACAAGACGGAAATAAGGCGATTGTGGGTTACCGCAAGGGTCGCGCCGAACTCACGGGAGCCCTCTCTGCCAAGTGGCGACCCACCGACCGCTTCGGCATTTCGGCAACGCTGCGCGAGGAGATGTATGGCACCGAGTGGACACCACTCATCCCTGCCTTGTTTGTCGATGGTGTGCTCTCTCGTAAAGGTAACATTACCGCCAAAGCATCCATCTCGCGCAACTTCCGCTTCCCAACACTCAACGACCTCTACTTCCTCCCCGGTGGCAACCCCGACCTCAGAAAAGAGAGCGGTTGGACCTACGATGCAGGATTATCGTTTGCCGTAGGTAAGGAGGGGGTCTACTCGCTTACCGGCTCGGCAAGTTGGTTTGAATCCTACATCCACGATTGGATACTCTGGCTCCCAACAGTCAAGGGCTTTTTCTCGCCCAAGAATATCAAAGATGTTCACGCCTACGGTGTGGAGGCTAAGGCAAATCTTTCCGTTGCGCTCTCCTCTGAGTGGCACCTTACGCTCGATGGCTCCTACTCGTGGACACCCTCCATCAACGAGGGCGAGCCTATGAGTGAGGCGGACCGCTCGGTGGGCAAGCAGCTCCCATATATACCCCGTCACTCGGCAAACCTCATGGGTCGCCTCTCGTGGCGCAGTTGGTCGTTCCTCTACAAGTGGTGCTATTATAGCGAGCGATTTACAATGTCCTCCAACGACATCACACTCACGGGCAAACTCCCCGAATACTTCATGAGTAATGTTTCGCTCGAAAAGGGGCTTTCGTTCAGTTGGGCAGACCTCTCTCTGAAAGGCACAATTAACAACCTCTTCAACGAGGAGTATCTCTCGGTACTCTCGCGCCCGATGCCCCGAATAAATTTCGAGTTTTTTATCGGCATAACACCCAAATGGAGTAAATGATGGAAGAACGCTACACGGTGCAAGAACTATCCGCCACAATGACAATGGAGGAGTTTGTGGAGCGATTTCACAGACCCGAAAAAGTGTGGGCTCTTTGTTCGGATTGCTCCAATTATGGACACAAGTGGGGATGCCCACCCTTTGAACACAATGTGGTGGAAAACCTCTCCAAATACCACCTTGTAAAACTATTTGTAACCAAAATAAGGTTTGGCAACGAGCCCATTTCGCCCGCAGAACGCGAGAAGATTATGCACTCTGAACTCTCCAAAATCGAGTCCAGACTGCTTGACTTGGAACACGAGTGCGGAGGTCTTGCTTCGGTTGATATAGGAGGTTGTAGCCGCTGCCCAAAGGGATGTACCCGCTCGGATGGTAAACCATGTCGCCACCCCGAATGTGTGCGCCCCTCACTCGAAGCATACGGTTTTGATGTCGCCAAAACGCTATCTGAACTCTTCGATATCGAACTTCAATGGAGCAACAAATACCCTCTCCCCGAATATCAAACCCTCGCCTGCGGTCTGTTTTATAACGCAGAAAGATAAATTTGTTGTTAACACAAACTAATAGTGGCGTATGTAAGAAACTGTGTAGTTTCTTCATACGCCACCTTCATTTATTCACGCCGCATCTTTGGAAGATTCTCTATTTCAGTGCTTTACTTTCAAAAGATTTATTCGCAAAAACCAACACTGAAAATCAATTAGTTAAGAAATAAAAGAGAACAGCCCTTATAGAGGGGGTGTAAGTTCGAGGGGTTTATTTTTTATCCCTCTTATAGAGAAATCTCTTAATCTTCATAGAGGGGGTCTTCTCAAAGCCCTCCTTCTGCTCCTCGATTTTCGACACGCGAGCGAACTTTGCCACGCGGGCGTTCACATAGTCGCGAATCTCCTTCATAAGTTCATCGTACTTTGCCGAAACATTGTCCTTGAACTCCGAAAGAGCAGCTTCGAGTTTCTCTTTATCGAGCGTTACCAATGCCACAAGCGAACCTTTATCGGCCACAACAATCGACTCGGTTACTAAATTGTGAGAATTGATAACGCTTTCTATCTCTTCGGGGTAGATATTCTCGCCCGTAGAGCCTACAATCATATCGTTAGCCCTACCTTTGATGGCAAGATAGCCCGTCTTTTTGTCGAATACACAGAGGTCCTTGGTGCGGAACCAACCATCCTCGGTGAATGCCTCAGCCGTAGCCTCGGGGTTCTTATAGTAGCCCTCCATAATACAGGGGGTCTTAACCACCAACTCGCCCTCGCCGGTGTCGGGTTTGACATTGATGAGTTTACCCTCTACATAGATTGCGGGCAGACCCACCTCCTGCAACTTGGTCTTGAAGGGGGTAGCACCATAGATGAGAGGTGCTGTTTCGGTCAAGCCGTAGCCGATAGCGTAGGGGAACTTAGCCTCCAACATAAACTGCTCGGTGGGGCGGCTCAGTTTTGCGCCACCAACACCAAAGAAGCGCATCCTGCCACCAAAGAGTTTCTTCATTGCAACACCCGCCAAGCGGTGGAAGAGTTTGCGGAAGAGGGCGGTGGAGTAGAGCGCACTCATCAGTTTTGTCTTGGTAAACTTAGCCTTCACTTGACTGTTGTAAATCTTCTCCATAATGAGAGGTACGGAGAGCATAACCGTTGGGCGCACCTTCTTGAAGGCGGGCATAAGTGCCGAGGCGATAGGTGGGCGATCCATATAGACCACCTGTGCACCATAGCCCAGAGGCAGCAACAGACCAAGTGAACACTCATAGGTGTGTGCCAAGGGGAGGATGCTGAAAAAGACATCCTCTTCGTTGATGTTCTGCATTGTGTAGCAGAGGAAGACCTGTGTTGCGAGCGAGCGGTGGGTGTGCATCACGCCTTTGGGGGTCGAAGTGGTACCCGAGGTGTAGATGATAGCCGCCAAATCTTGTGGCTCGGGAACTTTGGGAGAGCCCTGCTCGTGAACGGTCTGGGAGAGGATGCCGAGGTTTTTGGTGCGGATGACGATGTTCATACGCTGTACGGTCTCCTCGGAGAGTTTTGTGAAGAGTTTGTCGCTCACACAAAGAGCCTTAGCCTCGGAGTGTGCGATGATTTTGTCGAGTTCGCTACCCGAAAACTCTGTCATTATGGGGACAATGACCAGACCAAGGTTTACGGCTGCAAAGTAGCAAACACCCCAGTTGGGCATGCTGCTACTCAGAAGTGCCACTTTGTCGCCAGCCGAAAGACCTGCGCCAGTCAGCATCTCTCCGACATAAGCCACGCGGTCTGCCAACTCGCTATAAGTCATACTCTCGCGCTCGAACATCGAGAGTGCGGTGTTCTTTGCAAAGCGTTTTACGCTGTTGTCAAAAAGTTGTTTGAGAGTCTCAAATTTCATATTTTCTACTTTTATTACTACCTTTGGATTGCGCAAATCAATACAAAGGTAATTACATTCCTTCAAAGGTTGAGCCATTTTGGCGTGCAAAAGTATACGAATTGTCGTATTTGTAAATTTATTTTTATCCGATTTTTGGGATGCTCAATAAGGGAAAAATATCTCGGCAGATGTTGGCGGCGGGGTTTGATGCGTGGGGAGTTGTTCGCGCAGGGGAACTCTCCGATGCCAAACGCCATTTTGAGGAGTGGCTCAATGCTGGCGGTGACTACCGCTTGGACTACCTTCGGCGCAATGTCGATAAAAGATTTGATGCACGCCTTTTGCTGTCCGACGCAAAGAGTATTATCGTGGGGGCTGTGAGTTACAAAAACCGCTTCTCAGAGGGTTATAAGCCCGATTTTGACGCTCGCATAGCCTCCTATGCCCTCTCCGAGGACTACCACACAACGCTGCGCGATATGTTGCGCAAGGTGGCGTGTGGACTGGGTTTTACCGACCCCAAGAGCGTTAAAATATGTGTCGATAGTGTGCCGCTTGCCGAAAAGAGCCTTGCAAGGATGGCTGGTATCGGTTGGCAAGGGCGTAACTCGCTTATTATTAGTCCGTTGTTGGGCTCTTTTATGGTGCTTGGTGCGCTTATTCTCAGCGAGGAATGCGATGAATATAGCGAGCCGTTCGAGGGTGACGGATGTGTGGGTTGTGGCAGGTGTTTGCTACGATGCCCAACGGGTGCAATTGCCCCCAATCGTACCATAAAAACTGCCCTTTGCATCTCCAATCGCACCATTGAAGATGCCTCTTCGGAGCCCTTCGATACTCGTGGTTGGGTCTTTGGCTGTGACGAGTGCCAAAGTTGCTGTCCACACAACGAGTCCGCACCCCTCTTTCGCAACACTCATTTTGCTCCGCGCATCAATCCCACCGACTACGACCGTGCATTTTGGGACAATATTACTCCCGAAGAGGGCAAAAAGTTGTTTGAAGGCACCCCCATTGTGCGGAAATTCAAAAATAGATAGTATTTTTGCCTAGTTAAAAATTAGGCGAGCACATCTCGCACCGCATCTGCTGCGTTACGCTCGGGCTCGGAATGCTCATTTACCTCTGAGTAAACTCCGCTTCCTCGCTTTTCGCAAGCCTTGCATCTGCGGCACGATATGCACTCGCATAGCGTTGAAGATTTTGGGCGACTTTTTATAAAAAGTCGCGAAATAAAGTCGCGAAATAAAGTCGCGAAATAGAAAGAGAATTAAACAATATGGCACTGTTTGATATTTTTAAGAGAAAGAAGAGTGAGCCTGTCGAAAGTGTGGAGCAGACGCAACCACAAGAGATGACTCCCGAGCAGCCTGCACCCTCCCAGCAGGAGGAGATAACCGAGGGCTTAAAGAAGACCAAGGAGGGTTTCTTTGGTAAGTTGGCGCGTGCTGTGGCGGGTCGCTCGCAGGTCGATGAGGAGTTCCTCGACGAGTTGGAGGAGGTGCTGATAACCTCCGATGTGGGCGTGGAAACGACCGTCAAAATTATCAAAAACATTGAGGCGCGTGTGGCGAGGGATAAGTATATGAATACTGCCGAACTCAACGACATACTGCGCGAGGAGATAGCCGCACTTTTGCAGGAGTGCGAGGAGAAAAACGCCAACTTCGGACTCAACATCACCGAGGGTGTGCCCTATGTTGTGATGGTAGTGGGTGTGAATGGTGCGGGTAAGACCACCACCATCGGCAAACTCGCCGCTCAACTCCGCAAGGCGGGCAAGAAGGTCTACATCGGTGCTGCCGACACCTTCCGCGCAGCCGCTATCGACCAGTTGCAGGTGTGGGCAGATAGGGCAGGGGCTACGATGATTCGTCAGGATATGGGCTCCGACCCCGCCTCGGTCGCTTTCGATACGCTCAAATCGGCTGTGGCAAATGGTGCCGATGTGGTGCTGATTGATACGGCTGGTAGGCTCCACAATAAGATGGGCTTGATGAACGAACTTTCGAAGATTCGCAATGTGATGGCGAAGATTATCCCCGATGCGCCCCACGAGGTTATGCTTGTGCTCGATGGCTCAACGGGTCAGAACGCCTTTGAGCAGGCACGACAGTTCACTGCTGCCACAAAGGTCAACTCGCTTGCTATTACCAAGTTGGACGGTACGGCAAAGGGTGGAGTTGTCATCGGCATTAGCGACCAATTCTCCATTCCCGTACACTACATCGGCATTGGCGAGGGCATCGACCAACTCAAAGTCTTCGACCGCAACGAATATGTTAACGCCCTCTTTGGGGATAAATAGTAGGCTATGGCAGAGCGAAAGCAGAAGATAAATGTCATAACGCTCGGTTGCTCGAAGAACTTGGTGGATAGCGAGCACCTGATGGCGCAACTCGATGAGGCGGGCTACGAAATTGTGACCGACTCCAACTCTACGGATGCCAAAATTGTGGTTGTGAACACCTGTGGCTTTATTGGCGACGCTAAGGAGGAGGCAATACAGACCATCTTGGAGTGTGCCGAGGCGAAGGCTGAGGGGCGCATAGAAAAACTCTTTGTGATGGGTTGCCTTAGCGAGAGGTATGCCGACGAGTTGAGGAAGGAGATTCCCGAGGTGGACGACTACTTTGGTGCGCGTTCGCTGAGGGAGGTGGTGGAGGCTCTTGATGCGGAGTACCGCGAGGAACTCGAAACAGACCGCCTGCTGACAACCCCCGACCACTATGCCTACTTGAAAATTGGCGAGGGTTGTAATTGGCACTGCGCCTATTGCGCCATACCGCTGATTAGGGGTAACCACCGCAGCGTACCCATGGAGAAGGTTATTGAGGAGGCGGAGGGCTTGGTGTCTGTGGGCGTGAAGGAGATTATTGTCATTGCACAAGATACCACCTACTACGGCAAGGACCTATATGGCGAGCGCAAACTTGCAGAACTCCTGCGTAGGCTCTGCGCCATCGAGGGCGTGGAGTGGGTGAGGCTCCACTACGCCTATCCCACCGACTTCCCGCAGGATGTTATAGAGGTGCTGAGGGATGAACCTAAGATGTGTAAATACCTCGACATCCCCCTGCAACACATTGCCGACAACCAACTGAAACTTATGCGCCGCCGCATAACCAAAGCCGAAACTGAGGAACTTGTGGCACGACTTAGGCGCGAAATACCCGATATTGCCCTGCGAACAACTATGCTCGTAGGCTTCCCCAACGAAACGGACGAGGACTTCGAGGAACTCTGCGACTTTGTGCAGAGGGTGCGCTTCGATAGACTCGGAGCCTTTGCCTACTCCGAGGAGGAGGGTACGCCCTCGGCACTCCACTTGGAGGACAATGTCCCCGAGGAGGTTAAGGAGGCAAGGGTCGATAGGCTTATGAAGATACAAAAGCGTATCTCGCTGGCACTCAATGCCGAGAGGGTTGGTAAGGAGATGCGTGTTATTATTGACCGCAAGGAGGGCGACTTTTGGATTGCACGCTCGCAGTACGACAGTCCCGAGGTTGATGAGGAGATACTCGTGACCTCGCCACGCGAACTCTCGGAGGGAGAGATGGTCACCATCCGCATTACCGACTGTGAGGAGTATGATCTATACGGCGAATTGACTTAGCGAGTGTGCCTTGTGGGTGCTTTTTGCACCAAAATTCAGAGAGCGACATCCTCATTTGCGCTAAGCAAACTGCGGTGTCGCTCCTTCTTTTGGCACAAAAATCCCTCCGCAAAATCCACTCGTAGGGGGGCATCTCCTCCTACTTTGTGCGATTTCTTATTATGGGACCAATGGGTCTAATGGGTTTTGCGGGACTCATAGGGCTCATAAGTCCCATAGGGCTACTAAGAGTACTGAGAGAACTGCGAGTTCTATGATTATTAAAAATTCCCAGTAGTCCCAGTAGTCCCAGTTCTCTTAGTTCTCCTAGTTCTCCCATTGTGTTCCCCCCCCTCATTCACGGGTGTCTTTTTTAATACCTACGCCCTCGAGTGCACCATAATTTCCACTATTTTCTATTCTCCGTTTTCTTTTTTCAATTATTATCACTATTTTTGTAATTGGTTAGGTGTGCAACACCAAAAGGGATAAAAAATAGACCGAGATGGCAAAACAACAAATCGTAAGCGCACTGGCGGAGAAGGTGGCGAGAGTAATCGAAGAGAACTCGCGCTTGGAGCGTCAGTATGAGGCAGTGGAGGCAGACCTCGCACGACTCCGTAGCGAGAACCGCACTCTGCGCGAGAAGTTGGACGCAGCCGAAAGGAAGGTTGCGTTGCAGTCGCTCGGCGAAGGACTCGGCGGAGGCGCAGCAGATGAAGCCTCGCGCAAGAGGGCAAGGGCACAAATCAATCGTCTTATGCGGGAGATTGACCGTTGCATAGCCCTCATGAATAAGTAGATATTTGAGTGAGAGATTAGTTTTTTTGGTAAAGCAGCAATGGCAGAACCACTGAAAATACATCTTACGGTTGCGGGTCGCAAGTACGCTTTTACTATCGACCGCGCACAGGAGGAGTTGTATCGCAAGGCGGAGAGGGAGACCAACGAGATGATTTCCAAAATCAAATCGGCGTTTGAACTCGATGACGAGGGCGTGTTGTCGTATGCGGCACTGCTTCTTGCACTCGGCAAGGTGCAGCAGGCAACATCGCGCAGCCTCGATGACGATATGGCAGAACTCACCCGCCTTGACCGTATGCTCGAAGCCCACCTCGCCAAACTCAAATAACCGAGTCAAAGCAAGGGTGTAAAGCACACCAATACAGCGCGTTCTTTTAACATAAATTAGGAATACGGAGAGAAATCTCATATTGGTAACATCATACAAGTTGTTTGGACCACTTGTATAATGTCCCAACATCCCGCATAGATTCCAACACAGATTTGCGAAACTCAACACTTAAAAAATTGGGAGTGACTCGTAGTATCAAAAACAGGCTTAGGTAACCCTTCTTAGCAAAGGGGAGTGCTGCTTCGGCGGTGCCGTTAGAGGTTTGCGATAACATTTTTACGGAACTTCCACCTATGACGATTCGGTAGTTTCGTCAAACAATTCTTGGAATCTCTGCGGTTTTTTTATGACTTTATTTTAGATAGCAATTAATAGATAACAACCACTAAAACTAAGTAAAATATGACTTTGACAATAGTATTAGCAGCGGTTATCTCGGCAGTAGTTGCCGTCTCGACATACATCCTTGTGTCGAATGCGATAACCAAGAGCACCGTAAGAAGTCGTCGAGCAGCCCTTTTGAAGGAGGCTGAGACGCAAGGCGAGATGATTCGCAAGGAGAAAGAGTTGCAGGCTAAGGAGAAATTCCTCGAACTCAAACGCGAATACGACCGCATGGTGAACGAGCGCAACCAGAAACTCAATCAGCGCGAGCAGGGCATCAAACAGGTGGAGAACAACCTGAGCCAGCAGCGCAGCGAACTCGACAAGAAGAACAACGAACTCGAAAAACTCAAAGAGAACCTCAACACTCAACTCTCCTCGCTCGATAGGCGCAAAGAGGACTTGGAGCGTATCATTCGTGAGCAGAATGTCAAACTCGAACAGATTGGTGGCATGAGTGCCGAGGAGGCGAAGAATGTTCTCATTGAGAATATGAAGTCGGATGCAGAGCAGGAGGCTCAGACCTACATCAACGACACCATCGAGGAGGCAAAACTCACCGCCAACAAGGAGGCAAAACGCATTGTAGTGCAGACCATCCAGAGGGTTGCTACCGAGACCGCCATTGAGAACTCTGTGACCGTCTTTAATATTGACTCTGACGAGGTTAAGGGTCGTATCATTGGTCGCGAGGGTCGCAACATCCGCGCTTTGGAGGCTGCAACGGGCGTGGAAATTATCGTAGACGACACCCCCGACGCAATCATCCTCTCGGGCTTCGACCCCGTGCGCAGGGAGATTGCACGCCTTGCTCTCCATCAACTTGTAACCGACGGTCGCATCCACCCCGCACGCATCGAGGAGGTTGTAGCGAAGGTTAAACGCCAAATCGAAGACGAGATTGCAGAGGTCGGCAAGCGTACCACCATCGATTTGGGTATCCACAATATGCACCCCGAACTCGTAAGGCTTATCGGTAAGATGAAATACCGCTCGTCGTACGGTCAGAACCTCTTGCAACACGCTCGCGAGACCGCAAACCTTTGTGGTATTATGGCGGCAGAGTTGGGTTTGAATGTGAAGAACGCACGCAGAGCAGGTCTTTTGCACGATATTGGCAAGGTGCCCGATGATGAGCCCGAATTGCCACACGCAATGATTGGTATGAAACTCTGCGAGAAATACAAAGAGAAAGCCGAGGTTTGCAACGCCGTAGGTGCTCACCACGAGGAGATGGATATGTCCTCGCTGATTGCCCCCATCGTGCAGGTGTGCGACGCCATCTCGGGTGCGCGCCCCGGTGCTCGTAGCGAGATTGTCGAGAGCTACATCAAACGCCTCAAAGAGATGGAGGATATTGCACTATCGTACCCAGGTGTTATGAAGACCTACGCTATTCAGGCAGGTCGCGAGTTGAGGGTTATTGTTGGTGCCGACAAGATTTCCGATGCCGACAGCGAGCAGCTCAGCCACGATATCGCCAAGAAGATTCAGGACGAGATGACCTACCCCGGTCAGGTGAAAATTACCGTCATCCGTGAAACGCGTGCCGTAGCCTACGCAAAATAGCAATCTAATCGGCGATTTAGTCGTTGCACTGCGATAAACTCCCTCCTCATTTACGCTTAGTAAACTGCGGAGGGAGTTTTCTTGTGCGGCTATAACTGGCTCGATTATATTGCTATTTAATTCTTTGTAAACTGCGGAGGTCGCCCTTTCGTTTGATACAAAAATCACCTCACAATCTGCGTTATTTGAGTGGGGAGAACCACCCTCTCAAAAGCGTCATTCTCACGCCTGCGGACTCCGCTTTCTTGTATGCCTTGCATCCATCGCGTTCTATGTGCTATTTACCTTCTTTGAAACCACCCTCACAAAAGAGGCGTTACGCCTCCGCCTATAAATCGCTCGATTATATTGCTATTTACGATCTACCGTCTACCGTTCTCTTTATCCCTCTTTGTTCACGGGTATCTTTTTTAATACCCGCGCCCCCAAGGGTATTCCCCCTCTAAGTTAGAGGGGGGCGATGGTTGGCGGCTGTCGGTCGTCGGTCGACCAAAAACGCATATAACGGAGGGACTTTTTGTGTCAAAAGAAGGAGTGAGTCCGCAGTTTGTCGCTCTACCTCGCGATTGAATATCGCGGGGGGGATTATTTGCCAAATCTCAAAGGCGGCTCCGCAGTTTACTAAGCGTAAATGAGGAAGCCGCCTTTGAGATTTGGCAAATAATTCACCCGCGAGATTCAATCGCTATATGGTCCAGGTTTCGCCCGAATTCAGCAAATCATCCATACACTTAATCTTGCTCTTCTCCTGCACCTCCTTGATCTGACGAGCGACCTCGCGGTTGTAGGTAGGCTCATCAACATCGCGGATAACGCCCAATGCTACGGGGAAGTCGGGATACTTCATAGCAGCCAAGGCGTTGTGGATATAAGTAGTGGGCTCCTTGGAGTCGTGTGTAAGCACATCGTCAATGGTATAGCCATCCTCGCCTACGGTCACAACTTTCAGTTTGAAACCATCGAGAACGATACCTTTCTCCTTGTTAGCACCGAAGAGCATCTTCTCGCCATCGCGCAAAATGATGGTATTCTCAGCGCGTGTGGCTTTGTCTTTTGCAAAAGCAGCGTGTGCGCCATCGTTGAAGATTACACAGTTCTGTAACACCTCGGTAATCGAGAAACCATCGTGCTGTGCAGCCCTCACAAGGCACTGGCGAGTGAGGTCCACCTCCACATCAATAGAGCGTGCGAAGAATGTACCCTTAGCACCGATGATAAGTTCACCGGGGTTGAAGGGTTTTTCGATGGTACCATAGGGCGAGGTCTTGGTAATCTTACCCAACTTCGAGGTGGGCGAGTACTGACCTTTGGTCAAACCATAAATCTCGTTGTTGAAGAGCACCACATTGAGGTCGATATTCCTACGGATGGCGTGGATGAAGTGGTTGCCACCGATAGCAAGCGAGTCACCATCGCCTGTTGCCACAAAGACACTAACATTGGGGTTTGCAACCTTCAAACCGGTAGCAATAGCGTTTGCCCTACCGTGGATGGAGTGGAAACCATAGGTCTTCATATAGTAAGGGAAGCGCGACGAACAGCCGATACCCGAAACCACCACAAACTGTGAGCGGTTACGACCTGCTATCTCTGCCACATCGGGCATTGCTTTCTGCACTGCATTGAGGATGAAGTGGTCGCCACAACCGGGGCACCATTTAACTTCCTGATCGCTCTTAAAATCTGCCTGTGTGTATTTCATGACTCCTATTTCTCCAATAACTCGTTAAACTTAGCCTCCAACTCAACGGTTGTGAATGGTAGACCCTGACACTTGTTGTACTGCTCGTAGGTAAACTGCTGGAAGTTCATACGGAGGTAGTTCGCAAACTGACCCTCGTTGAGTTCGCAGACAACGATTTTTTTGAATTTCGAGAAAATCTTCTCCACACCTTTGGGCAGGGGGTTGATGTAGTTGAAGTGGCACAGCGAAACGCTCTTGCCCTCCTCCTGCATCTTCTCAACGGTTGCCTGCAAGTGACCCTTCGTGCCACCCCAGCCGACAACGAGCAAGTCGCCCTCCTCGGGACCCATCACTGTCTGTTCGGGGATGTAGTCTGCAACCTTTGCAACCTTCGCTGCGCGGGTATTGACCATAACTTGGTGGTTTTTGGGATCGTGCGAAACACTACCTTTGAGTGCATCTTTCTCCAAGCCGCCAATGCGGTGTTCCAAGCCTACTGTACCGGGGATTGCCCAGCGGCGTGCGAGTTTCTCGTCGCGCTTGTAGGGGAGGAATACCTCTTCGCCCTCGGGCAACTCTGTGATGATGGGAGGATTGATTGCGGGGTATTCGCTCATCGAAGGAATCTTCCAAGGCTGTGAGCCGTTGGCGATGAAGCCATCGGAAAGCAAAATGACGGGAGTCATGTGCTCCATAGCAATCTTACCTGCTTGGAAAGCGTAGTGGAAGCAGTCGCTGGGTGACGAAGCAGCAATAACTACCATAGGGCACTCGCCATTGCGTCCCCAAAGTGCCTGCAAAAGGTCACTCTGCTCGGTCTTAGTAGGAAGACCTGTCGAAGGACCACCCCTCTGAACATCCACAACAACCAAGGGCAACTCGGCAATCACTGCCAAGCCCATAGCCTCGCTTTTGAGCGACAGACCGGGACCCGAAGTGGTGGTTACGGCAAACGCACCACCGAAGGCAGCACCAATAGAGGTACAGATACCTGCAATTTCGTCCTCTGCCTGCACGGTCTTAACACCGAGTTCTTTGTGTTTTGCCAACTCTTCGAGGATAACAGTTGCGGGAGTGATAGGGTAGGAGCCACAGAATAGGGGGCGACCACTCTTCTCGCTGGCTGCTATAAAGCCCCAAGCGGTAGCCACATTACCATTGATGCTACGATACTTACCCTTCTCCAACTTGGCGGGCTGCACCGAGTATGTGTTGGCAAATGCGTGGGTGTTTGCGCCATAGTTGTAACCAGCGTTGAGCACCTTCACATTAGCCTCGGCAACTGCGGGATTCTTCTTGCCAAACTTGCCACGGATATACTCTATGGCGTGGTCGAGGGGTTTGTCGTAGAGGTAGAGGCAGATACCGAGTGCAAACATATTCTTGCACTTCACGATAGCCTTGTTATCCAAGCCCGAGTCCTTCAAAGCCTCTTTGGTCAAAGATGTGATGTCGGGTGTGAGGATATTATAGTTCTGAATACCGAGTTCTTCAATGGGGTTCGAGGTCTTGTAACCTGCCCTTGCAATGCTCTTCTCATCGAGGGTGTCGCCATCGAGGATGATGGTAGCATCCTTTTTGAGCCATACAACATTGGCTTTGAGTGCTGCGGGGTTCATTGCAATCAGCACATCGCAGTAGTCACCAGGGGTAAGCATGCGGCTGCTACCAAAATGTACCTGAAAGCCCGACACGCCAGCAACCGTACCCTGTGGGGCACGAATCTCGGCAGGATAGTCGGGGAAGGTAGAGATACCGTTACCGAAAAGAGCGGCAGTATCCGAAAACAGTGTTCCGGTGAGTTGCATACCGTCACCCGAGTCGCCCGAGAAACGAATTACAACATCTTTCAACTCTTTCACATTCATAATTAAATCTGTGAATTTGGTTATTGTTTAGGTTAAAATTTTGCGTTTTTACTACATTCGGCATCTGCCAACCCTTTGGGTTGGGCATAATGCACCCACAAAGGTAATAATTTATAATGGGATGACAACCTTTTATAAAGAAAAATAGTTACCTTTGCGGAAGAAAAAGTGCGAAATTTATTTTCTTTAACTCAACACTTATATGAACAACACTATTAAGTTTACTACTCCCGACGAGGCAGTAAAGGTTATCAAGTCGGGCGACCATGTTCACCTCTCTTCGGTGGCAAGTGCTCCCCAGTGTCTTATTCAGGCTATGTGCCGTAGGGGTGAGGCTGGCGAACTCAAAGATGTACATATTCACCACCTCCACACCGAGGGTCCCGCACCCTATGCAGATCCCAAATTCGAGGGCATCTTCCAACTCGACTCGTTCTTTGTGGGTGGCAATGTGCGCAAAGTGACCCAGAGCGGCTATGCCGACTATATTCCAATCTTCCTCTCCGAGACTCAGAAACTCTACCGCTCGGGCGTTCTTCCTTGTAATGTGGCAATGATTCAGGTATCGCCCGTAGACGCTCACGGCTATGTTTCGCTCGGTACTTCGGTAGATGCTACTTTGGCTGCTATTGAGTGCGCAGACTATGTTTTGGCAGTAGTAAACAAGTATGTTCCTCGTGCTTTCGGTGATGCGTTCATCCACATTTCGCAGATCGACTACTTCATCGAAGACGACCAGCCTCTTATGGAGGGTCACATTGCCGAGATTACCGAAACAGACGCAGCCATTGGTCGCCACTGTGCGGCTCTGATTGAGGATGGTGCCTGCTTGCAGATGGGTATCGGTGCTATTCCCAATGCTGTACTCTCGCAACTTGGCGGTCACAAAGACCTCGGTATCCACACCGAGATGTTTGCTGACGGTGTATTGCCCCTCGTAGAAAAAGGCGTTGTGAACGGTCGCAACAAAGTTACCGATAAGGGCAAAATCGTTTCGACCTTCTTGATGGGTTCTAAGCAGGTTTACGACTTCATCGACAACAACCCCGGTGTTTTGATGAAAGATGTTGCCTACACCAACGACCCCTTCATCATCGCTAAGAACCCCAAATTCTGCGCTATCAACTCAGCATTGCAGGTAGACCTCACAGGTCAGGTGTGTGCTGACTCGCTCGGTACTAAGTTCTACTCGGGCGTAGGTGGTCAGGTGGACTTCATCTACGGCTCGTCGCTCTCCGAGGGCGGTAAGGCTATCATCGCTATGCCTTCGGTTACCAACAAGGGTGTGAGCAAGATTTCCAACATCCTTACCCCTGGTGCTGGTGTTGTTACCACCCGTAACCACATCCACTGGTTTGTGACTGAGTATGGTGCAGCATACCTCTATGGTAAGTCGTTGCAGGAGCGTGCAAAAGCCATCATCAACATCGCTCACCCCGATCACCGCGAGGAGTTGGAGCGTGCGGCGTATGAGCGTTATGGTGCCCATTACACTTACATCAAGAATCTTTCCAAGTAAAAGCGCGTCTTATTGGTGCTTTTTGCACAAAATTTCAGAGAGCGAGCTCCTCACTTACATTTTAGTAAGCTGCGGGCTCGCTCCTTTATTTTGCACAAAAATCCCACCACAATATACGCTCAATTCTCTGCGTTTTTGGGTCAACCGTCAACCGACTTTTTCAACTTGCCAAAAGTGATTTATAGGTCCGTGACCGTGTCCGATCTCGTACTCTGCGCCCGAGCGTATAGCCCCTGCGATATACTCTTTGGCGGCAGCGGCAGCCTCTGTGAGAGGTTCTCCTTTTGCCAAGGCAGCAGCAAAAGCGGATGAGAGAGTGCAGCCCGTGCCGTGGGTGTTGGGGGTTGCAATGCGCACCGAATGGAGTGTTGTAAGAGTGTCATCTTCAGCATTATAGAAGAGGTCGTCTACACTTTCGTCGGTAAGGTGCCCTGCTTTGAGCAGTACCGAAACCTTGCCACCCATCGAGAGCCTGCGTGCCACCTCGGGGAACTGCCCCGAGGAGGTTATCGTAACCCCTGCGAGTATCTCTGCTTCGGGTATATTGGGGGTTATAACTCTTGCGCGGGGGATGAGTACCTCGCGGAGTGTCTGTATGGCACTCTCCTCGATGAGTCTATGCCCCGAGGTCGATACCATAACGGGGTCGAGCACCACATTGCGGATGTTGTGCTTGGCGAGGCATTCTGCCACCACTTTCACCACCTCTGCCGAGTGGAGCATACCGATTTTGACCGCATCGGCACCAATATCCGAGAGTACGGCATCAATCTGTCCGCGGATTATATCCAAAGGTATGGGGTGGACACCCTCCACGCCGAGGGTGTTCTGTACCGTGACTGCCGTTATTGCCGAAGCCGCATAGCAACCCATTGCCGAAATAGCCTTGATGTCTGCCTGAATACCTGCGCCACCGCCCGAGTCGCTACCTGCAATGGTCAGCACCCTGCGGTATTGTTTTTTCGCTTGTGTCATCTCCTAAAAATGTGTAAAACCCTTATTTTGTAGTTCTATTTTTTTACCACTGTCGTACCACTCAATCTCTGCCTCGCCCTCGACTATCTTTCCGATGGGGTAGAGCGGAAAATCGACCAACTTCGCAATCTCCTCGGGGGCTGTGAGTAGTAGTTCGTAGTCCTCGCCTGCGGAGGTGGCGAGGTCGTATTTACTCCACCCTTCGCGCTCACTCACACGCTCCATTTGTGGCGAGGTGGGTATGTGACTCAACTCCACCTTTGCACCTACGCCCGAAGCCTTCAAAATGTGTCGAAGGTCGGAGGCTATGCCATCCGATATGTCCATCATAGCCCCCACCTTGCCCGTTGCAAGGAGTTTTTGCCCCTCTGCAACGCGGGGCATTGGGCGCAGATGTTTTGCGATGAGATACTCCACATCGGGTGTGCGCTCTTTGTCGGCAAGGAGTGCTTTTAGACCTGCTCCCGAGTCGCCCAGAGTACCCGTCACGAAGATGGTATCGCCAACCTTTGCACCGCTACGAAGTGCCGCCTTGCCCCTTGCGCACTTGCCCATAACGCCCACATTAACAGCAATATCGCGCAAAGAGGAGGTCGTATCGCCACCCAGCAGAGGTACACCAAAGAGCCTGCTAATCTCGGCGTAGCCCTCTACGAATCTCTCCGCCCACTCGCCCCGAGCATCCTTGGGTAGGGCTATGGAGAGAAATGTTGCTACGGGTTCGCCACCCATGGCTGCAATGTCGCTGAGATTTACGGCTGCCGACTTCCAGCCCACATCTTCGGGCGAGGCTTTCTCGCGCAGGAAGTGCACACCCTCCACCACAAGGTCGGTGGAGAAGAGCCACTCCTCCCTCTCGCCCCCAACGATGGCGCAGTCGTCGCCAATGCCCACCATACCCCTCGGCACCTCCTCGAAGTGCTTGTGTATGAAGTCTATAAATCCAAATTCCGTTTTCATATTTTCGTCTGCTGTCTGCCGTCTGCCGTCTACTTTCAGCCGACCCCCCAAAACTACTAATTACTCTTTACTCTTTACTCTCTCCGTAGTATCCCCAATTCCAAAAAGCCCACTCGTATTCGGCGGCTATTAGGTAGGCGCGAGTCATCTCTTCTCGCAGTTCGGGCGAAGCCTCCGCAGCATAGCGGTCGCACATCTCCAAGACCGCACGAGTACCCTCGGTGAAGTCCTCCGAAGCGTAGGTCGCCACCCACTCGGCATAGGGGTTAGGGTTGGGGTTGCGGTGGGCATAGATGTAGAGTCCCACTTCGTTGTAAATCCACATGCAGGGCAACATTGCCGCAAGTGCAAGTGCAGGGTTGCCCGAGTTGATATATTTGCGGGTGTGAGCCATATAGCCCGCTGTAACCTCCGAAGGCTCAACGGCGGTGTCGATACCGAAACGCTCAATCAGCAGATTGTGCATAGCACCCTCCGCCTCCATACCTCCCTGTGCATAGGCACGGAACATCTCCTGCATAGCCCTATCGGGGAGCATGTCGGCAAGTAGAAACATCTCTTCGCCATAGTTCTTGATGTAGATCTCGTCTTGTGCAATGTAGCGCACAAAACGCTCGGTTTCGAGTGTGCCTGCCGCCAACTCCTTGATGAAGGGGTGGGCGATAATTCTCTCGTAAATTGGCAGCGATTTCTGCCATACCTCTTTTGTCCAACTCATAATTTTTTGTCTAATGTCTAATGTCAAAAGTCTAACGACTCTTATTTATCACGCCAATCAACTCTTCTGCCGCTTTGCGTGGCGAGGGGGCGGAGCATATTGCCGAAACCACAGCCACTCCATCTGTCCCCGTAGCCATAACATCGCCTATGGTGTGGGCGTTCATGCCGCCAATAGCCACCGTGGGGTGTACCGACATCTCCACAGCCTTGAGTAGACCCTCCAAACCGAAAGGCTCGGCAGTGTCGCTCTTGGTGGGGGTGCCGTAGACGGGCGAGATGCCTACATAATCAACATCAAGCGAGTTCGCCCTCTCCAAATCACTAAAACTCTCCACCGAAAGACCTATAATCTTATCGTTGCCCAAAAGCCTGCGAGCATCCTCGTAGGGCATATCGCTCTGACCTATATGCACACCATCGGCATCGACTGCCAATGCTACATCAACCCTGTCGTTGATAATCAGCGGAATGGCGAGAGGTGTGAGGAGTGCTTTGAGCCTGCGTGCAAGTGCTACAAACTCGCCCGTAGGGCACTCCTTTTCGCGGAGTTGCACCATTGTTACGCCACCTTCGACCGCCTCGCGCACAATCTCTTCCAAGTCGCGTCCGAGCGACAAGGGGCGGTCAGTTACGAGATAGAGTTTAAGTGCTTTTTTCATAACTTGTCGGGTGTGAGGTTGTACAACTCATCGAGAAATGCCACCTGCATAGAGCCGTTACCCTTGGCGTAGGCTGCCGCCCTCTCGCCCGCAAGACTCATGACAGCCATTGCAGAGGTTGCTGCCACCAGAGCGTTGCTCTCCACCGCTAAAAAAGCACCAACAAGGGCTGTGGAGGTGCAACCCATACCCGTAACAGAGGTCATTATGGGGTTGCCACCCTCAACGGTATGGGTGGTGGTACCATCGGTTATATAGTCCACCTCGCCCGAGATAACAACCACAGCACCCGTACTTCTTGCAAGGCTCTGGGCTGCCGAGAGCGCATCGTGGCTCGAAAGGCTGCTATCCACACCTTTACTCTTAATGTCGGCGCTCACAAGTGCCATAATCTCACTTCCGTTACCGCGGATAACCGCAGGTTTGCACTCTTCAATAAGTTTGAGAGCAGTGGCTGTGCGCTGGGATGTTGCGCCTGCACCCACAGGGTCTATAACCATGGGTATCCCGTAGCGAAGAGCCACTCTTCCGGCAGCGTGCATCGCCTCAATCCACTTACTGTCGAGCGTACCTATATTTATAATAAGAGCCCCAGCAATGGAGGTCATCTCCTCCATCTCCTCCTGCCAATGCGCCATGACGGGCGAGGCTCCGATGGCAAGCAAGGCGTTTGCTGAGTTGTTCATCACAACATAGTTGGTGATATTGTGGATAAGGGGGCTTTGGGCTCGCACAGCAGCGAGTGCCGAGCAGAGTTTTTCGTGTGAGATTGTAGTTTTCATAGTGGTATCTATTGGTTATAAAACAAAAAATCCGCATTCCCCTGATATATTCGGGAATACGGCAACCACATTTAATTATCTTTGGCTCTTGCTGCGAAACGCACTGCTTACGCTCCACCCATAGCCATCCAATCTCACCGTTTCCCTGCGCTGTCATTATACATATCAGGTTCGGAGGGTATCATCTCAGCCAGCCCACATGGGGCGGCACCCCTAACAGCACTACAAAGATACAACTAAAATTGAAAATTGACGAAAAAATATGATTTTTTTCGCCTTGCCACTCCTGCTGAATAACTTAGGTATTAAAAAAGATACCCAAGAACAAAATTGAGAGTTGAGAGTTGAAAGTTGAAAGTTAAACTGCGCCGCGAAATTCGCGGCGCAGTTTTTTTTTTACTCCCCCTCTGAGTTAGAGGGGGAGCCCGAAGGGCGGAGGGGTCTATCTAATCCGTCTTGCCACGACCACCGTAGGTGGGCGATTGGCATCTACCATGCTTTTTGCGGGCGACCTCGGTCGCCCGTTTTCTTTGCCACTTTTGGTGGCAAAAGTGGCGCAAAAGCCACGCACCGCATCTCTGGCGGGAGCAAGACTCGCAAAACCTAAAATGAACGCTACGCAGGCAAAGCGTTTGCCGTCTTCATTTCTTAACGCTTTTGCGAGTCTTGCTTGTCACGACCGCACAAGGCGGTCCCTTTTCCGCCGCCGATGCAAGTGCGGAGTTACATACCTCTCCCCCGCTTCGCGGACCCTCCCCTAAGTTAGGGGAGGTGCCCGTTAGGGCGGAGGGGTCTGTCCCTGTTATTCCTATTACTCCTGTTATTCCTGCAAGAAGAACAAGAGAAACAAGAAAAATAGGAGCCCCCCGACCTCATGGGTATTAAAAAAGATACCCATGAACAAAGGGGGGCATGCGAGGGAGGGGGATGAAAAAAGGCGAGCCGAAACCTCGGCTCGCCAAATTACTCTTTACTCTTTACTCTCTACTCACTACTTCTCAACTACATCCTCAACATTGTTGAGCACAAGTTGGAAGGTGCTATCGTAGATGGAGAGTACGGCTGTGATGTCGCAAATGGTGCCATCGGCAGGAATCTCCTCCAAGGCAAACCTCGAATAGCCACTGGTACGGACAACAAAGGGGTTGCTGTCTGCCACAAAGGCTGCCGAGCCGTAGAAGAAGAGGTTGTCGTAACTATACGCCCAAGTCTGAGGCAGATCGTAGTCTGCAAAGTCCTTGTTGTAGTTGCTGGTGCCTTTGTCGTCATTCTTATCCTCAATCTGCTCGCCATTTTTGGTTACCTCGTCGTTTGAGTCTTGGAACGAGGGGTAGAAGTTGGTGTAACCACCCACTTTGAGTGCACCCCAAGTGCTCTCCAAGTCCTCGAAGCGGCACAATGTACCCACATACTTCTTGTAGTTATTAACAACCTCCGAAACAGCAACATCAGCCTTTTCGCTATTGCCCACAACAAGGGTATCAATCACGCCCCTACTGCCAATGAGGATTTTCTCGTCAATGATGGTTTGGATGTCGATGTAGCCGTTGGAGTATTTCGACTCCGAGGAGGGACCACCCAGACCGAGCATATTGCAGTAGTTGCCGAGGATGAGTTCGTCACACTTCACATAGAGGGTCTGACCTGGTTTGTAGAGGGTGTACATCGAGCCTTTGCCCACCTTAATCTCAATGCCGCCATTCTCGGGTGACGAGGCATCTTGTGCGTAGAGCGATTTGTAGGTGTTACCCAACTCGTCGGAACTAACAACAACCAATTCGAGAGCCACTTTGTCCGTAATTTCTATACCCAATACCGTCTTGCCGGGGTTTGAGTTTACGGTGTAAAAATACTGCTGCTTGAAGTCGTTTACGGTCATAAAAGTGTAACCGTCAGCAACAACAGACTCTTTGGTAACGGGCTCAAAGGGGGCAACATTGTCCCACTGTTTCTCGCAAGCGGTAAGTGCCGCAAGCGCGATGAGCATAGATATAATATACTTTTTCATACTCTGTTTTCTCTTTTTACTACATTAAGTTGGTTTAGAAACGGAAGTAGATGTTGAGGTAGTAGTTTGTACCATAGAGGTAGAAGTACTTGGAGTCGAAGCGCGAGTAGCGAGTACCTGTGGTTGTCTCGTACTCGTCGTTCGAGAAGAGTCGCATCTGCTCAAAACCACCAGTCTTATATTTCTGGTTGGTGATGTTCTTAACCTCCAAACTGAAACCAATTTGGTTGCTACCCACATACCAAGTCTTACCGATGCTGGCGTTGATTACAAGTGCAGGATTGAATCGCTCCTGAGCGGTGAGCAGGTGGAGCGAGGTCTTCTCGGTATTGTTGAGGGCTGCAATTTCGATAAGTTCTGCTGCGGTGCCATCAAACTGAGATATAATCTGCGTTTTGTCGATACGACCACTCATTGCACCGAGTGTGCGGTAGAGGGGGTTCATCGAGAGGTACATCTTGTCGAAATACTCTGCATCCAACGAGATGTAGATGTTGTTGCTGGTACGGTAGTTCAAACCGAGGCTAAGAGCCACCTGAGGAGTACTCTCCACCTTCATACCTTTCCAATATACCCTTGCGTTCTCAACCAAAATAGCCTCGGTGTTGTCGCGAGTCTGGGTGAAATAGGGGTTGGAGGTGTAGGTGTAGTCACCAATACTTGCAGCACCCGAAAGGCTCAAATCGGCAATGATGGGAATCTTAAAGCCCAACTCCAAGCCGTAGTAGCGGCTATCGATACCGCTGAGCGACATGTTGGAGAAGGCAGCCCACACATCATCGTAGAAACTGATGAGTTTTGTCTGGTCTTTGATGGTGGTGTAGTAAACCGAAGCACGCAACTGCAACCAAGGAGCCTTGAACGAGTAGGCTGCATCGAAACTCAAAACCTTCTCGGTATCAAGACCGGGGGCTATGGTGTTGCGGGTACGGGGCGACACGAAAGCATCTTGGAAGTAGGGAGCGTTCTCCTGTGCTACTGCCGAAAGTTGGATGCTGGTCGAACCCGTAGGCTCGTAGGTGAAGTTACCTTTGAGGTTGTAGCCGAAGAAGTTGAGGTGCTCGCTGTCGCCATAGGAGTTGTTGGCAAAAAGACCTTTCTTGTAAAGACCCTCGCGGTAGAAATTGGTGTAGGAACCCTCGCCAGCCAAAGCCAACTTGAAGTGACCGATGTTGAGGTTGTAGGCAGCCCAAATCTTACCTACGGTCGAGTGTGCGTAGTAGTCGTAGCCATACTTCTCGCCCTCTCTGACGATGTAGTTCTCGCCATTGCCGCTAATATCGTTGAGGGTTTTTTCGCGGTCTGCTGCACCGTGAACATCCCTCTCTGCGAAGTTGTCCACATTCACCCAATAGTCACCACCCAAGAGGTCCTTGATAGAGGTGTAGTACTCGGTGCGGTTGCGGCGGAAGTCCAGACCACTCACCACACTCTGGTGGCGGTCGATGGTGCGTTCTGCCTGCAACTTAATCCTCAGGTCGCGCTGGTCGGTGTGACGCTCCGAGATGATATAGCGCGAGCGGTTGAGGTTTGCAACGCTATGCTCAATGTCGTCGCCCGCATAGTTGAGTGTTGGGCGGTCGCCGTTTGCAGCGTTGGAGGTTTGGTTGATGTGGTAGAGTTTGTCGAAGTTGATATACTTCAAAGTTTCACTATTCTCCCTCCAAGACTTGTCGAGCAACTCGTAGTGTTTCATATCGTCTTTGGCGTACCAATAACTTGGCAAGTTGCGGTAGTAGTCGGGGCGTGGGTCGGCAGCAGCGTTCCAGTCGAGTGCCGAGTAGCCATTCTGACCAAAGCGGAACAATACCGCTGCGGTGATTTTGGTCTTGTCGTTGGGAGTGTAGAACCAGTTAGCCATAGCCACAGGCTCGTGGTAACTCCTCACACGGGCGTTACGCAACTCGCCATTCTGAATACCCACATTGGGGTTGTACCAGTAGTCGTTGGTGTAGTGGTAAGCCTCCTGAGTTGCAGCCATCTGTGCGCCCCTCTCGGTGGGAACACCAAAGAAAGTGAAGGCAACTTGGTGCCTGCTGTTGATGCGTTTCTCTGCCGAAAGGAAGTATGCCCAAGCGTTGTAGGTTACGCCCTCAACAAAGTCGTTGCCACCCAAGCGAGCCGACATACTTGCTGCATAAGCCCAACCGTTATCCTGCATACCGCTGGTGTAGGTTGCTATAACGCGGTGGCGGTAGGAGCCGCTCGAAGTTACAAAACCTGTGCGGAAACCTTGACGCATCTGCGAAGCACGAGCCAAGATGTTGGTAGTACCGTTAATACCACCCACACCGCTTGTACCAACCGAGGTTGCATAGGTTGCCTCTTGGTTGCGGGTAGCCTCATTAAGACCGCTCCACAACGACCAAGTGCCGTTACCGGTGTTAGCATCGGTCATCTCAACGCCATTGAGGTAGATGGTCTCGGTGTTTTGGTCGTAACCACGATTGCGGAACCTCATCGAACTGAACTTATAGCCTGCAATGTTGTTGAAGACATCTTTCGATGCGCTGAGCGATACGGGAGTCGATTGCGACTCGTTTTCGAGTTCGCTGTCAAACTCGGTAAAGGAGCCATCGTCAAGCAAGAAGTCGTTTGCAGCCTGCATATCGGGCGAGAGGGAGATGTAGTTGATATCCTTCAACTCCATATCCACTTTCACATTCACGCTTGCCATCTGGAAGCCCAAAGCCTCAACCTCGATGGTCACATGACCAAAGGGGATGTCGGTAAAGGTGAAGACACCGTCTGCCGAGGTGGTAACGGTCTGCGTGGGGGTGCCGAGAAGTTTTACGGTTGCGTGCTCGATGGGCTCACGACCCACGCGCGAAACAACCTTACCCGTTATGACTCCCACATTCACCTGAGCCAGCGCGCTAATTGCGACGCTTGCAACAAGTAGAATCGTAAGAATTAGTTTTTTCATAAATGTTTTAGTTTGTGTTTTTATCGTTTTTTCTCTGTCTTTTCGCTTTGGTTTGTGACTACTTCACAAGGTGGATATAGACGGGCAAGTGGTCCGACCAACCTGCTTGGAAGTTGTTGCCAACATAGGTGCGCAAGGGGTAACCTTTGTATTGACCCTCCTTTTGGAAGAGGAACTCCGCCTTGAAGATGTTGCCGTAGTACTCCGCCTTTTTGGGTTTCCAGAGTTCGAGAGTACCTGCGGGAGCGTTTGCAACATTGTCGCTCACTACGATATTGTCGAAGAGGTTCCACATATCGTTATAGACGAGTGTGCCGTAGCCGTCTTTGTGCATCTGCCAGAAGGGGTTGAACATATCGCCCTCTTGGAGTTTGTTCTTTTTGAGTTTGGCACCGAGGCACTCCGAAACGCTCTTGTCACCTGGGTCGTCGTTGAAGTCGCCCATGACAACAATCTTTACATTGGGATTTGCCCTACGAGCCTCGTCACAGATGCTCTTAATCTGTGCTGCCAAGCCCTCGCGGAGGTATGCCGAAGCACTCTGACCACCCCTACGGCTGGGCCAGTGGCTCACGAGGAAGAAGAAATCCTCGCCGTCAATCTTACCCCACATTGTCAGCAGGTCGCGGGTGCGGAAGTTCTCCCTTGCACCAGGGATGTTAGCCTTGATGGACTTGCTACCCTCATACTTGAATTGGTCGGGGCGGTAGAAGAATGCCACATCCACACCACGAGCATCGGGACCATCGTAGTGGCAAATCTGGTAGTTTGCGGGGAGGAGTTTCTCCAACGAGGCGATATCCTCCAACACATTGCGGTTCTCAACCTCACTCACACCCATAACGGTAGGGTAGGCTTTGTTCTGCTGTGCTACCGAGTAGAAGAGTTTTTCCAGATTGTCGAGTTTTTTGTTGTACTTTGCCGAGTTCCACTGCTTCACGCCGCTGGGGATAAACTCGGTGTCGTAGATTGTGGGGTCCTGAATGGTGTCAAAGAGGTTCTCCACATTGTAGAACAAAACGGTGTAGCGTTTGCTCTGTGCCGAGGCTGTGCCGATGGAGAGGACCATCGCCGCCAACAGACTTAATACAAAAAGGTTGCGTTTCATATAATCTTGAATTTTGAATTTTTCTCTGCGACTTTTTGTTAAAAGTTGCCCAAAAACTTTTGTGCGACACGCTGTGTCGCCATATCTAAAATTACTCCTTACTCTTTAATCAATTACTCTTTGCTTACAATCCCCAATCGCTCGGGTTGCATACATTCTTAGGTGCGTTAGGTACATTAACAAAGTATGTAAAGCCCGTGAGTTTTTCCAACTCTGCCACGCTCATCATCTCGTTGCGGGTAACGCTCTGACCTTTAAGACTGTTGGTGTGCGAGCGCACAAAGGCTGCACATTTCAGTTCGCTTGCCGAGCAGTTGAGTACCGACTTGCCCGAATTGCCACTCTTGGTGCGGAGCAATACGCAGTAGAACATTGTGGGCATCGAAACATCGCTCCTGCCACCAAAACTAATCTTCTTGGGGGATACGGTATAGCCGTAGCCATCGGTGTAGCGGTCGAAGTAGCAGCCGATAACCTGATAGAGTGTATCCCTGCACCCCTGACCATCTACCCAGTCCTCCAAAGTATTCCAGCCGCCACCGCCAGTGTTGTAGCCGCTGGAAAGTTGGGGCGCGATATTGGAGAAGTACATAACTTGGCTATTTGCCGAGCGCGAACTCAGACGCTCTGCCGAGCCGAGCATGTGACCCTTGTTGCAACCACCGCCCGTCTCTTTGCTGTGGTATTGGATGTCGGCAGGAAGCGTTGGGTCTTTGGTGTAGTTGTTTTTCCTCTCCACACCACTCTCGTAGCAGTCGTGACGAGGTGCTGCCACCCACATAGGAACATGGTGTTCGGCACTGAAACATACGGTGTAGTTGCGAGCCTTGCCGTTGCGCTGTGCGTTCTTCTCGCCGCCATCGCAGAGGTGGCTGGTGTAGTAGAGCGAGGAGTCGTCATCGTGCCTGCCGTTGCCGTCTGCATCGACAATCGCGGGGAGTTCCGCCCAGCCTGTATGGGAGTCGGAAGTTATGCCGCTACCGGTGTTGCCACCGTTACCGCTATCGTCGTTACCGCTATCGTCATTGCCATTTGCTTTGACAATCGAAACAATGTGGTTGGGGGTGTTGATTTCGGGCTTGGTGCTCTGGTAGAGCAACAGAGGACCATAAATCACAACCTCATCGCCCACGCCAATCTGGTTGGAGGAGGTAAATTTCTCGCCATCGAGATAGTTGCCACGATAGACATAGAGTTGCGAGTTGTAGGTGGCTCCGTTGTTGGAGATGTAGTATTTGGCGTTACCCTTAGAGAGATCAACTTGCTCAATCTCCGAGATTACACCCCTTGTGTAGACCGACGAGTCGGTGTATGCCAATTGGTTGATGATGTCGAGTGCGCGAGTTACATCGTATGGCGAAGCCTCGGTACCCTTACCACTACCCGCAAATTCGCTGTTATCATCTTCCGAGCCGTCATCGTTGCCACCGTTGTCGTTGCCGTCGTCGCCACCTTCGAGGTCGCCACTGTCATCGACATTGCCGCCAGCGGAGTTTGTGCCGCGTTGGTAGACCATAATTTCGTGCGAAGGGGCGGAATTCTCCACCTTGGGCTCCACCTTGATGATTGCCGAGCGGCTACCACTCTCCTGATTTGCCGAGTAGGAGAACATTACATTGTCGGCACCGCTATAAGAGGTCTCTTCGGTCGAGAGCCACTCTGCCGAGCACGAAACACCCCACTCGACATTGCTATTCACCCCCAAGAAGAGGTAACCTTTGGATTGTTCGAGTTCTTTGTAGGTGTACTCCACCTCCAAGTAGTTCTGCGCCGTCGGCTCTGCAAGTTCGTCGCACCTCACAAAGAGTGCTACGACAGCCATTGCCACTATGTAACCAAATTTCTTCATTGTTTGTTGGCGTTAATTATTGCTTCTAAGTCTGCAAATCTTTATAAACCTCCCCAATATCGGCTCTCCACCCGACTCTCCACCGCATCTTCGACGCTATCTTGGAGGTTGTGGAAGAAGTCGATGCCTGTGAACTCTTCGAGTTCGTCGATGGTTATCACATCGTCTATTGTTGCCACACCGCTTGCTGCTTTGTGGGGCACCCATATAGCCAAGGCTTGGTAGGAGCCTCCCCTGAACTGCAATAGTGCCTTGTAGTAGTAGTTGGGGATTGCCACACTCTTGCTGCTGTCGCTCTTGCAGTAGGTGTGCGACACGCTTTCGTTGCCGCCTACGGTTTGGAATACTGCGCCCGTGACTACATAGAGTGTGTCGCAACCGTTTGCCCAGTTGCGCACCTGTCCCTCAATGCTTGCCCACTTGTCTTGGTTGAGTCCCGAGAGTTGGGGGCTCATATTGGTGGGGTAGAATGTGGCGGTATTGTCGGAACCGCTCTTAGCCCTCGATGCCGAGGGGAGCATGTGTCCGCGGTCGTAGGAGCCGTTGTATGAGTACTTCATGTAGAGTTGTTTCTCCACAGGGATGTTGGGGTCGTAGATGCCCCAATCATTTGTGCGGTTGCCGCTGCCGATAACACTCTTGTAGAGTGGATAAGCCACCCACAACGAGTGGTAGATGCTGCTGTCGTAGAAGAGCGAGAAACTGCGCTCCCTGTTGTTCGACGAGGGGAGCATGTGTTTCGAGAAATAGTATTGTTGTTGGTCTGCCTCGAATTTGGGCAGTTCGAGCCACCCACTGAGGTCTTCCTGCTGTATTTGAGTGCTTGCCGAAAGTTGCGTGAAGGGTAGTGTGATGGTTTCGTTGGGGAAGATGATGTGGATGTCGAGCGAGCGGTCTTCGGAGAGGGTATTCTCGCCAAAGGACATGTAGATGTTGTCGTTACCATTGCCGGAGGTGTAGTCGAGCGTGCACCAGTCGCTCACACCCTCGGGTGCGGTGTACTCCACCTCGATACTCCACGCCAAGTCGGATACGATGGAGAGAAATTGGTATTTTACGGTGTGACCGACAGTGTTGCCGATGTCGAATCTTGCCGAGTTGGGCGTTGTGGGCACAGTGGTACACCCACCAATGATGAGTGTTGCCCAAATTGCCACCAATGTCGTAAATATTCTCTTTGTCTTCATAACTTCGTTTTGCCTTTTTGTTGTGCCTTCAATACCCTATTGGGGTATTGGGGTGTAAAGTTATGGATTTTTTTTGGAATTGTGCGCACGCACGCGCGAAAAACATACAGAGAAGGCGATTTTGGCACCAAGAACACCAAGAACACCAAGGGATTCAAGGGCTCCAATGAAAAACTCCCTGTTATTCCTGTTATTCCCGTAATCCCTGTAATCCCTGTAACTCCTATCACTCCTATCCCACCCCTGCCACCAAGCCACAAAAAAAGGTGCGGTCGCCCGAAAAGGCAACCGCACCGCAAATAACTCAGCCTAATGCTGTGCAAAAGTCTATATTTTACTCTGCATAACTAAGGGTCAAAGTTGTGAGGCGAACCTGTTGAGTACCCGCTACATCAAGTTTGAAATAGGTGTAGTTGGTGTCGCCAAAGTCTACGCTGTAATCCAAGTAGGAGGTGGAAGTAATTGCTACGCCCTCTACGAGAGTCCAGTTGGTACCATCGGTACTACCGTAAACATTCAAAGTATCCATCTTGTTGCCTGCATTAAAACCAAGTGCAGTAATCTTCTGACCTTTGGTAAGTTGTCCGATTGCATAACCATTATTAGTCGTGCTCGAATAAATACGCAACTGGGTGTTGATGTGGCAACTCTCAATGGTCAAAGTACAAGCCTCACCAAGAACATGAGTCTCTTTTGCATACTGAACACTACCTGTTATGGTACTAAAATCGTAGGTTACGGTCGAAATAACAGCATCATTAGCACCGCCCTGCTCAACGGTTACGGTTGCGCTATCCTCGCCGAAGGTTACGGTAACCTCAGCCTCGCGAGCCTCGCCCTCGTTAGCGGCTGCAACAACGGTAACAACACCGTCTGCAACGCTTACGGTAAGCCACTCAGCAGCGGAGGTAGCAGCCAAAGTGCCACCCTCGCCAGCGGTAGTTACTTGGACGGTCTTCTCGCCACCATCAGCAGTATAGTTCAAAGAGGTCTGACTAAGACTGATAATGCGGGGAGTGTTATTTACCTCGTGCGAAACAAGGTATGCAGGACCATTAACTTGTGCGGTACCATTGTAGTCATCACGAACACCAATGAGGGTAATGGTGTCGCCATCAACTATACCAAGGCTTGCGAACGATTTGTCGTTGCTCGATACCTTAGTGGCGGTAAGACCGTAAACATACACTTTGTCGCCATTAGCATCTACGAGGTCAAAGTTACCATAGGTGGTGTTTTTGATATTCTTTACAACACCGGTAAGTTCATACCAAACGTTTTCATTTTTCTCTTTTGCCAAGAACTCAGCAACGGTAAGTTTTGCAATTGTAGGCTCCTCGGGATCCTCAGGCTGCTCGGGCTCCTCGCCAGTGTTGTCATCGCCAAAGCGCTCGCCAGTAAGACCTGCATAGTCGGTAGCCTGAGCGAAGATAATCTGCATTGTAGTAACGCCATCTTTCACGTTAATGGAGGAGATACCCTTGATGGTACCCGAGCCCTGTGCAACGGTCTCAGCACCATAGGAAGCATAGCTCGAAGAGAAAACGACAAAGGCTTTACCCTCGGCGTCTTCCATATTGACGGAGGTGTGTTTGCCACCTACGACCCAAGTCTTGGCAAGGTCGGCATCAACAACCTGCACACCTTCGAGGGCGATGTACTGACCCTCGTATTTGTTGGCGAGGAAGTCTGCCATGGTTACAGTCTTAGCCTCAACAGCGTTGCCCGAGGAGATAACCTCGAATTTATCCAATGTGGTACCGCTAATCTGCACTGCGCCATTGTATGTAGCGGTTTTCTGACCCGAAAGGTCTACTTTCACCTTGTCGCCAAATTTGAAGGAGTGGTTTGCACCGCAGTAGAACTGCAAACCTGCGGTCTCGTCCTGAATGTAAAGACCTTTTTTGGAGGTAAGGTTGTTGAGTTCGCTGTTGGAGATAACAACACCCTCCACGAAAGTACCCTCTGCAACGGTAGCGCCCTCACCGAGTGCCACAATGCTTGCAATGGTTGCTACGGTAGGCTCAACGGGAGTCTCGGGGTCTTCGGGATCCTCGGGATCCTCGGGCTCGGTGGTACCACCACCCTCGCCTTCGAGAACAACTGCAAGGGTTTTGATACGAACCTGACCATTAACAGCGTAAGCCTCAAATTTCTCCGTATTACCGTCCCAAACGACAAAACTCTTCTCTTGGTTGCAAACAGCGGTAGTGCCATCGGACACAGACATATTAAATGTGTAGTAGGTAGGGCTATTGCTATCCTCGTATTGAACACTCTCCGAACACAGCATAATTACCTTAGTAATGGTCTTGCCATCGAGAGGAGTGATTACCAGTGCCGAATTCTTGTATACGCGGATATGGTCATCGTATGCTGTTTTTGCATCGGTTGATGAAGTGTGCTTGTAGTAGCCAACTTTCAGATTATCAACGGTAGCTGCATAACCCGCACCAAGAGTTGCATCGGTCTCAGCAGCCCAAGTCTGGTTAGCTACGCCAATGGTCCAAACAACTGCACCTTCGGGAATCTCAACACTTTCGGGCACCTCGGGCTCGGTGTTATCACCGCCACCTTCGCCACTATTCTCGCCTGCAAGAGGCTCATCGGTAAGTTTAATACCGAAAACAATAGCGCGTCCCGATTTTGCGTCATCCGCTGCGGAGAATGAACTATTGGTCGAGAACTCGATAACATCGGTTGCTTGCAAACCTGTGAGCTGAACCGAGTAGTGGTCAGTTGCTGCAATAACAAGTCCATTATAGGGAGCGTTGTTGTTAGCACCCGCATTTGCAACAAGTGTCTGACTCATAGGCTCACCACCATTCACACGCCAGTAGAGAGTTGAGCTCTTACCATTCCAAGCAACAGCATAGAAGTTGAGGTATTTGTCACCCGAAACACCAATTGCCTGCGAAGTGAACACACCTGCCTTGCTACCAGTACCGAGTTTGAAACCACTCACATCGTTGCCACCAACATTGGTGTCACCCAGACTATAAACGCACTTACTGCTGTTGTCGATGTTGCAGACAAAAGCAGCATCGGAAGCATAAACACCCTCTTTGAGAGCAGGAGCATCGGGCATCTCGCCATTGTGAGATACGATATAGCAACTCTGAATCTCTGGCGTGTTGCCTTTGAAGTTGACAAGCTGACCGCAAATGATAACTTCATCGCCAACTTCAAGATTGTCGGAGATGGTAAAATTCTTACCATTGAGGTATTTGCAACGATAAGCGAGCAACTGACCTGCGGTGGTACCATCATCCGAGATATAGAATGTATAGTTACCATACTGCTCACGACCATCCTCGCCAAGTTGCGAGATGATACCGCTGGTGTAAACCATATCCTCGGTGTAGGTACCAGCAAGGATAATCTCCATTGCACGAGCTACGTTGTAGGGCTCTTCCAAAGTACCCGCGCCTTTGGGACCCAAGGTATTGCCCTCATTGTCAGCCTGTGCAACAGTGATGTTCTTCTCAATCTTGTCCATCACAACCTTGATAGTCTCCGTGCGGGGACCACCATCGTTGGGACCAACAGTGATCCTAACATCGACACTCTTCTCTTCCATAGTGTCGTTGGTGTAGGTAAGAGGAGTAACGCCAAGCCAAGTAGCCTGCTTGGAGATGCTCCAACCGCGAGTTGCAGTGATGGTGATGGTAGCATCGCCACCCTCTGCGCTGAAATTAACAGCTGTAGCCTCTGCACCATCAGCATCAGTAATGGAGATGGAAGGATTAGTGTAGACGGGGCCGTCAGGCTCGCAACTACTCATCACAAGAGCCAAAGGGGCTGCCAAAAACAAAAGCAATCTTTTGAAATTCATAGTGATAAATGTTTTAATTGGTTAATTATTAGTTGTTTATGCTGTGTTTTTCTTGTGTTTTGTGTTTGCGCTGTTTGGCGCAAAGTTATGATTTTTTTTGGATTTTGCAAACATTCTACCTAAATACAAAGACAGACAACGCTTTTTCTTCGCCCAATGGGGCTTTAATCACAAATAAATTTGTACCTTTGTTGGAAATTGGCTTTGCCTCAATTCCCACGGTCAAACGACAAATGTCTAATGTCAAAAGTCGCGGACAACAAGTTGTCCGAAAACAAAAAAAACTCTTGACTTAGGTCGGTTAGACATTGGACATTAGACATTAGACAAAAACTCTTGACTTAGGTCGGTTAGACATTGGACATTAGACATTAGACAAAAACTCTTGACTTAGGTCGGTTAGACATTGGGCGTTAGACATTAGACAAAAAGAAAGCAATGAAACAGAAACAAATATACCGTTTAATCCCCAAAGAGCGCAGGCGCGGGTTGCCGAAGATGGTGCTTTCGGCACTCTGCTCGGCTGTGGTAGACCTGCTGGGTATTGCGGCACTTGTGTCGGTGCTGTTGGTGGTGCTCGATGAGAATATTGTGACCAACAATGCGCTTGTGGGCAGAATTTACCATACACTCGGCTTTACCTCCGAGGGTAGTTTTGTGGTGGCTGTGTGTGTGGCAGTGGTGGCTCTCATTGCGCTCAAAGGCGTTGTGGGCGTGGCTCTCTCGCAGGTTAGGGCTCGCTATATGCTCCTGCTCTATGCCGACCTCTCGAAGAGGATGTACGACAACTACCTCTCGCGCGGTCTGCTCTTTGTGCGCTCGCACCATACCACAACCCTCGTCAATAATGTCAATGCCGTATGCCACCGCTTCGCATCGGGTGTTGTGAGTAGTTTGCTGGGCATCCTTACGGAGATTATTGTGGTGGTGTCGTTGCTGACGCTGCTGAGCCTCTATAATCCTATGGTTGTGGCACTTGCGGTGGTGGTATTCGTTCCCATAGCACTCCTCTATTCGCGCATTATCCGCCGCCGTATGGTCGAGAATGGCAAGGAGGAAAACCGCTTGCAAGTGGGACAAAACAAGACTATGTATGAGGCTCTGAGAGGCTATGCCGACATTGAAATTGCGGGTGCAAAACCCTCCATCGCAAAGCGTTTTGCTAAGGGTATAGACTCGCTCCGCTACTACTCGCTGAGGGCTATGAGGATGCGTGCCGCTTCGAGTTATGTGGTGGAGTTCTCTCTGGTGCTGGGCGTTGTGGCGGTCATCATCCTCGGTATCGGCATGGGCTACTCGGTTAGTTCGCTCAAAGTATTCCTTGGAGTCTTTGCCGTTGCCGCCTACCGCATAGTCCCCTCCATCAGTCGAATCGTGGGTGGCTGGACAGAGTATAAGCGTACCTCCTATGTCGTGGATCTGCTCTCGGAGGAACTCTCGGGCGAGGTTGAGCCCACGCCACAAACAGCCGAAAAACTCCCCTTTGATGAGCAACTCGAATTGCGCGGAGTGTCGTTTGGTTACAACCCCACAGAGAGGGTTCTCGATGGCTACTCGCTTGCTGTGCGCAAGGGCGAAAGGGTTGGTATTCAGGGCACTTCGGGTAGGGGCAAGACCACACTTTTCAACCTCCTCGCCGGACTTTTTATTCCTGCCGAGGGCGAACTTGTGGTCGATGGCAAGGCGGTAGACACCCCCTTGAAGAGGCGTATGTGGCAAAATAATGTTGCCTATGTGTCACAGGATTTGTTCATCCCCGACCAGACCATTGCCGAGAATATAGCACTCGGTGTGGAGAGGGAAAATATTGATAACGAAAGACTTATGGCGGCTATTGAGGCGGCAAGGCTGAGTGACCTTGTGGCTTCGTTGCCCGAAGGAGTCGATACCATTACGGGAGAGGCAGGCTGCCGTCTTTCGGGCGGTCAGCGCCAGAGAATAGGCATTGCCCGCGCACTCTACAAGGAGGCTTCGGTGCTGATGTTCGACGAGGCGACCTCTTCGCTCGACGAGAGGACCGAGAAGGAGGTTGTGGATGCAGTTGCGGGGTTGTCGGAGAGCAACCGCGACCTGACAATCCTCTTCATCTCGCACAATGCACGCACGCTCGACTTCTGCGATCGTATCATCGAGTTGTAACGCACTACAACTTGATGTCAAACGACAAATGTCAAAAGTCGCGGACAACAAGTTGTCCGAAAATGTTTTTTGACTTAGGTCGGTTGGACATTAGACCTTAGACATTTGACAAAAAAGAAGAATGGAGAGAAGAAAGATCATACCAAACGAGTTGTTCTTTGCGAGCGTTGAGGAGATGCTTGCCGAGGGGCGGAGCGTGGAGATGACCGTCAAGGGGTTTAGCATGCGTCCATTTCTGCGGAACGAGAGAGATGTTGTGGTGCTCTCGCCGTTGGCGGAGGGGGCTCTGCGCGAAGGTATGGTTGTACTCTTCCGCTACAAGGGGAGGCATGTTCTCCACCGACTTCGCCGAATGGAGGGCGCAAGGCTCACCATGGAGGGCGATGGCAACTATCGCATTGAGGAGATTGTGACCCATGGGGATGTGGTGGCTTATGTTACGGAGGTGATGTTGGATGGTGGCGCGACCATTAAATATAATAGTATGGGGTGGCGCATACGCTCGGCGCGGAGCCTTGCTCGCAAGTGGGTGCGCACGCTGGCTTTGGATTTGAAACATAAAATTTGCAAATAGATATGAGACTTAAAACCGACTACAAGATTCGTAAAATTGCGGGCGAGAGTGTTATTGTCCGTATGGGTACACAAAATGTGAAGATGACCAACATTATCTCGCTTAACCCCACCAGCGAGTGGCTCTGGGAGCAGTTGCATGACGAGGAGTTCGACGCCGACAAGGTTGCCGATATGCTCACTGCCGAGTATGAGGTGGAGCGCGAGATTGCACTCCTCGATGCCGCCAAGTGGATTGAGATGTTGCGCACTGCCGACCTTGTCAACGAGTAGCGAGCGTGCCTTGTGGGTGCTTTTTGCACCAAATTTCAGAGAGTGAGTTCCTCATTTACGCCCAGTAAACTGCGGACTCCCTCCTAAAATTTGGCACAAAAATCCCTCCACAAAACCCACTCGCCATTGGAGAGGTCGACTGTCAACCGCCTACCGTTAACCGCCCTAAGTCCCCCAACTTCACGGGTGTCTTTTTAATACCCGCGCTTAGAGGGCGCACCTTAATTTTCAATTTTCAATTTTCAATTCGAATGTTAAGACTATCTGTTGCAGACCATATTTTCGAGTTGGCGATGGGTGCGATGTGTCGCCCAGTGCCTTGTCCTCGCAATTTCCGCCCCTTTGTGACAACCGAAGGAGGCGAGGTGCTCTTCCGTGTGGTGCTCGATGCCGAGGTGGAGCCTCGTACCGATGAGCCGTTGCAGACCTTCGACTACGACTTACAGTCGGGCAACTGCACGCTGTGTATCTACTCCGAAGAGTACCGCCTTACGATACGCTCGGTGGGCGAGGCGACAATCGTATGCCCCTTTGTGGAGGAGGGCGAGGTTGCGGAGTATAGGGCAAACCTCTTTGGCGAGGGTAGGCAGTCCGACAGTGTGATGTTCGACCACGCACTCTGCTTTGCATACTCCTTTGCAACGCTACCCCACAAGACGCTCCTTATCCACTCCTCGGTTATTATGAAGAGTGGTCGTGCAGTGATGTGTCTGGGCGAGAGCGGCACGGGCAAGAGTACCCACACACGCCTTTGGCTCGAAAACATCGAGGGCACCGAAAGACTCAACGACGACGGTCCCGTTGTGAGGGTGTTGGAGAGTGGCGAGGTGAGGGTCTACGGCTCGCCTTGGAGCGGCAAGGGCGCGGTATATCGTCAGGAGAGTTGCCCCATAGCAGGCTTCCTAAGGCTCTCGCAAGCCCCCGAAAATAGAATACAACGACTTGGGCGCATAGGAGCCTTTGGCGCACTGCTGCCCTCCACACTGCCCACACTGCAAAAGGAGGAGAGAACCCTCGACCATATTTGCGGGACACTCTCCGAAATGATTATCGCTGTGCCAGCCTACGCATTGGCTTGCCTGCCCGATGCGGCTGCGGCTCAAATGTCCTACGCTACCATCTTTGGAGTTTAGTTTTTTTTCGCGACTTTTTGTAAAAAGTCGCCCAAAAACTTTTAGTGTAGACTTTGCGGTGAGGTGTGGCTATCTTTGTAGATAGTGCGGCAGCCAAAACAACAGCCCACTTTCAAACAAGTTTGAGTGGGCTATTCTTTTGCCCGCCGCTCTCCTTGCGGAGAGCCTCACCCCTCCCCGAAAAAAGGTCTGCTCTCAAACTCTCCTGTTTTTCCTGTTTCTCCTGTTACCCTTGGTATCCTTGGCTAAAACAACCAAGGGTCATAGGGATTACAGGGGTTCCACGGTCGGTCGACGGTCGACAAAAAACTCAATATAAGCGAGCGGATTTTAGGCACACAAAAAAATCTCCCCCGCAGTTTGCTAAACGCAAACGAGGGGGGAGATTTATCGCAGTGCAACGCCCAAAGTCGTCGCTTAGACGCGTTTTTTACTACGAAACAATCTTCGCAGCCTTGGGATAGAGGTAGCGACGGATACTCTTCTTAGGAGTCTTCTCAAACTCCGTAGCACACAACTTTATTGCCGACACCCTCTCGTAGGGAGCAACAAGGGTGTTGAGTTTGGTGAGGTTCTCTGCCATCTTCTCTTTCAGTTGGGTTGTGCTCCAACCCTCCTTTTGTGCCATTTCGTAGTTGGGAACAACCAAGGCAACCAATTTGCCCTCCTCCTCAACGATGAGCGACTCAACGACAGCCTCCAAGTTGTTGAGTTTTGCCTCAATCTCCTCGGGGTAGATATTCTGACCATTGTTCGAGAGAATCATAGTCTTGCAGCGTCCGCGAATGAAGCAGTTAGTAGCAGCATCCACAACGCCCATATCGCCGGTGTGGAACCAACCCTCCTCGTCAAAGACTGCCTCGGTAGCGGTGGGGTTTTTGTAGTAACCTGCGGTAACATTCTCGCCACGGACACAAATCTCACCGGGGATATTGTAGGGGTCGTTGGAGTCAATCTTCATCTCCATACCGGGGACCAATTTACCGCACGATAGCGACTTGTATTCGGTGTGGTGTGCGTAGCAAATCAGAGGTGCGCACTCGGTCATACCGTAACCAACGGTGTAGGGTAGGTTGATTTTTTTGAGCAACTTCTCAACATCGCTATTGAGGGCTGCACCACCCATGATAAGTTCCGTCAGGGCACCACCAAAAGCCTCCATCAACTGTGTGCGTACCTTCTTGTACACAACTTTGTTGAGCAGAGGAATTTTTACAAGGGTCTTGACGGGCTGTTTCTGCAAGGTGGGCATAACCTTACCTTTGATAATCTTCTCGACCAACAGAGGTACGGTCAGCAACAAGTCGGGCTTAACATCTTTGAGTGCTTTGAGCAGGATAGGTGCTGCGGGCAACTTGCCAAGCAGGGTGATGTGCGAGCCTGTTGCAAGGGGTGTGAGCATATCGAATGCACAACCGAAGGCGTGAGCGAGGGGCAAGATGCCCAACACACGCGAGCCGCGGTAGTGGAACTTGTACTCGATAGCGAAAGCCACATTGGCGGTAATGTTGTTTACCGTCAGCATTACACCTTTGCTAAGACCGGTAGTTCCCGATGTGTAGGAGATGATGAAGACTCTGTCGTTGGGTACCTCGGGGTATTTGATATCCTCAATCTTGAAACCTTCGGGGTAACGCTCCTCAAAGAGAGTGTCGATAGAGTTCAAAATCGAGGAGAGAGAGCCTTCGTTGCGCTCCCAGAGGACATTCATTGTTTCGTACTCCACAATAGCCTCCAACTGCTCGAACTTCTCAACATCTATCTTCTCCCAAAAATCCTGACTGAGGAAGAGAATACGCGAGTCGGAGTGGTTTACAATGTTGGTGGCATCAATGGGGTTGAAGTCTTGCAAAATGGGCACGATAACACAACTGTTGGTGATGGTTGCGGCGTAGGTCGTCACCCAACGGGGAGTGTTGCGACCAATGAGGGCGATTTTGTCGCCAGCCTTGATGCCGTATTTCTCAAATGCGAGATGGTATTTTGCAATAATCTCGGCAAGTTGGAAATATGTGAGAGTTGTCTTTTTGAAATAGTCGGTAAGGGCGGGAAGTTCGGCATTGGTGCGGAAACTCTCCTCGTACATTCTTATAAGATTCTCTTTTACCATAGATTTTCTCTGTTAAGTTACTAAACCAACCTGAGTTATTTTTTAAGTGGTGCGAAAGTAATACTAAATGAATAAGATTGCTGTCGGTTTGCCTAAATTACTCCGCTATTCAACCATATAAAAAACTTGTCACAAAGACACAAAAACACCCCAAAGTGCTCAACTTTGGGGTGTTTACCGTCTGTCGTGTTGTTGCTAATTACTACGATGCCCAACACTCAAACTACTGTTTGGGGAACTTGCGAGGTTTGACCATATTCTCGGGTTTGAGAAGGTTGTCCAACTCTTCGCGACTCATAAGGTTGTGCTCCAAAACAAGGTCGTAGATACCCTTGCCTGTTTCGAGAGCCTCCTTAGCAAGTGCGGTGGAGTTCTCGTAGCCGATGTAGGGGTTCAGAGCAGTAACCAAACCAATAGAGTTGTAAACAAGGCGTTTGCAAACCTCCTCGTTGGCAGTGATGCCGTCTACGCACTTCTCGCGGAGGGTGTTCATTGCGTTGATGAGCATATCAACATTCTCGAACATCGAGTGAACGATGATGGGCTCCATAACATTGAGTTCCAACTGTGCAGCCTCGCTTGCGAAGGTTACGGTCAGGTCGTTACCAATAACACGGAATGCCACCTGATTTACCACCTCGGGAATAACGGGATTTACCTTACCGGGCATAATCGACGAGCCGGGTTGCATGGGGGGCAAGTTAATCTCGTTCAAACCACAACGAGGACCACTCGACATCAAACGAAGGTCGTTGCAAATCTTCGAGAGTTTCACTGCCAAGCGTTTCATTGCCGACGAGTTCATAACAAAAGCACCGGTGTCGTTGGTTGCCTCAATCATGTTGGGCGACACAACCATAGGAAGACCTGTTACCTCTGCCAAATATTTGCAGCAAATTGCAGGGTAGTCGGGGTCGGAGTTGATACCCGTACCAATAGCCGTAGCACCCATATTCTGCTCATAGAGAAGAGTTTTGTTCTGCTCCAAGCGGTCAATCTCCTCTGCGAGAGTTGCGGCATAAGCGGTGAACTCCTGACCAAGGGTCATAGGCACTGCATCCTGCAACTGGGTACGACCCATCTTGATAACATCCTTGAACTCCTCGCCCTTCTTGGCAAACGAAGCGACAAGTGCTCTGAGAGCCTCAATGAGTTTGTCGATACTCCTAACGGTAGCAATCTTCACCGAGGTAGGATATGCGTCGTTGGTCGATTGCGAGAGGTTTACATGGTTGTTGGGGTGGCAGTATTTGTACTCGCCCTTAGCGTGACCGAGCAGTTCGAGTGCGCGGTTGGCGATAACCTCATTGGCGTTCATATTGGTCGAGGTGCCGGCACCACCCTGCACCATATCAACCACAAAGTGAGCATCGAGTTTGCCCTCGGCAACCTCCTTGCAAGCCTTCACGATAGCCTCGGCAACCTCGGCATCCATAAGTTCCAAGTCGCGGTTAGCCATAGCAGCCGCAGCCTTAACCTCTGCCAAGGCCTTGATAAACTCGGGGAACATGCAGAGTTTAACCCTCGAAATGTGGAAGTTCTCCACAGCGCGCATAGTCTGCACACCAAAGTAATACTCCTCGGGAATCTGTTTCCAGCCCAAAAGGTCGTGCTCCTCGCGGGTCTTACCCGAAAGCTGAGCCATTGTAATGTCCATCATAGTTTTTTTAGTTTGTTTTTAGGTTACTTATATAATTTTGTTTGTCTAATGTCTAATGTCCAATGTCTAACCGACCTAAGGCTTATATTTTTTCGGGTGCATCGTGCCCGCGTCTTTTGACCTTAGACCTTAGACATTTGACCAGAGTTGAAAGCGCGCTTTCAACTCTATTTCGGTGCTTTGCGGTAGATGTAGGCGGCAATCACCGCAAAAACAATGTTGGGCAGCCACACAAGGAGTGTCGCAATTGCCCCCTCGCGACCCTTGGCGACCTCCTCAAAGACCCTACCAAGCATAATATAGGTAAAGCAGAGTATCACACCGATACCGATATTCACACCCGTACCGCTACGCATCTTGCGAGCCGAGAGCGACACGCCAATAACTGTCAAAATGAAGACCGAGAGCGGATAAGAGAAACGCTTCTGACGCTCCACCTCGAAGATACCTATCATATCCGAGCCCTTCTCCTTTTGTTGGGCGATAAACTCGTTGAGTTCGTCAATCTTCATCGTCGTAATGAGGTTTTCGACCTTGCCCAACTCCTGCTCCGAGAGGTTTATGAGTGTGTCCAATTTCTCTTCGTGCAACTCAAAAATATCCTCTTCGCCCACAAAGCGATGTGTGACAAATTTGGGAGCCTCCCAGTGTCCCGTCTGGTCGTTGAACTTCACATCTCCCGCTTCGAGCGACTCCACAATAGTGCTACCATCGAAACGCTCAATGGTCATAAACGATGCCTTGTTGGTTGAGGGGTTATAGTTGCGGACATAGGCGAAGACCCCGGGCTCAATCTGTCGGAAGATGTTAGGCTCGTACTGTACGCGACGATTTTTGCGCAAATACTGCCCCTCGAACTCCACACGCTTGGCGTTTGCCGAGGGTATTACCTCCAAGTTCAAAAATAGCGATATGCCCGTAATGAGCATTGCCGAGAGGAAGTAGGGCCACAAAAGGCGGCGGAAACTCACACCACTCGCCTGAATAGCCGTAATCTCCGTTCTGCCAGCCATTTGCGAAGTGAAGTAAATCACCGCAATGAAGGTGAAGAGTCCGCAAAAGAGGTTGATGAAGTAGGGTATAAAATTGATGTAGTAGCCGAAGATAATCTCTTTCAGTGGAGCCTTCATCTCTATGAAGTCGTCGATTTTCTCTACCGCGTCAAAGACTACTACAATAATGATAATCAGTGCAATAGCAAGGAAGAAAGTGCCGAGGAATTTACGCGTGATGTAGCCGTCCAGAATTTTGAACCCTGGCCACCAACTCCTGCGGTTTTTCTCTTCGAGTCTATAATCTCCCATAACTTTCTTTGCCATGCAAAGCGACTTACAAACCACAAAGATACCAATAAAGTTGAAAGCCCCAAGTTGAAAATTGAAAATTGTTTGAAAAAAATTGAGAATTGCTTTCCCGTTCTTCATGGGTATCTTTTTTAATACCCATGCCCAATGAGGACTCTTGCAAAAAAAAGCGAGCCGAATTTCGGCTCGCCAAATTACTCTTTACTAATTACTCTTTATGCACTAAAAATCACAGCCTTCTCGATAGTTTAACGACCATCACATCCTTCCACTGCTTGAAGTCGCCCGCGATGATGTGTTTGCGAGCCTCGCCCACGAGCCATAGGTAGAACGCCACATTGTGGAGCGAAGAGATTTGTGCCGCCATCATCTCGCCTGCAATCGTCAGGTGGCGAAGGTAGGCCTTTGTATATAAGGTATCTACAAAACTTGCTCCGTTGGGGTCGATGGGCGAAAAATCCTCTTTCCACTTCTCGTTGCGGATGTTGATGATACCCTCCGAGGTGAAGAGCATACCGTTCCTGCCGTTGCGAGTGGGCATCACGCAGTCGAACATATCCACACCCCTCTCAATCGCCTCCAAAATGTTGATAGGCGTACCTACGCCCATAAGGTAGCGGGGTCGGTCGGTGGGAAGAATGGCATTGACAACCTCAATCATCTCGTACATGACGGGCGCGGGCTCGCCAACTGCCAGACCACCAATAGCATAGCCGTCGGCATCGAACTGCTGCACAAACTCCGCAGCCGAAGCCCTCAGGTCGGGGAAAGTACAACCCTGCACGATGGGGAAGAGCGACTGATGATAGCCGTATTTAGGGGAAGTGCGCTCATATTGACTAAAACACCTATCGAGCCAACGCTGGGTCATTTCGAGCGAGCGTTTGGCGTAGTGGTAGTCGCTATTACCATCGGGGCACTCGTCGAAAGCCATCATAATATCGGCACCAATGGTGCGCTCGGTGTCGATGACATTTTCGGGAGTGAAGATGTGTTTGCTGCCGTCGATGTGGCTCGAAAAACGCACTCCCTCCTCAGTAATTTTGCGCCTTGCCGCGAGCGAAAAGACCTGAAAACCACCACTATCGGTCAGCATGGGACGGTCCCAAGTGCTGAAACGATGCACACCGCCAGCCTTCTCAATAACCTCCATACCGGGGCGGAGGTAGAGGTGGTAGGTGTTGGCGAGGATAATCTGCGCCTTCACATCCTCCCTCAGGTCGCGGTGGAATATGCCTTTGACGGAGGCTGCGGTGCCTACGGGCATAAATATTGGGGTCTCGATTGTGCCGTGTGCGGTTTCGATAAGTCCTGCTCGGGCTTTGCTTTCGGGGTCGGTATGTTGCAGTGTAAATTTCATAGTGGCACAAAGGTAACGGATTTTCCAAAAAAATGAGTAACTTTGTGGGTTATATTTGCGTTTTAATGGAGAGAGAGAATTTTTTGAGCGGTTTCTTGGTAGAGGGTTGCGAGCAGATAAGCATCATATTACTCGCACTTTTGGTGTTGATGTTTGTTGTGCAACTCATCTACTGCCTTGTGGTCTACGGGCGCATTTGTGGCTACCGTAACCCCGCACCCTCCGAGGAGGCTAAGGGGTTGGGAGTGTCGGTAATCATACCACTCTACGAGGCAGACCACGGCTTTTTGGATGACCGTCTGCCGCTCTTTTTGGAGCAGCGTCACAAAAACTACGAGGTTGTTGTTGTGGATGTTACGGGCGACAAGGAGGTGAACGACCAACTCTCAATGATGCGTATCAAGTGGGGCGATAGGCTCACAACAACTCGCCTTGCTGCCGACCCCCTCTTCCCCATCTCTACGAAGATGGCACTGAATGTGGGTATTAAGGCGGCACGCTACGACAACCTACTCTTCACACTTCCCGACTGCTCGCCACGCTCGGAGCGTTGGGCAGAGGTTATGGCTCGCGGATTTGTGGGGCACGATGTGGTGCTGGGCTACACCTCTCTTATGGGGCGCAAGGCGATGTGGAATAGGACCATAAGGTGTGCTAATATGGCTCTCTCGGTGCGCTGGCTCTCCACAGCGGTGCGCCACCGACCCCACCGCGGAGTGCTCTCCAACCTTGGATTTACGAAACAGATATACTTCTCGGCAAGGGGTTTCAACCACCTGAACCTCAATATGGGCGAAGACGACCTCTTTGTGCAGAAGATTGCCAACAGGAATAATACGGTGGCGATTATGGGAGGCTCCGCAACTCTCGATGAACGCTCGTGGGCGGGACTCGATTGGTGGTTTCCTCGTCGCTTGCGCACCTCGTACCCCTTCCGCTTCTACCCCGCAAGGGTAAAGTGGTCTACCGGTGTGGAGTTGTGGTCGAGGGCTCTGTTTTTCCTCTTGGCGGTGGTTGTGGCAGTGATTTTGCCTCCCTATTCCAAGATGGTGGCTGGCGGACTTCTCTTGTTGAGGTTTGTACTCCTTTGGTGGCAGATGAAACGCATATCGCGCCGCCTCTCGGAGCGAGGATTTCTCTCGATGTGGTGGCTCTACGACCTTGTAGCCCCCGCGGTTGAGGCTGTGCTGGCCGTATGGCGAAAATTTGTTCCTAAGTATAAATGGAGATAGAAAAATACATAATACTCTCGGATGCACAACTTGTTGTGCTGGCTCTCGATGGCGACTCGGTGGCTTTTGAAACACTCTTCAAACGCTATCGCGAGGAGATTTATAGCCTCTGTATGGGTCGCACTGCGGGAAATAAGGAGGATGCCAACGACCTTGTGCAGGATACCTTTGTGAAGGTCTATCTCAACTTGGAGAAGTACGACCCCAAGTATACCTTCGGACAGTGGATATACACCATTGCACGAAATACCTTCATTGACTATGTGCGTCGCCGCAGGGACAACCTCTCCATCGAGGCTCTCAATCGTGCCCCTTCGCTCGCACCCACCACCGACGAGGAGCCCGACCAACGCATCATCAGCGAGCAACACGGCGTGCAGATAGCGCGTTGTATGGCATCGCTCCCCGAGAAGTACCGACAAATGGCAGAGATGAGGTTTGTGAGAGAACTCTCCTACGAGGAGATTGCTGCACAGGTGGGACTTCCTATTGGTACGGTCAAAACACAAATCCACCGCGCAAGGGAGCGTTTGTGCAAACTCATCGTCGAGAACGAGAATTGACAAAACTTTTCTTAGAGCCTTTAATAATTGAAAATAAAATGAAGAAAACATCATCGAAAACAACAAAGAAAACAACCCAAAAGAGAGAAGAAGGCGTTGTAAGGAGCCTTCTGCGCAACATTGTGTTGGCTGTGAGTCTGCTGGTCATCATTTTGTTTGTTGTGAACATTCTGCTGGGCATCCTTACGCGCCATGGTCAGAATAAGGATGTGCCCAATTTTGTAGGCTCTACGCTTGTGGATGCCGAGAGGGCTGCTCGCAAGGGTAGACTCGAAATTGTGGTCAATGATTCGCTCTATGTACCCCTCTACCCAGGTGGTGTGGTGCTCGAACAGCGTCCTTCGGCAGGCAAGGATAAGGTAAAGAGTGGCAGGAAGGTCTATGTCACCATCAACGCTTCTCAGCAGCGCACAGTGGCTGTGCCCTATGTGGCAGGCTACTCGCTGCGTCAGGCTAAGAGCAACCTGCTGACCGCAGGACTCGAAATAGACAAGTTGGAGTATGTCGAGGATTTGGCAAACAACTATGTCATCTCGCAGAGCCTCTATGGCGAGGTAATACCTGCCGATACGACCATTATGGCCCCCGTAGGCTCAAAGGTGACACTCGTTGTGGGCGGCAATCGCTCGCGCTTGGAGTTGGTGCCCGACCTTACGGGTATGACCCTCAGGGAGGTTAAGAACACCCTCTGGGATATGGGTCTGAACTTGGGAGAGGTAACCTATGAGGGTATACTTGATATGGCAGGGCAGAATGCCGCGAGGGTTTCGGTGCAGTCGCCTCTGCCCGAAACCGAGGTACGACAAGGACGAGCAATCTCCGTTGTGCTGAAACTTGACGAGGAGGAGTTGTAGAGGAGATATGAAGTCGCGCGAATTTGATAGGCTCTCCGAGCCCGAGTTGGAGAATGACGACCTCGCCGAGGGCGAAGAGGGCGATGGTCTTTATGAGCACTTTGCCATTGTGGTTGATAAGGGGCAGTCGCTGATGCGTATTGACCGCTACCTTGCAACTCACATGGAGGCGTGCAGTCGTAGCCGTATACAGGCGGCTGCCGATTGTGGCAACATCTTGGTCGATGGTAAACCCGTCAAATCGAGTTATAAAGTTAAGCCCTTGGAGCGCATATCGATTGTTATGCCCTATCCCAAGAGGGACACAACGCTCGTGCCTCAGAATATCCCCATCGAGATAGTCTACGAAGACGACCAACTGCTTGTAGTGAACAAACGCGCGGGTATGGTTGTCCACCCCGGGCACGGCAATTGGGACGGTACGCTCGTTAATGCGCTTGCCTACCACCTCCGAGAGAGCGAACTCTTCGAGGAGGGTAGGGGAGATATCCGCGCAGGTTTGGTACACCGCATAGATAAGAATACTTCGGGTCTGCTCGTTGTCGCCAAGACGGAGTACGCCCACGCCTTCCTTGCCCACCAATTCTTTGAGCACACCATCACACGCCGCTACTTGGCACTCGTGTGGGGTAACTTCGAGGAAGATGAGGGTACGGTTGTGGCACATGTGGGTAGAAGCAAGACCGACCCTATGAATATGGCGGCATACCCCGATGGCAGTTATGGCAAGCACGCCGTTACACACTATAAGGTGCTGCGCCGCTATGGCTATGTGACGCTCGTTGAGTGCAGGCTCGAAACGGGACGCACACACCAAATCCGCGTACACATGCAACATATCGGTCACCCGCTCTTCAACGACGAGAGATATGGTGGCGATAGAATTTTGAAGGGCACCACTTTCAGCAAGTATAAACAGTTTGTGGAGAATTGCTTTGCACTGATGCCTCGCCACGCACTCCACGCCCGCTGTCTGGGCTTTATCCACCCCACGACCAAACAAGAGGTGTATTTAGACTCAGAACTACCCGAGGATTTCCGCGCGGTGCTCGACAAGTGGGACGCTTATAGTAACGCAGTCGAATTCTCTGAATAGCGAGCGTGCCTTGTGGGTGCTTTTTGCGTTACGCTTGTGCTCAAAATCCTTATTTACGCTCGGAAACCTGCGGACTTATTCATCTGTTTGGCGCAAAAATCCCTCCCGCTTTTACACTCGGTAATCTGCGGGAGGGATTTTTTTACAAGCCTAGTATCTGCGGCACGATATGCACTCGTTTTTTTCTTGTTTACAACTTGCATCACACTAACGCTAATTGTTGAAGTTGGATTTGGGAAAATAGCCTCTTGAACTGTGGAATGCATCAATAAACCCAATATGCCTAAACCCTCAAACTGCAATTACACAAAAAAAGCCCCCACCGAAGTGAGGGTTGCTCTTATCCACCGAAGCGGGAGCACAGGTTCTAAGACCTTCGGCATATAGCCTTATTGTGGTAAGATGTAGAAATTCTTACACTACAAAGTTATACATATTTTTCCATTATCCAAATTTATTTGCTACCTTTCGGGAAATTAAACCGCAAACTACTATGACAAAAGTACTCGGACTCGACCTTGGTACAAACTCAATCGGTTGGGCTATCACAGAACAGAATGATTGTGGCTACACCCTTTTAGACAAAGGTGTTGATATTTTCCAAGAGGGTATAAATCGCACGAAATCTGGCGAAGAACCTATGGTAAAGAAACGCACAGATGCCCGTGCACTTCGCCGCCACTACGCCCGCCGCCGACTACGCAAAATAGAGTTGCTCAAAGTGCTCGTAGAGCACGACCTATGCCCATCCATCTCCAAAGAGGAACTCGATGATTGGCGTTACAACAAGCGCTACCCCATGAACGAGGAGTTCTTGCTGTGGCAGCGCACCGATGACAACAAGGATAAAAATCCATACCACGACCGCCACATAGCCCTCCATCAAGAACTTGATATGAGCAGTCAATTAGACCGCCATCTGCTTGGTCGTGCGCTCTATCATCTTGCACAGCGCAGAGGTTTTCTCTCCAATCGCAAAGACCAAACCGATGAGAAAGAGAGCGGAAAGGTTACAACAGCCATTGGAGAATTGAGCAAGGCGATGGAACAAGAGGGGTGTGAGTATATTGGCGACTACTTCTACCAACTTTATAATAAGGGCGAAAACATTCGCAAGCACTACACCTCTCGCAAAGATCACTACCTCAAAGAGTTTACTGCCATTTGTGAGAAACAAAATCTTTCTGCGGAGTTACGCAAAGCTCTTCAACGAGCCATATTCTACCAACGCCCTTTGAAATCACAGAAGGGCTTGGTGGGAGGTTGTACTTTCGAGAAAGGCAAGGCTCGTTGCCCCATCTCCCACCCTCGATTTGAGGAGTATAGGATGTGGTCGTTTATCAACAATATAAAAATCAAATCTCCAAGCGATACCACCTACCGTCCCCTCAACGAAGAGGAGGTGGAGAAGGCTCTTCCTCTCTTCTTCCGCAAGAGTAAGCCCCACTTCGACTTTGAGGACATTGCCAAAGCCATTGCAGGCAAACGCAAAGGTAGTTATGCCCACGAGAGTGATAAGATGGAGGCTGCATACCGCTTTAATTTCCCTATAAGCACCTCTGTGTCGGGCTGCCCTGTTACGGCTCAACTACGCGGCATTTTTGTCGAAGAGTGGGAAGATGCCATTTGTGAGTTGTATATGAAAGGAGAAGGCAAAACAAGAGAGCAAATTGTCAATGATATTTGGCATGTGCTATTCTCATTTGACAACAACGATAGCCTCAAAGAGTGGGCGCGAACAAATTTACAACTCAACGATGAACAAGCGAAACAATTCAGCGAAATCAAACTCCAGCAGGAGTACGCCTCACTGAGTCTTTGTGCGATAAACAAAATTCTACCCTATTTGCGAAGAGGCTTCCGCTATGACGAAGCTGTATTTCTCGCCAACCTCTCGCAAGTTGTTCCTGCAGAGGTGTGGAACGATGCTGAAAAACGAAACCACATCGAGGATTTTGTTGCAGATACCATAGCCAATTATACTCACACAAAGGTTGGCGACACCAAGGAACAGGCTATTTATAGTGCCCTACTTGATTGTGGGCTATATGGCGATGAGGTTGATATGACAAAACTCTACCACCCTTCAATGATAGAGACCTATCCAGAGGTTAAACCCAACAAGGATGGTTTGCGACTCTTGGGCTCTCCTCGCACTTCCTCGGTACGCAATCCTATGGCAATGCGCGCATTGTTCCGCCTTCGTGCGTTGGTTAATCAATTATTAAAAGAGGGTAAAATTGACAGCGAAACCAAAATCAACATTGAGTTCGCACGAGGACTCAACAACGCCAACAAGCGCAAAGCCATCGAGCAATACCAGCGTGATATTGAGAAAAGGCACAAAGATTACGCCGACAATATCAAAAAACTCTACAAAGAGCAGTGTGGATGCGATATTGAACCCTCCGAAACCGACATTTTGAAATATCAACTTTGGAAGGAGCAAAACGCCACCTGCCTCTACACGGGCGACACAATTGGTATTTGTGACTTCTTGGGTGAAAACCCAAAGTATGACATTGAGCATACCGCACCTCGTTCGCGAGGTGGAGACAACTCGCAGATGAACAAAACCCTCTGCCAAAATCAGTTCAACCGAGATATTAAGAGAGGCAAACTTCCTTCGGAACTTGCCAACCACTCTGCCATTATGGCTCGCATTGAGGAGTTGGGCTGGGAAAAGACAATTGAAGACTTGGAAAAACAAATTCAGGCAAAAATTCGCGCTGCCAAGGGCGCAACAACAAAGGAGGCAAAGGACAAAGCTATCACAGCCCGACACAGCCTTGCTATGGAGTTGGACTATTGGAAAGGGAAACTTTCACGCTTCACAATGACTGAAGTGCCGGAAGGTTTTAGCAACCGTCAGGGTGTTGATATTGGCATTATTGGTCGCTATGCAAGGCTCTATCTCAAATCGGCATTCGAGAGGGTATATGTTGTCAAGGGTTCGACCACTGCTGACTTCCGCAAGATGTGGGGGTTGCAGGAAGAGTACTCAAAGAAGGAGCGTATCAACCACATCCACCACTGCATTGACGCCATCACCATTGCCTGCATCGGGCGCAAGGAGTATGATGAGTGGTCACACTATCAAAGGCAGGAGGAATATTACCACTATGGCAAGAGCGAGAAACCCCAGATGCCCAAGCCGTGGGATACCTTCACCGAGGATGTTAAGGCTATTGCTGAGGAGTTGCTTGTATCGCATCACACTGCAAACAACCTTCCTAAACATAGCAAAAAGGCTGTGCGTGTGCGTGGCAAGGTGAAACGCAACGAGGCGGGCAAAATTATCTATGCACAAGGCGACACTGCGCGTGGATCGTTGCACATGCAGACCTTCTATGGTGCCATAAAGCGTGACGATGAGATAAAGTATGTAGTACGCAAGTCGTTGGACGCACTCCAACCTGCCGATGTTGAGAAAATTGTTGACGATGCTGTACGCGAATGTGTTAAGGCAGCTATTGTTCGCGAGGGCGGAGATTTCAAAAAGGCGATGGCGGAACCCATATTGTTCAACCCCGAAAAGGGCGTGTATATCAAGAAGGTTAGAATCTATGCAGGTTCGGTTACTTCTCCTATCCACCTCAAACCTCACCGTGACCAATCTCGCCATGAGCACAAGCAAAGTTACTATGTGGCAAATGACAGCAACTACTGTATGGCTATCTATGAGGGCGAGGTAAAGGGTAAGACGAAACGCGGTTTTGAGATTGTTAATAACCTCGAAGCAGCACACTTCTATAATGGCAAGAGCGACTATGACATCCTTGTTCCACCACAAAGAGATGGGCTTACCCTCAAATATATTCTCCGTACTGGCACAATGGTACTCTTCTACGAAAACTCGCCCGAGGAGTTGAATGAGTGCACCAAAGCCGACCTTGTAAAGAGGTTGTATAAGGTACAAGGTATGAGTTCTCAACTGGTGCAGAAAAAATATACATATGGTTCATTAACTCTTAAACATCATCAAGAAGCCAAGCCCGCAAGTGAGTTAAAAGCAAAAAACGGAGAATGGAAAATAGATGAAGAGTATAGACCAATTATAAATGTACTACACACTCAATTCAATGCTCTTGTCGAAGGCTACGACTTTGAATTGACAGTTACGGGCGAGATAAAGTTCAAACATAAATTTTAACTACTATGTTGAAGCGCACGCTATTTTTCTCCACACCACTCGATTTGAGCCTGAGAAACAACCAACTCATTGTCACCACGCGCCAAATGCCCGAGGTGAAAAATAGTGTGCCTATTGAAGATATTGGCTTTGTAGTGCTCGAAAATCAGCAGATAAATATCACGCTACCACTACTCAATGCCCTCTCGGACAACAATGCAGCAGTTATTATCTGCGGGGAGAACTTTATGCCCAATGCCATGTTGCTCAACCTTGATAGCAACACCACGCAAGGAGAAACATATCGTGCCCAAATTGAGGCGAGCGAACCACTCAAAAAGGGACTATGGAAGCAGGTGGTTGAGGCAAAAATCCGTAACCAAGCGGCACTACTCAACAAATTGGGCAAGGATGGCGACAAACTGAAGCCATACTATTCCAATGTCAAAAGTGGCGACAGCGACAATAGGGAGGGCATTGCTGCCAAGATTTACTGGAACGAACTCTTTGGCGAGGATTTTATCCGTCAGCGAGAAGGCTCCTCGCCCAACAACTTGCTCAACTATGGCTACACACTCCTGCGTGCTGCGGTTGCAAGAGCATTGATGGGATCGGGACTTTTCCCCGCCTTTGGTATTTTCCATCGTAATCGCAACAATGCATTCCCATTGGCAGATGACATTATGGAGCCTTATCGACCATTTGTAGACGAGATAGTTTTTGACCTCTATGCCAATGGTGAGCGAGAACTGACAAAACAAGTTAAAGCAGACCTTATACACATTTTCTATACCGACACCCGCTTTGGTAAGGTATTGCGACCATTGGAGGTGGGGCTAACAACCACAACCGCTTCATTAGCGAAGTGTTTTGAGGGAGATGCAAAAAAACTATCCTATCCGTTGCTGGAATAAATATTGGTGACGATGCCTGAACTACGCCTAAATGCATATCATATTATGTGGTTATTTGTGTTTTTTGACCTGCCCACAACCACGAAAAAGGAGCGAAAAGATGCGGCTCAATTTCGTAAAGCATTGGAGAAAGATGGGTTTTCGATGATGCAATACTCGGTCTATGTGCGCCATTGCCCATCCAAGGAGAATATGAATGTCCACATAAAGCGAGTGCGATCATCAATGCCCCCTTCGGGATTTACAAGCATTTTGAGTGTAACGGACAAACAATATAGCGAAATACAAAATTTTTGGGGCAAAGTTGAGCGAACAAGACCTACAACACCCCAACAATTGGAGTTTTTTTAGAGATAATTTGTGGGCTATTACGAGTTTATTTCCTTTATTTTTGTACATTTGTAGCGGTAAGATTCAAAATATCACATCAAAACCACTTCGCAGGAGCCTTGGGAGCCATTTTGTTCGCCATTATATCGGCGTAACTTCTTGGAAATTACCAACTAACATCGCCGGCGTTGTGGTTTGATGTAGAAATCCAATAAGAAACAACATTCTTGCAAACCAGACATTTTCGAGAAGAGTTGTGGTTTGATGTAGAAATCCAATAAGAAACAACTCCCTTGAACTCCAACCAATTGTCGGCAATGTTGTGGTTTGATGTAGAAATCCAATAAGAAACAACAGGATGTAATAAAAGTCGAATCAATTGTTAGTTGTGGTTTGATGTAGAAATCCAATAAGAAACAACTGTAGGCTCATTAAAGGATATTTCATCGGAGTTGTGGTTTGATGTAGAAATCCAATAAGAAACAACTTAACGCACAGATTGATGCGGTAATGCCATGTTGTGGTTTGATGTAGAAATCCAATAAGAAACAACTTATCAACAAATTTTTTTCCTAAACCATTTGTTGTGGTTTGATGTAGAAATCCAATAAGAAACAACGCACCGACTTTAAGATCGGAGAGTTTCATGTTGTGGTTTGATGTAGAAATCCAATAAGAAACAACTCACGACCCCAAACTCGCCAAACTTGAAGAGTTGTGGTTTGATGTAGAAATCCAATAAGAAACAACAGTCCTGTGTTTTTTTAGGAGGCAATCCGTGTTGTGGTTTGATGTAGAAATCCAATAAGAAACAACTTTTTGTAAATCATTGTAAATGTGTGTGTTGTGGTTTGATGTAGAAATCCAATAAGAAACAACCAGAGAGGTCCGTAGTCTATCCGCTGTAAAGTTGTGGTTTGATGTAGAAATCCAATAAGAAACAACTTCCGTTGGCATACTAATTTGTTGCTTAAAGTTGTGGTTTGATGTAGAAATCCAATAAGAAACAACTTTTTATTTATACTAGTGGGCAATATTGCCGTTGTGGTTTGATGTAGAAATCCAATAAGAAACAACACAGACCGATGAACTATTTGAGGATGTTGGTTGTGGTTTGATGTAGAAATCCAATAAGAAACAACAAAATGTTAGTTTATAATAGTTCGCCGGCAACAACTTTCGCAAGGCATATCATCACCCCAAGCAGAGGCAACCCCTCTGCTTTTTTTGTTTTTGTGCGAGAGGAGGTGGACAATCAGAGATTTTTCTGAAATTTTTTTCACTCTTTCCAAACCTTTCCGGACACACGCCCCCGCCCTTCGGGCACCCCCTCTAACTTAGAGGGGGAGTACAAACCTCCTCTGTCGCGATGCGACATCTCCCCCTAACTCAAGGGGAGAATGTGGTTGTGGGGTTTGGGAGAGTGATTGCAGCCCTTAACGCATTGCCGCCTCCCTCCCCTAAGTTAGGGGGGGAGAGCCCAAAGGGGGAGGGGGTCTGTGAGAATCGCACTTGCATCGTCGGCGGATAAGCGACCGCCTTGTGCGGTCGTGACGAGCAAGTGGCGGAAAGTCGTTAAGAAACATAGACGGCAAATGTTTTGCCCGCGCAGCGTTCATTTTAGGTTTTGCGAGTATTGCTCCCGCTAGAGATGCGGTGCGTGGCTTTTGCGCCACTTTTGCCACCAAAAGTGGCAAAGAAATAGGGCGACCGAGGTCGCCCTAAAACACACGCCCTCTGTCTGGGGGTTAGAGTTTGGTGTGGTTATAGCCACCCAGCGTGTAGTCTATCACGACTTTCCAATCGTTGGAGAAGACGGCCGAAAGGGTGCCTTCGTTGAAATAGGGTGCACTCCCAAAGACGGGGATACCATTGATATACTCCTTCGTATTGTGTCCTGTAACGCCTTCGAGCAGGATGCTCACATCGGGTCGTGGCTCTTTGTCCCAATCATCCCAGCCTGCACCAACAGCCATTAGGACACCGTCGAAGCAGTAGCGCAGGGTCTGCTTAATCTCTTGGATGTTGTTGTCGAAGTCGGTTGTAACCATCACCTCGGCGATAGAGGTGGTGAAGCCCAGTTCGAGGAAGTTGCTCATTGTGAAGAACTCTTGGAATGTGCCGTTGTGAATCATTCCGCCCGAAAGGGTGTAGGTACCATTCTCTCTGCTCACAGCCCATTGGCAATACTCCTCGGCGGGCTGCTGTGTCGCCTCCCAATGGCGTTCCATACGACCGTAGACCACCCACACAGCACCATCCTCTTCGAGCGAAATGCCGTTGTGTGTGATGTAGTGTTCGGCAGTTGTTTCAAACCAACAAATCTCTCCTAACTCATTAACCTTTGGAGGTTTAAGGTGAGGATTGGAGAACTGACGCTTGATGACTGCCTCGGTGTCGCCACCGCACAGGAGCGAATCACGATAGGCCGAGGCTTGGAATAGGAAGTCGAGGTTGTCGACCATCTGACGGCAGATAACACCATCTATCCAATTTACATACTCGGAGATGCGGGACTCTTCATCCCAGATGTATTCGGACTCGCTTTCGCAAGAGGTCAGCGTTGAGAGTGCCACCATCGCCCCACAGACTATTCGTAAGAAATGTTTTTTCATCGCGTTTTTTGAGTTTTTAGGGGGTTGATAAATTGTTGCTCTTTTTGTGTATAGATGCACAAAGATAGCAAAATGTTGCACGATGATTGCATTTTTTGCCGCTATTTTTCGGGGGGGGTAATTTGTTGAATATCAACAATATGCGTATTACAATAACTCAAATTTTAATTATGATCTACGGCAGGTTTGACGATTTGCGGGAAAGGCTTCCTGAGGACTTTGCAAAAAGTTTATTACCTTTGCGACCCTTTATCAAAAAATTACAACTATGAGAGAGATTGACCCTAAAACTACAACCCGTGCGCACGCATTTGAGATGTGGATGGGGGCACCAAACCCTATGGTGACTTTTTTCAAGACGCTCAATGTGTCGCGCCTCGTGAAAATTAGCCGCAAGAAAGGGCTGAAATTCAATATGCTGATGTGCTACTGCATTGGTCGTGCGGCGAGTGCGGTCAAGGAGTTTTATATGCTGCCTGTGGGTGGCAAGTTGATGCAGTTTGACACCATTGCGGTAAATACTATCGTTGCCAATAGTGCAGGCGAAGTGAGTTCGTGCGACCTCCCTTTTAACGAGGATTTAGCGCAGTTTAATAGCGACTACCTGCGGCTCACAAAGCAGGTAGCGGAGAGTTGCACCGACCACGACCTCTCGGCGGAGAGTATGGTTATCGGCACTTCGGCTCTGGCGCAATATGAAATCGACGGTGCGGTGGGAATGTATAGTGGTATTTTCTGCAACCCGTTTATAATTTGGGGTAAGTACAAGCGCGAACTATTCAAGACCACGCTAACCGTATCTTTCCAATTCCACCACACCCAGATGGACGGTGCCCACGCTGCTAAATTCCTCGACCTCTTGCAGAGGGAGATAGATGGCTTGAAAACTACTACAAAATAACACAGGGAGTTGAGTCGGTTGAGTAGGCTCGGTGTAGGGTCGAGAGTTGGCTCTTATTGTCGAAGGGGGCAAAGACGAGTTCGTCGGCGAGATTGGCGGTTGCCCAGTTGCGGATTTGGGAGTTGCAATATGAGTGGCGGGAATAGTTGCGGAACGACACGAAAAGTAGCCGATTTTCGTCGTAGGCGGCTTGCAGATGTGCGGGGATGTTGCGGTATAATGAGCGACCGAGCGTAACCACGACCGAGCAACTGTGAGCGAGTAAAACATCCAATACGGCGCGTTCTATGGGCGAGTGGAATCCACTGATGACTATCTTGTCGGTCTGCGCTATTTCGTGCGCCCAGCGGATGGCGAGTTCGAGTGCCCCAGAGGGTGCGTTGCGAGAGGCGAAGAATGCCACAAGTGGTCTATCCAACAAGTCCTTATTTCCGGATAAGTCCATAAAAAAGCGCAGGAGCTGCATTTACTTATCCCTCATCAAGGCCTTGGCTGCCCACTACAAGAATAAGCAACACAAACACCCACGCCGGATGATATATAGCACATACTGAACCAAATCAGTAGTGGGTATATACACCTTGCGTGGATATTTTGTTGCCGTTCTTCTCGTAGTTTGAAACCGCCAAGTTTTTGATGAGGAAGAATCGTCAAAAAATATCAACTAATATGTATGGCATCGCGACCAAAGTCATTAGCCGTAGCAAAAATAAGTAAAATTTCCGAAAGTCTTGATATTTCACAGATAACTATTTTGCAGATAGGGCAATGGACCGCCCCAAAAGGCAGTCCATTGTGCGTTATAATGCTATCTCCTATCCCAAGCAGGATGGGCGGGGTCCTCGGCAGTGAGGGCTTCGGAGAGCGAGAGTCCGAGGGCTTTGGCAACGCCTTCGCCGTAGGTGGGGTCGGCGCGGTGGCAGTTGCGTATATGTCGCTGTTTGACAAAGAGTTCCGCATCGCCCATTGCGCGTGCAGTATTCTCGCAAGTGGCTTTTTTATCCTCCTCGCTCATCAGTTGCCACAACTTACTTGGTTGTGTGTAGTAGTCGCTATCGAGTTCGCGCTCGTCGTAGTTGTAGACCTCGCCACTGACCGCCAACGGTGGCTCTTTTAGTGCTGGTGTATCCTGCCACTCGCCATAACTATTTGGCTCGTACGAGGTCGTGCGACCGAGGTTATCATCAGTTCGCATCTGACCGTCGCGATGGTAGGAGTGGAACGGGCAACGAGGGCGATTTACGGGTATCTGGTGGTGGTTTACGCCCAAGCGGTAGCGTTGCGCATCGCCATAGGAAAAAAGTCTGCCCTGCAACATCTTATCGGGCGAAAAACCAATGCCGTCGATAATGTTCATCGGGTTAAATGCCGCCTGCTCGACCTCGGCAAAGAAGTTCTCGGGATTGCGGTTAAGTTCAAGTATTCCCACATCGTGCAGCGGAAAATCGCCGTGATACCATACCTTCGTAAGGTCGAATGGATTGATGTGATACTCTTTCGCCTGCTCCTCGCTCATCAACTGTACTTGCATCAGCCAACGAGGATAGTCGCCCCTCTCAATCGCCTCAAAAAGGTCGCGCTGGTGCGACTCGCGGTCTTTGGCAATAATCATCTCCGCCTCCTCGTCGGTCATATTTTTGATGCCCTGCAAGGTGCGCAGGTGAAACTTTACCCAAGTGCGACGGTTGTCCTTATTGATAAAACTATATGTGTGACTGCCAAAGCCGTGCATGTGGCGGAACGAGGCGGGAATACCGCGTGGCGACATTGTGATTGTCACCTGATGCAACGCCTCGGGGAGTAGCGTCCAGAAGTCCCAGTTGCTGTTTGCCGAGCGCATACCCGTACGAGGGTCGCGCTTAATGGCGTGGTTGAGGTCGGGAAATTTCAGTGGGTCGCGCAGGAAGAATACGGGGGTATTGTTGCCCACCAAATCCCAGGTGCCGGTGTCGGTGTAGAACTGCATAGCAAAGCCGCGAATATCGCGCTCGGCATCGGCAGCACCACGCTCGCCAGCCACGGTCGAAAAGCGCACAAAGCACTCGGTCTTTTTGCCCACCTGAGAGAAAATCGAGGCGCGGGTGTATGCCGAAATGTCGTGCGTAACGGTGAATGTGCCGTATGCTCCCGAGCCTTTGGCGTGCATACGCCTTTCGGGGATTACCTCGCGGTCGAAATGGGCGAGTTTTTCCATCAGCCATGGGTCTTGCATCGTTACGGGTCCTCGAATGCCTGCGGTCTGCGTGTTCTGGTTGTCGGCAATGGGGCGACCATTCTCCGCCGTCAAATGTTTTTTGTCGTTCTGCATCATATTGGAAATATTTGTAAGATTTTACATCAAGATTTCCAATATTGTGCCAAGCGTGTCGGAATTATTGCTAACTTTGTGTAATAGATTATTTTTGATGGGTTATGTTATTTCACACCTACGGCAATAAGAGAGCGTCGCGACTGATGCTACTATCTGGGTTGGGCGTGTCGCACGAGATTTTCCTGCCACTCGTGGAGTTGTTGCAGGAGGATTTCTATATCGTTACCGTTGAGGTTGATGGTTTTGTGCTTGGCAAGCATACCCACTTTACGACCATCGACGACCAAGCCGAGCAAGCCAATCGCTATATAAAGGAGCATCTTGGTGGGCATCTCGATTGCGCCTACGGACTCTCTATGGGTGGTAAGATACTCTCGCGAATGGTGGAGCGTGGCGAGATAACCATTACCCACGCAGTGCTCGATGCTGCACCTCTATTGCCCCTTCCACGATGGTTGGTCGCACCACTGAGCCACTATCAAGCACTCAATGTGTGGACCTGCTACCATTGGACAGGGTTTTGGCGAAGGGTCTTCCACTCGCACTACTTCGATGTGCTCCTTGACGAATGTTGCAAGGTCTATCCTTGGGGCGGTCGCAGGGCGGTTATAGATGGCTATAAGGACATCTACACCAATAGGTTGGAGTCTATTGTGGGGACAGACATCCACTATTGGCATGGCACAAAGGAGTCGTTTGTGGCGAAATATCAAGTAGAACACCTTCTGCGACTACGCCCCGATGCACATATCGAGGTCTTCCCGAAGATGAATCACGGTCAGCTACTTACCGACCACCCCGAGGAGGTTGCCAAACGGATTATAGACATTGCAACAAGTGTGGTGGTGCGCCCAGCAAGACGCGAAGATGCGGCTGTGATTGCTCGCGCTGTTGCGATGGCTGTTGGCGACGAGGTGGCTCTGCGGAATTATTGTGGCGAAGACTACCTTGCCGTATTGACCGAGATTGCCGCTCATGAGGGCACGCAATATAGTTGGCAGTATGCACTTGTGGCGGAGGCTAATGGTGCAGTGGCAGGTGCTGTCGTAGGTTATGATGGTGCCCGATTGTCGGAGTTGCGCGAGGGTACTTTTGCCCTTTTGCGCGAGAAGGTTGGGCGCGTACCGACCATTGCCGATGAGACCGAGGCAGGCGAGGTCTATCTCGACTCGGTGGGAGTGCTACCCGAGTTCCGAGGGCTTGGCGTGGGGCGTAAGTTGGTGGCTGCTTTCTGCGAGAGGGCCTTTGCTGAGGGTCACGAGCGAGTAGGACTAATGGTGGATTACGCCAACCCCAATGCCGAGAGGCTCTACACCTCGCTGGGCTTCGAGCGCATCGACACAAAGCGTTTCTTCGGACACCAGATGTGGCATTTGCAAAAAACGAAATAGTCTATGTTTAACTGCCCTCTGCGCCCATTGTTTTGTGGGCTATTTGGGGGGGCGAGTTATAATTTAGGACTCCAATAAAAACATAAGTTTCGGGCTTTCAGATGGTTGAAAGCCCGAAACTTATGTTTTATTGGTCTTTTATTGACGCCTATTTTGCCAAAAGCATAAAGCCCCACGCTGCAAGTTCTACAACATCGCCTGCCTTCAAACTCTTAGCCTCGCCACAAGCACACTTATAGTCGCCAGCCTCAGCCTCGGTGAGGGTTACGGTTGTGGGCTCTGCCGAGAAGTTGAAGAGGCACAAAACGGTGTTGTCCTCCTTCTGGCGGGTAAATGCCAAAACATTCTCGCCTACGCCCTCAACAAACTGCACGGGAACAACATTCTCGCCCGCAGCCAAAGCCTTATTTGTGTGGCGGAACGAGCAGAGTGTGCGGTAGAAGTCGCGGTACTCCTTGCCGTACTCCAAGTCGACGAGTTCCACTACCGAGTCCTTCTCGAAGAACTGCAAACGACGATTGAGAGCAATCTCCTGACCCGTGTAGATGAGGGGTTGCGACTTGGGCATAACAAATGTGAGTGCAGCGAAAGCCTTGTGCGAGTCGCCCATACGCTCAAACTCGGTGCCTGCCCACGAGTTCTCGTCGTGGTTGGAGGTAAACATAAGGCGCATAGCAGGTGCGGGGTAACGCTCATCGTCGCGAGCCATATACTCTTTGAGGTCTTTAACACCCTTAGCGTCGGTCTTGATAGTGCCGTCGCCAGCCACATTTTTGGTCTCGCTACCGCCCTTTGCCATAGCGTTGAAGATGTGGTGGAGTTCCCAAGCATAAGTGGCATCAAAGCCCGACTCGTGCAACCAAGTCTCCTCGCCCTCAGCCAACAGATATACATCGGGGTTAATCTTGCGAACCTCCTCCCAAGCACCCTTCCAGAAGTCGGCAGGTACATTCATAGCCACATCGCAACGGTAGCCATCAACGCCCTTCTCGATCCAGAATTTCAGCGCGTCGAGCATTGCTGCACGCATATCCTCGTTCTTGTAGTTGAGTTTTGCAATGTCGGTCCAGTCGTACTCCACAATGGGAAGACCTGTCTTTTCGTCCATCACATACCAATCTTTCTTGCCCTCTTTCCACCAGTTGGCATCGCGCGAGGTGTGGTTAGCAACCCAGTCGATGATAACTTTCAGACCGAGGTCGTGAGCCGTAGCAAGGAAGTGGTCGAAGTCCTCCATGGTACCAAACTCGGGGTTAATTGCCTTGTAGTCGATAATGGAGTAGTAGGAGCCGAGCGTACCCCTACGACCATCAACACCAATGGGGCTGATAGGCATGAGCCATACGATATCCACGCCCATTGCTTTGAGTTCGGGCAGGTACTCCTCTGCTGCTGCAAAAGTACCCTCCTCTGTTGCCTGACGAATATTCAACTCATAGACAACCGAGTTAAACTTGTCAAACTCGCTCTGGTTGCCACAGCAACCCATCAAAGTCGCAACAAGAGCGACCAATGTAAATAGTTTCTTCATAATAATTTATTGGTTTAGATTACTTGTTTACAATAACATAGCCGTATGCAGGGATGTTCAGGCTAAGCGCACCATCCACGAGCGCAGCCTCTCCACCCTCTGCCGCAAGAGCCACCTCGGCACTTGTTGCCTCCACAAACTCGGGCAGAGTAACCTCTGCTGTGCGAGCCTCGGGGCGGACATTCAAGGCAACAACTGCCCACTCACCCATATAGTGGCGCAGGAATACATACACATCATTATCGACATAGAGTGTGCGGTAGTCGCCATACATCAAAGGCATCGATGCGCGGCGATACTTAAACATAGCCTTCGTAGCGGCAAGTTCCTTCTGCTGGAACTCGTTGTAGCCGTCAAACTCCATCATGTAGCGGTTGTCGGGGTCGTTAGCACCGGGGATGCCATACTCATCGCCCTGATATACACAAGGAACACCCGGTACGGTCGAGATGAGAACCTTCAAAAGCGACAAGCGAGCATAGCCCTTAACATTGTCGCCTACACCGACTTTGCGGTGCCAGCCCTCAGCCTTATCATCGGGGCACCAGAGCGACATATCGCCACCTGCGAGTGAGAGGAAGCGGGGTTTGTCGTGGTTGCCGGTGATATTACCCATTGTGTGGTGCGAGCCATAGGCTGCCTCGGACTCCTCAACAACGCTTGCGATATCGCGCATCGAGCGGCTCTCGTCAACAATCACATCGCGCGAGGTGTGGTAGAGGTTGAAGTCGAACTGAGCGTCAATCATACCGCTCTTCACATACGAGCCGATGAGTTCAACATCGCCATAGGTCTCGCCAATCTGCCAAAGTTGGCGGTTGGGCATCGAGGACTTCATCTTGTGTGTAAGCATACGCCAATAGTTCAAGGGGATATGCTTGCAAGCATCGTGGCGGAAGCCGTCGAAGTCGAACTTACGCACCCATACAAGAGCCGAGTCGGTCATAGGCTCACACACCTCCTCGCGACGAGTGTCGAGCGTTGGGATGTGCTCGTCGAACCAAGTGGTAAGGCGGGTTTCGCCGTCCCACAGACCGATATTCTTGCGACCATCGGGCAATATAAGGTCGGTGGTCCAGTCGGGGTGCTCTTTCAGCACGGGGGAGTCAATATGGAGGTGGTTGGCCACATAGTCGAGAATAACATTCATCTCGCCCTTATGAGCCTCGTTAAGCATTGCTCGGAGTTCCTCCTCGGTACCGAAACGCTTGTCTACAACGGTGCTGAAAATGGGCCAATAGCCGTGGTAGCCCGAGAATTTAGTATCGGGGTTGCGGTTCTGACCCCATGCATCGTAGGGGTTCTGTGTGATGGGCGAAATCCAAATGGTGGTGATGCCGAGGTCGGTGAAGAAGCCATCCTCAATCTTCTGTGTGATACCTACAATATCGCCACCCTGATAATCCACCTTATCCAACACTTCGGGCGAGTTGATTTTCCAGTCGTTCTCGGTGGTGCCGTTGTTGAAACGGTCAATCATCAGCGAGTAGAGAATCTGCGACTGGAAGTCTTTGCGGTTGATATCCTTTGCATCAACCACCACTTTCCCATACTCCAAGGGGAGAAGTATATCGTTGAAACGACCCTGCTCCGATGCGGCAAAGATGCGCACTGCCGAACGCTGGTGCTTTTTGGCAACATCGGGGATTGCAACTTTGATGACATTGCCCTCAATCTCAACCTCCTCAATAACCTCATTCTGCCACATTGCCACAGCCTCCACTACGGGCTTCGATGCCACAACGGTAACAACGCCACCTTTGACCTCGGTCGATGACATATAACTACCCTCGGAGTCACGCGCACCACCAAGCACAACGATAGAGAGTTTTTCCGCATCGTGCCATACATCTATTGTCGAAACAAGAGCACCATCCTTGGTGGTAATATCAAACTGCTCCCAATTTTCGGTGGCGGGAGTGAGCAGGAGTCGCTCATCGTCACAAGTCAGGTTTGTTGCACCCTCCCATTGGGGGTAGTAGTCCGTTAGGAAGTGTGTTGTGGTGCCTCCTTTGACAATAAGGGGTATCACCGTAGCACTATTTCCCAACTGAAATTCTTTGTTAGGTGTGCATTGCACCAGCGAGAGTGCCACAAGCGACATTGCAGCCGCCGACAGGGTGTAAAAAAGCGATTTAAGTTTCATGTTGTTAGTTTTTATGCTATGTTATATTTGTTCTTTGTTGGCTTATCACGCAAAGATACAAATTAAAAAACAAATTAAGCAACTTTCGCCGAAAAACCCATCCATCCACCACTCCGAGCAACAAAAAGCCCCGCGAACTCCGCGGGGCTTTGGCTTCAAAGAGTTTGGGCATCATCGCCCCCAAATATCTCCTTAGAAGTTAATGGCGTTGAATTTGCGACCGCCAACCACATAGTTGCTCGCCTGTGGTTTGCGCTCCATCTTTACCTCTTCGAGGGGTCTTGCTACACCGTTATTACCCATATCGAGGGGGTTGCGTTTGCGTGCCACAGCCGCAGGTTCCTCGGGGTTTTTGCGTATCATGGTAATGCCAGAATCCTCTTGGAAAGTGTGAATCTCGGAGGTAACACATACAATATTGCCATCATCGAGCACACCATAGAAACCCACTTGTGAAACCTTGGCAGCTGCTCCACCTTCACTTATAGAATAGGAATATGGCAAAAATCCTGCCCAGTTATTATCCCCCTCAAACAACCACATAGCCTGAGCAAGCCACAAATCCTCTGTGTCGAGTACTATATGTCCACCATCCATCAGAATTATTCCTCCAAAGAGAATTTTCGTAAGGTGGAGGTCTTCAATGTAGATATCCTCCCAAATTGTTTGTGGATAGAGCACAATGGTGCCATTTCCATACTCGCCACCAGTGGGATTGAAGATAGCCGCCACGCGGTCGGTAATGCCATTCCAACCCTCGATCCAATAACTCTCATTGACTACATTTTGAGTGACTGTAATCATTGAAGTTACGGCATCTTGCTCCCCATTGGAACTAATTATTTTATATGTTCCCAACCAAGCCTTATATTCGGGAGTTGCGGGGTCAGCAATCTCTATTGGCTCCGAAATATAGCATAGTCCAGTCACCTCGCCCGCGGGAGTCATACCCCACATTGCAACGATCCATGTACCATAGTTCATAAGGTAATGCTGTTTGTTGGGACCTGTGTAGAAACTGTTGATTGCCGAAATATCGTAGTCGGTTCCGTTGGTGGCGTTGTAGTTGGTAATAAACTCAACAAGTTCTTTTGCTTTTCCTTCTGCATAGCCACGCATATTAGGTGCCACATTGTCGTTAAAATATTCGGGAGTCAGGAACTCAACGAAGAAACTATTTTCATCGTTGTAGTCGATGCAGATGATGTTGTCATAGGAAGTACCAGCGTTATCCGTAAAATCGGGCACATAGTAAGCGCTCCAATTGGGGTTTACCTGCATATCCATTGGCTGTTCGGGGTCGTCATTGTTGTCATCCCCGTTGCCGTTGTCATCCCCGTTGTCGCCACTATTGGGTTGGTCTTTGAACTCCACGCTCTCATCGGCACTCCAATCGTTCACAATAGCGTCAAACTCGGTGGAGATGCTCTGCTCGGTAATGGTAACCAACAGATGGCGCACCTTGCCCATGCCAAACTCAATACTCTCGGTTGCGTTGTAGGTATACTGCCTGTTGTCGGTGGTGGTGACAGCAATTGAGGGGGCAACACTCTGAGGAGGTACAATAAGTACATAGGTGTCGGTGTAACCGTCGCTCGCGGTTGCAAGTTCGCCCGCTTTGATTGTGCCGCTGCCCTCTTGGAGGGATACGCCAAGTCCGAATGAATAGTTGATGTTGCCTTTCACACCATCAATATAAACCTCTTTAATATCTACGCCCGTTTGGTTGTTAATATCTACCACGAGTTTCGAGAGGAGGTGGTCAAATTCGAGCACAACATTCTCGCTGGTGGGTATTACATCGGGTTTGTAGGCGGTCATAAGGTCGGAGGCGGTGTAGCCTGCGTGGGTACTCTGGTCGGACTTCACGCAAAACTCCACACCGGTAGTCAAAAGAGCCTCGGCAGTGTGAGTTTCATTGTAGGGGTAAAGACCAATGATGATACCCTTTTCCTCGCCCTCATACCAATAGTAGGTTTGGTCGGAGGTAAAACCACTTTCGGTCTTTGTAAACTTACCACCCGCGAGCCAAGTTTGCCACGAAGTAATGGAACTGAGAGCATCGCCCTTGAAGCCATAGACATTCACGGCATCATTCACCTCGAAGGCGGTGTCGGTTGCTTTTGTAAAGTCGCCCGCAGGCACAGCTTCTATGTTGAATTGCATGTCAGAAAGAGGAATGTTGGGAATAGGACCACCCACTCCGAGCTCGTCGCAAGCCCCAAAGGCAAACGCCAATGCAACGATTAACAAAATCTTTTTCATAGTCGTTGTATTTTAGTGAAACTGTTAAAAAAGGTTCGTAGTGCCCACTGCCAACAGATGGCAGTGTTTAGTTAAGTGCGCAATATTCCAAATGCCATCAAAAAAATAACCGAATACTCCGCATTTCAACGACAAATATATAAATAAAAAGTCGGAAAATTGCTAATTTTTACCACAAAACACCTCAAACATCTCTCTCTTCTCTCGCGCAAGCATTAAAAATGCACCCGCGAGTAATGGCAGTAGGCAGGGAGAGATTGTATCCTTTTAGGTATTATGTACATAACGCTCCCTGTGAAATGAGCGTGTTTTTGTGGGGGAATAGGAGGGGAGTGGCAAAGGCGCAAACTACCATCATAGGTGTTGTGTACACCTATGCCCAACTTGCCAAATTTGGATTAAATTTTAGAATGGGTAGCCGATACCGAAATTGAGGGCGGTATTGTGGATGTTGGGGCGAGCGATAACCCACTGTTCGCCCTCGGGTTTGTTGGGGTTGTGGAGTTGGATACCCCAGTCCAAGCGTAACACCAGAACGCTCAGGTTGAGTCTAAGACCCACACCGGTATTCAGGGCTATGTCGCCAAATGCCTTATCAAACTTAAAGGCTGCACCCTCGGGGATGCCCTGTATGTTGGGAGTGTACCACACATTACCCGCATCAACAAACACCGCACCGTCAAATATGCCCCCCAGAGGGAAGCGCAACTCCACATTGGTCTCCAAGCGCAGGTTGCCAAATTGGCTCGGGTAGCCACTATTGACCTCGGCAGACGAACCAGGTCCGAGTGTTCGTACTGTCCAACCACGCATGCTATTCACACCACCCGCATAGAAGAGCCTATCGGCAGGCAGTGATTCGTTGCGTGAGTTGCCGTAGGGGAAAATCAAACCACCATAGAGGCGATAGACTATCGAGGAACTTTCGCCAACGCTTATTGACTGTGCCCACGAAACATCGCCCCTGAGATATTGTGCATAGGGGATGCCGAAGACTGCATAGTGTCCGTCATGCTTCTCGGCATGCGCAATGTGTTTGATTCCTGAGAGCAGGTTGCCACTCGTCGAGAAACCTACGCGCAGGGTTGTATACTCTTGTTGTCCGTTGATGTTTTGTATGCCACGCAAATAGGAACCCGATATGCCAGCCATCATCTGTGTTGTGTAACTATCCCTCAGGTAGGGGTTTTGTAACTTGTCCAAAAAGGTTTGGCTGACATAGTTCATCTTCACCAGACTCGCATCGAATGGGCGTAGTACAAACTGGCTGAGTTTGCCATCGCCCCAACTGTAACCAAAACTCACATTGGAGAGTACGCGGTCGTAGTAGCGACGGTTTTGACGGTTTATGGAGAATTCCAATCGAGTCTGCGGGTTGTGTGTTCTGCCCATGGGGTCGAGATCCACGAATGACAGGAATTGGGGGAATGTGATACCAATCATACCACCTAATTCGATGGAGTTGCGGTTGAGAGAGGGGTCTTCGACTTTGAGCAATTCGTAGCCGAAGGTAAAACTCATATCAACAAGTTCGGCTCCCCTAAAAAGGTTGCGGTTTTGGTAGCCGACAGTTGTCGCCACGCCATAGAACGAGGAGGTTGTGGAGGCTTCCAGTTCGACCTTATAACTCTGTCTGAGTGCGGGCGAGAGTCTTATCTCGCAATCCAAAGAACCCTCTTCGGTCTCAGCCGTATCGCTCCAATGGTCGCCAACATAGGTTACCTTGCGCATACCATCGTTCCTATTGGGGGTAAAGATGATATTTGCACTATGGATGTAGTCCACGCCCATAAGGTTCTCATAGGTTGTTACCACCTTTTGGTCGTTGTACATAGAGCCACTATTCAACCTCACAAGTCGGCGCAAGACCGCAGGGCGGATGTTGGGCTTGTTGCCTCGGTAGATGATATCCATACCCTCATACGAAAGGGTGTCGAGTGAGTGTAGGTAGTCGGGATTGGTGGCTGCCTCGGTAGCGTTGTAGTCGGGCAAGACCCGTATGTTGCCTATGCGGTAGAGAGGATTGTTCTCCATTATGGGCTCTCCGTTGTCGTTGTAACCCAAGAGATGTCCTCTGAGTATCAACTCCACACTTGCGCCATGGTTACCGAGCGTGGTATCGACCTTAAAGGAGATGTTGTTCTCCGAGAAGTCGTAGTAGCCCTCGCCACGCAACAGTTTGGTTATGCGCTCGCGCTCCTTACCCAAGGCGTTGATGTCGAGTATGCTCCCTTTGCGGATGAACGAGAGGGTGTCGCCTTGGAGCAGTTTGGCGATATAGTCATCTTCGATGTTGTACTCAACGCTACGAATACGATAGGGCTTACCCTGTATGGCTGTGTAGGTGACCTCTGCGGTCTGCTTTGAGGGGTTGAGTTTGAACGAGTACTCCTCTTCGGCGGCAAAGAAACCACGCGAGGCGATGTAGGCTTCGATATTCTCGGCACTACGACGCGTGAGGGTGCTGTCAAGGATAACGGGAGGAGTTCCCAATGCCCTCATGAGGTTGTTACCCAGATTATTCTTCTCGGGGTTGGCATTGAGATAGAGCCACGCCCTAATGTTGAAGAGGTCCATCGAGGGGCGTTGCTTGATATATTTACCCATTTCGCTTGCAGTGATACGCTCCTTGCGAGGGGTTGCAGGGTCGCTCTCTACTCTGTTTTTGGTCAGCACATACTCTCCCTCCGCAAGGTAGTTGCGGATGCTACACGATGTTGCCATAAGCGTTGCAAGAATTACCAACGCGAGGCGGTATCTATTTTTGTGCAGACTCATTGTTTTTGCGTTGTGGTGCCAAAAATTTTTCAAATATACAATAATTTCCTATATTTGTAGGTGTTTAGACCCTATTTTTGATGATAAAAGAGTTTTGGAAATACGAAGGAGCGGGCAATGATTTTGTGTTGCTCGACCTTAGGGATACAAATTTTGAGCCTACGGCAGAGCAGATACACAAAATCTGCGACCGTCGAAGAGGTGTCGGTGCCGATGGTTTGATGATTTTGGCAGGGAGCCAAAAGGCGGATTTCTCGATGCGATACTTTAATGCCGACGGTCCCGAGGCTACAATGTGTGGCAATGGTGGTAGGTGTATTGCGTGGTTTGCCGATATGTTGGGCATTGGTGGCGACAGCAAGACCTTCGAGGCGGTTGATGGACTCCACACTGCCGAGGTTCTCTCGCGCGAGGGCGACACTGCGACCATACGATTGCAGATGGTTGATGTGGAGAGTGTTGAGGTGCTGCCCGATGGCGATGTGCTGCTCGATACAGGCTCGCCCCATCTGGTGCGCTTTGTAGAGAGCCTCGATATGGATGTCGTAGCCATAGGGCGCGAGTTGCGTTATGGCGCAAAGACCGCTGCAACGGGTGGCGCGAACATAAATTTTGTAAAAATCAGTGGCGAGGGTAGTGTTGAAATCCGCACCTACGAGCGAGGGGTCGAGAACGAGACTTTGGCTTGCGGTACGGGTGCAACGGCTGCGGCAATAGCACTTTGTCACACACGCCAACCCAAGGTACGACACTGCAATCTTGTAGCCCAAGGTGGCAACCTTATGGTAGATTTCGACACCTCGGAGCGTGGCTACACCGATATTCGCCTTACGGGTCCCGCCCGCAGAGTCTTTCGCGGCGAGTGGGAATTTTAGGGGTGATTCTTCTTACGAAAAATGCATATAACAGAGGAAAATTCGTGTCAAACAAAAAGGCGAGTCCGCAGCATAGTAGTAGACCTATGTGAGGAACTCGCCTATCGCAGAGCGGTGCGAAATTTACCCGCTATATGTACTTTTTAGAACAGAACATCGCCGTCGTCGAGTATCTGCGTCATACAGTGCGCCGCGCCATAACCCTTTGTGAGGTTTGTGAGGGGCACCCAAGTGACATCCACAAAGTTAGCCTTCAAAGCCTCTTGCAACTCCACCGACTGACCTGCCACTGCCATAATTTTGCGAGGAGCCACACTGAGGAAGTTGTTGGCGTAGGTCAACTCGTCGCTACGCTGGATGGGGATGACCTTCATTTTTAGTTCATCTTCGATGTAGTCCACAAACGAGATATCGCTGAATGCCTTGTGGTAGGGCTCTTCGGGACTTTCGCGCTCCCAAATATCAATCTTCAAGTACTGCGAATCGCTCTTGGCTGCAAGGTAGCGAGCCTCGGAGAGTGTACAAAGGTCGCGGTCGATGATGTTGAAGTAGGTGTCGAGGTGCATCTGCTCCTGCTCATCCCAAATATCTTTCACAACCACCACCTTATTGCAGCCCAACAGGTCGTTCTCCATAAGTTGGTCGATGGCTGCTTGGGTGGTGCGAAGTCCCATACCGATAAAGGCGATATCGCCAAAGGGCAAGAAGTCGCCACCTTCGAGATAGGCATCCTCGCCCTCGATGTGGTAGATTGGGGGGAAGCCTATTTTGTTCAGACAGAACTCGGCAATCTCGCACTCCAACTGCCTCTGTGCGGAGTTCATTCGACCAATTACGATACCCTTGGCGGTCGATATCATTTGGTCGCGCATGAAGAAGATGTTCATAATGGGTCGCTGGATGTAGGTTGCTGCAAAGCCAGTGTTGCTCTCGGTGTAGGAGAGAACAATCTCGGGTTGGAGCATAATCATCTTCACAAGGTCCTTGGGATGTGCCCTGTCAACAATCATCTTTTTGTAACGCTCCTGAGCCTTTGCCTCCTCGGGGATATTGGAGGTGTTGTAGGTAAGGAACTTGGAGGCAAAAGCCCTCAGATCGTTGAGGTCTTTGCCCTCCACAGGTCGTCCCTGTTTGTCGAGCGTGCCTTCGAGCAGAATTTGTCTTACGGTGAGTACTTTTGCACCGCAGTGTTCGAGTGCCTTGCGGTATTCGGCGTGCTCTTTGGCAGCGAGTTCAATGTCGAAATAGTCCGAAAAGAGTGCTGCATCGGGGTGCATTACACCGAGAAAAAGTTCATCGGTGGGTTCGTGCATTAGAATTATCATAGTATCTTAGGTTTTATCTCAATACCTCAAAGGTACAAATTTTTTTCAAAAACAAACAATTCTCTACCTTGGTTGATATTTTTTGAGCCTTTTTTGCAACTCCTTCTCCCTGCCTCCTACATGGCTGTTTACAAGGGCGTGGAACTCCGCCGAGTGGTTGTGATGGACTGTGTGGCAAAGTTCATGAACGCATACATAATCAATCAATTCATCGGGCAGGGCTGCCAAAAAGAGCGAAAGGGAGATGTTGCCATCCCTTGTGCAACTACCCCAACGGGAGTGGCTTTTGCGTATGGTAAGGCGCGAGTAACGAAGTCCCGTGCGAAGGCTTGCAGCCTGCAACATTTGTGGTAACTTCTCTTTTGCCACCTTGCGCAAACCCTCAATCTCTTCGGGGGTGTGTGCAGGAGATTGTTCCTCTCTGCGGGCGTACCTTTCAAGTGCTGCCACAATCCACTCGTGGCGACTCTCCGCCCAACGCAGAGCCACAACTTTGGGCTGCCACCACGGAATAGTGAGCCTCACGCCACCCTCGCGCGTAATGCGCAGAGATGTACGCTTGGCACGACGACTACGCACAACCTCAATTGTATAACCTCTCTCCTCCAAACGATAGTGGCTATTTGCAGTACCTCTGGCGCACACTCTCAAAGAGCATCACGGCAGCGGCAGCCGACACATTAAGACTCTCAATAGCACCAACCATTGGAATTGCAGCCTTGCAGTCGCAAAGTTTTAGCACCTCTTTGCTGATGCCCGTCTCCTCGTTGCCCATCACGAGTACGGTGGGTTTCGTCAGGTCGGCATCGAAGAGTAGGGTGTCTGCCTTCTCGGTGGCTGCCACAATTTGCATACCACTCTGTGCGAGGGTTTTGAGTGTGTTGCGGATGCTACCTGCGCGGTGTACGGGGATGCGTGTGAGCGCACCTGCCGAGGAGCGGATAGCGTCGGCATTGACGGGTGCAGAGTTCTTCAAAGGGCAGATAAGACCGTGGGCACCTGCACACTCTGCCGAGCGGGCAATAGCACCAAAGTTCCTCACATCCGTAACACCATCGAATACCACGATGAGTGCCTTTTCATCTTCGGGAATACGGTCCAAAATATCCTCCAACTCCACATAGGCGATGGGGGCGATGAGTGCCACAACGCCTTGATGGTTGCCCCTTGTAAGGCGGTTGAGTTTCTCCACAGGCACCTCCTGATAGCGTATGCGTGCACGGTAGCAGAGGTCTTTGAGGTCTGCCATAAGTTGTCCCTCAGCCCCCTTTTTGACATAGAGTTTCTCAATCTGTTTGTCGGTCTCGATAGCCTCAATAACGGGGCGCAGACCATAGACAATGTTCTCCTCGCTTGCTGTGCGCTCCCTGCGAGTACGCTCCTCGCGTTGAGGTTTGCCTTCGCTACGGTGTGCGGGCTTTGCGGGGCATGTGCGCTCCTCCCAATTCAAATCACGAGCCTCGCTATACTGTGGCTCCTCTGTGGTGGGAACAACCTTGCTCCTTACCCTCTTGTCCTTCAAAAATTCGCTATTATCCATAATGTTCAACTTTCAATTCTATGGATTGGTGAGTATTTCCAATTCGTAACTCAGTTTCTCCCATTCGTGCTCCTCGAAGGCGAGTTGCTGTTTGAGAGCGTTGTACTCCTCGAAGACCTTGCTGTCCGAGAGGTCTATGCCGTTGGCTTCGGGGTCGGCAAGGCGTTTGTCCCACTCGGCAACTTCGCCCTCCAACTCCATAATCTTCTGCTCCTTATCCTCAATAGCCTTCTGGGTTTTGCGAATGAGTTTTTCGTTCTCTTTTTTTGCGAGGTAGTCCTCTCTACCGCTGGTCGATTTCTGCTCTTTGGCGACAACATCTCGCGCCTCAATTTGACGCATATCCTCCAAACGGCGTTTTTCGAGGAAGTAGCGTATGCCTCCCAAATACTCCTTAACCTTGCCATCGCGGAACTCGTAGACCTTATCTACCAACCCGTCCAAAAACTCCCTATCGTGACTTACAACCACCAGTGTTCCGTCATACTTTTTGATAGCCTCTTTGAGGATATCCTTCGAGCGCATATCCATGTGGTTGGTAGGCTCGTCGAGAACAAGCAGGTTGTGGGGCGAGAGCATCATACGCGCCATAGCCAAACGCGAGCGCTCGCCACCCGAAAGAACTTTTACCTTCTTGTCTACATCCTCGCCACGGAAGAGGAAGGCTCCGAGAATATCCCTTAGGCGGGTGCGGATGTCGCCAACTGCCACCTTGTCGAGAGTGTCGTAGACCGTAAATTCGCCATCCATAAGGTCGTCTTGGTTTTGGGCATAGTAGCCAATGCTCACATTGGCACCGACCTTCACACTGCCCTCCGTAGGCTCCGTTTCGCCAATGAGAATGCGTGCAAGTGTGGTCTTACCCTCGCCATTGCGACCCACAAGAGCGATTTTGTCACCTTTCTCAATTGTGAAATTGGCACCCGAAAAGACCCTCTTGGTGCCAAACGCCTTGCCCACCTCCTTAATCTCTGCTACAATCTGACCACTGCGGGGAGCGGGAGGGAATTTTAGATTAAGGGCACTTAAATCTTCCTCGTCAATCTCGATGCGGTCGAGCCTTTCGAGTTGTTTCACTCGGCTCTGCACTTGGTTGCTCTTGGTGGGTTTGTAGCGGAATTTTTCGATAAACTCCTCGGTCTTCTCTATGAGTCTTTGTTGGTTGTTATAAGCGGCAATTTGAGCCTCCCTGCGCTCCTTGCGCAACTGCACATACTGCGAGTAGGGGACTTTGTAGTCGTAGACCTTACCGAGCAGGAGTTCCACAGTGCGATTGGTTACATTGTCCAAAAAATCCCTGTCGTGAGAGATGAGTAGCACCGCACCTTGGTAATCTTTCAGATACCCCTCCAACCACTGGATACTCTCGATGTCGAGGTGGTTGGTAGGCTCATCAAGCAGGAAGACCGAAGGACGGCGAAGTAGCAACTTTGCAAGTTCGATACGCATCCTCCAACCGCCACTAAATGTGCTTGTTGGCTTGTTCAAATCCTCCCTCTTGAAACCTAAGCCGAGCAGCGTGCGCTCAATCTGCGCATCGCGGCTCTCGCCACCCAAGAGGTTGTGACGCTCGGTGGCTTCCGAGAGGCGGTGTACAAGATTGCCATACTCCTCGCTCTCGTAGTCCTCCCTTTGGGCAATCTCGGCAGTGAGTCGCTCCATCTCGCGCTCCAAGTGCAAGACCTCCTCAAAGGCTTTGGCAGTCTCCTCCACGAGGGTTGTGGTGTCGTGGACCTTCATCTGCTGAGGCAGGTAGCCGAGTGTGGTGTCGCCACTCATGGTGATTACTCCCGAGGTGGGGGGCTGTTCGCCCATGATGACTTTCAGTAGCGTGGTCTTGCCCGCACCATTCTTGCCCACAAGACCAATCCTATCGCGTGGGTTTATCAGCAGCGAGATCTCCTTGAAGAGGTCCCAGCCACCAAAACTGACCGTTACATTATCTATCGAAACCATTATCTTTTGTCTAACGTCCAACGTCTAACGTCCAACGTCTGTTTTTAGGCATTGAGAATTGCAACAATCTCTGCCTCGGGGTCGGCGGCTTTGAAAATAGCACTGCCCGCAACCAGAGCGTTGCACCCCGCATCGTACAACTCGCGGGCGTTGTGGCGGCTCACTCCACCGTCAATCTCAATCATCACATCGACTCCCCTCTGGTCAATCATTTTGCGCAGGGCGGCAACCTTCTCGGTGCTACCCTCAATGAAACTCTGACCGCCAAACCCTGGTTCTACACTCATAATGAGCACTAAGTCAATCTTGTCCAAAATAGGCTCTAATACCTCAATGGGGGTCTTGGGCTTAATCGAAACACCCACCTTCACACCCTTATTACGGATAAGGTTGATACACTCCTCCACCTTGTCGGTAGCCTCCACATGGAAGGTCACAAGGTCGGCACCTGCATCGGCAAACCTCTCGACATACTTCTCGGGCTCGACAATCATCAGGTGTACATCCATAAACTTGTCGGTAGCCTTGGTGATGGCACTAAGCACAGGGAAACCAAACGATATGTTGGGCACAAATACGCCGTCCATAACATCAATGTGTACCCACTCCGCGGCACTGCGGTCAATCATCTTAGTGTCCCTTTCGAGGTGCCCAAAGTCTGCCGAGAGCATCGAGGGCGAAACAATACGCTTCATATTTTTTATGTTCTATTTTAGGTTTGTACTTCTTTTGGGGTTCGGCTGTGCCTTGTGAGCGTCTGCTGCGTTACGCTTAGGCGTGGGCTGTCGAAATTTTCAACTTTTAACTTTCAACTTTCAATTTCCTCTTGTTGTGGTAGTTCATCGTGCGCTCGATGCCGATGGTTGCGAAGTCCTTGATGGCTGCCACAGCCGCATCAACCATCTTCTCGAACTCCACACGCTCCTCGGGCGATAGTTTGCCCAGCACAAAATCCACCTGATGACCCTGCGGGAAGTCGCCACCCACACCCATACGAATACGGGCGTAGTTGTTACCGCCACACAGAGCGTCAATGTTTTTGAGTCCGTTGTGACCGCCATCGCTACCCTTGGCGCGGATGCGGAGTGTGCCTACGGGAATGGCAATGTCGTCTACGACAACAATGAGGTTTTCGCGCTGGATGTTCTCCTTGTCCATCCAGTACCTCACAGCCTTACCGCTAAGGTTCATATAGGTCGAGGGCTTAACCACTACAAGCGTGCGACCTTTCCAGCGCACCTCGGCTTTCGAGGCATACCTGTCGGGCGTGAAGGTGCCACCGAGCCCCTCCACCAACCTGTCTGCCACATCGAAACCCGCATTGTGGCGCGTGCCCTCATACTCGGCACCTATATTTCCAAGTCCTACAACGAGATACTTCATAACATCAACTTCTTGCGTCTTCCTACGGAAGAGGTTATCGAAAATTGCTCCAAACATTCGACAAAGATACCTATTAAAATTGAGAATTGAGAATTGAGAATTGAGAATTATTTGTTTGAGGGATAAAAAAAGAGTCTGTCTAACCACAAGGGCGACCCTTATTTTTATAGACAAGCAATCTGAATTACAACGATTTGTCCTATATGGATCAGTTTATTCACAAGGTATTGTTTCTCTTGATCAACTCCTTGAAGGGACTTTGCAAATGAAGTGGGATTTAGCGACAAGTCATATTATTGATAGTAGGAATATGACAATACGCTGTTATATATCTATTATGGGACTCTGCATAACTATATTTTGGTACAAATGTGTTATTCTTTGGGATATTTGTTTCATTATTTCTCTTCTAAAATGCTGATTTTTGCAATGCTAAAACGAAAACTCTCTTAAACATTTTTATACATTAACTAAAATTATTAGCACAATGAAGAGACTTTTTTACTTTCTTACAGTTGTGGGTATTGCAGCTTTGACATTTGGTTGCGAGCCCGAACCAGTAGACCCCAATGTGCAAATTACAACTGCGGAGGTTACTGAAATCACCGAAACCAGTGCAGTAAGTGGTGGTAATATCACCTACGATGGCGGCGCAGCAATTACTGTTCGCGGTATCTGCTGGGCGGCAGGCAAAGAACTCCCCACCATTGCTGACAACAAAACCGAAGATGGCAAAGGTGCCGGCGAGTGGACATCTAACATTACCGGTTTGGAGGTAGGTACTATTTACTATGTTCGTGCATATGCTCAAAACACCAACGGCGTATGGTACGGCGAGGCTAAACAGTTCACAACCCTTTCGACCGTTCCCGTGGTTACTACCACATCTATGAGCAATGTAACCTTCGAGACCGCCACTACCGGTGGTACCATCGTAGCAGACGGTGGCGAGGAGATAACCGCTTGTGGCGTATGCTGGGGCACTACCGAGAACCCCGACCTTAGCGGTCTTTACACCATTGACGAGCCCACCGACGGCGTATTCGTATCGGAAATCGACGGCTTGGAGCCCGATATGACCTACTATGTTCGCGCATACGCGACCAATAAGAATGGTACTGCTTATGGCGAGCAGGTTACCTTCTCGACTTCGACAGAACCTACCGTAGAGGTGGAAGACGCAGCGTTGCAGGCATACCTCATTGAGAACTTCGACCTTTCGAACGATGGCAAGTTGCAGATTAGCGAGGCCGAGACCGTTGTTAGCATCGAGGCTCCCGAGCGTGGCATCACCACTCTTGCAGGTATTGAAAAACTCACCGCTTTGAAAGAGTTGCGCTTGCAGTTCAATAACCTCACCGAGGCAGACCTCTCGAAGAACCCCGGTTTGGAGATTGTTTGGCTCTTCAACAACCCCAACCTTGTATCTATCAACACCACAGGCTTGGAGAATCTGAAATATCTCCACGCTTACGAAACCGCACTTACCGGTGTGAATGTTGAGGATAACATCCAGCTCATCGAGCTCAACATCCACCACACTCAGGTATCTGAGATTAATGTGGCAAACAACCCTCAGCTCGCTATTCTCGCGTTGCAGTTTACCAATGTGAAGAATATCGATGTTAGCAACCACACCGCACTCAGTGGCCTGTGGGCAGACAACTCGTCGCTTGAAACCCTCAACATTCAGGGCTGTACCGCTCTCTCTGAGTGCTATGTTCAGCAGTCGAGAGTTCAGAATGTAGACGCACACGGATTGGAGAACCTCAGAATTCTCTGGTGCTGGGAGCGCCAGGAGGGTGTAACCGGTGGTATTGTAAATGTAGATGGCTGTAAATCGCTTACTCACCTCTATGCTCAGGCTTCGCGTTGGGATAGCGTAAGTGTTACCGGTTGCGAGTCGTTGCAGATATTCAACGCATACTGGACAGGCACTAGAACAATTGATGTTTCGGCCTTGGTAAATTGTACCGAGATTAACCTCGACCAGGCTCCTTTGGAAGAATTCATCATTCCCGAGAATGGCTTCCCCGCATTGCTGTACCTCAATATCCACGGCAACAAACTCAGCTCGGTAGATTTGAAGAACTCTATGGCTCTCAAATGGTTCCACTGCGGCTCGGCTCCCGACCTCCAATCCATCAATGTAAAAGGTTGCTCGGCTCTTGAAGAGGCTTACATTATGAACAACCCCGCTTTGGAGGCTACGGATTTCTCCAATATGCCTGCTCTGCGTATCGTTTGGCAGTTCAACAACTCCTCAATGAAATCGACCACATTTGAAGGTTCGTCCAACCTCTACTATATGGATATGAACTCTTCGCCTGTTGAGTGCGATATGAACTTTGTAGATATGCCCCTTCTCTGGCAGACCATATGCTGGGGTACCAATGTTGGCAAAGTAACCTACAAAAACTGCCCCGCTCTCGACCACATCAACTACGAGGATATCAACCTCTGGGAGGGTAACAGCGTAGATGAAATCACCTTCGAGAACTGCCCCTTGCTCCGCGACATCCGCCTCATCAACACCAACCTTACAGATGTTTCGATGAATCTTCCCGGTTTGGTTTACCTCGCAGTACGCGACAGCCGCAAGTTGGAGAACATCGTTCTCAACACTCCTCTTTTGAACGAGTTCTGGGGCTTCACCTGCAACTTTACAACCGTTGATGTTAGCCAGTGCGCAGACCATATGATTATTGTAAACCTCGACAATAATGTAAATTGCACCACCCTCTACAAGCGTGCAAACCAGATTATTGATACCGTAGCACTCAACAACACCAACAACTGCGAGGTTGTAGCACGCTAATCCTTTACACTTCTGGCGCGGGCTTTTGCCCCACAGAAGAAGTTCTAACCCATATATTATCCTCCCTGCCCTGCTTTCGCAAAAGCGGGGAGGATAATATATATCTATAACTCTCATAATAAAAGATTTACAACCCAATAATAACGGCGTTATGAAGAAAAGTTTACACGCATTTTATAGGGCTATGATAATGGTGCTGATACTCGTACAGAGCAACGGAGTATTGGCACAATCGGCAGGTACGCTCAGCGGTATGGTTGTCGATATTGACGGCAACCCAATGGTGGGTACAAGCGTTACCATCAAAGATAAAGCCAACGGAACCATAGTATCAGTCGATGGTTCTTATACTCTTTCGGGAGTAGTAAAGGGCGATATTGTACTTTATGAATATCTCGGCTACCAAACAGTGGAGTTGGAATATACCTCCCAAAAAACACATAATGTGGTTATGCGTTCCTCGGGTCAGGTGCTCGAAGATGTGGTGGTCGTAGGCTATGGTGTGCAGAAGAAGGAGACCGTAACAGGTGCTCTATCGCAACTCGCACCCGAAAAACTCGAAAGCCGTCCCAGTGTAACACTCTCCAATGTACTGGGTGGCTCGATGCCCGGTATTATCAGCCGCCAATCGACAGGTGAGCCCGGCAATGACTATGCTACCATATACATTAGGGGTATGGCAACATGGGGCGACAAAGCTCCTCTGATTATGGTTGATGGCGTTGAACGCGACCTCAATCTCATAAACCCCCAAGAGATTGAAAGTTTCACAATCCTCAAAGACGCCTCCGCAACCGCCGTTTATGGTGTAAGGGGTGCGAATGGTGTCATTCTTATCAATACCAAGAAAGGTTCGATGGGAAAACCCAAAGTGACTATCCGTTCGGAGTATGCCACTCTCGAGGGTCTTCGTTTCCCACAATATATCAACGCCTACGAGTTCGCTTCGCTGATGTGCGAGGCTGTGACTCACACCAAAGGCGCAGAGGCAACTATACCTTGGACTCCCGAGGAGTTGCAGAAATTCCAAGATGGTAGCGACCCCTATCTCTACCCCAACGTAAACTGGATTGATGAGGTGCTCAACCGCACGGCTTGGCAGACCATCAACAACGTGAACATCTCGGGTGGTAACGAAATCATCCGATATTTCCTCAATGTGGGATACACCAGCCAGAGCGGTCTTTTCAAAGAGGACCCCTCCTACAAGTATCGCACAAACACCCGCTCCGACCGCTATAACTTCCGTTCCAACACGGATGTTAATATCACCAAAGATTTGGTTTTCAACCTCTCGCTCGGTGGTATCTTCCAAGACAAAACCTATCCCGGCACTGCTTCGGACATCATCTTTGCTGCAATGCGTCAGAACTCACCAATCTCGTCGCCTGTGCGCAACCCCGATGGCACACCCGGTAGTGGTGCGTCGGCTATTGTACTCAACCCTTGGGCTTTGACTACCCAGAGTGGTTACTCCAAGCAGTTTATCTCGACCATTCAGAGTACCGCAAACCTCCGTTGGGACCTCTCTAACTTGGTAACCGAAGGTTTGTCGCTCTCCTCGAAGTTCTCTTACGATATGATGTTTGCTAATTACAGCAACCGCAATATCACTTATGGTATGAAGCGCTATATGGGTAAGGACAACGATGGTAATGACAAATATACCATTATCCGCGAGCAGGGTAGTATGGCTTATGGTTTCTCCAACTCGGCAAACCGTTCCTACTACTTCGATGTGGCAGTCAATTGGGCACGCACCTTCAATGACGACCACAACCTCTCGTCGATGTTGCTCTTCAACCGCCGCGACTACAAGAACCTCACCGCAGGCTCGTCGCTCCTCAATCTTCCCTACCGCCAGCAAGGTTTGGCAGGTCGTCTTACTTACGACTACGCTCACCGCTATATGGCAGAGTTTAACTTCGGCTACAACGGCTCGGAGAATTTCAAGAAGGGTAACCGCTACGGTCTATTCCCCTCCGTTTCGCTCGGTTGGGTTATCTCTGATGAGGATATTTGGCAGAAGGTATTTGGCGATGACATCTACCTGAAAATCAGGGGCTCGTATGGCGTTGTAGGTAACGACCAGATTGGTGGCGATAGGTTCCTCTACATCTCGACCGTAACCTATGGCAATGGCGCAATCTTCGGTACCACCCAGCAGAATTACGGCGGTATCTTCGAGGGCAAACTCGCTGCCGATGTGACTTGGGAGAAGGCTTACAAGACCGACATCGGTTTCGATTTGAGGCTCTTTGATGAGGCTCTTAGTATTCAGTTCGACTACTTCAACGAGGACAGGAAGGACATTCTCCTTACCCGTGGTACTATTCCAATCGTAACAGGTATTACGGCAGCGACTTATGCCAACCTCGGCGAGGTAAACAACAAGGGTTTCGATGCTATGATGGAGTTCAAAAAGACCTTCGACAATGGTCTGTTCCTTTCGGCATACGCAAACTACACCTATGCACATAATGTCATAATTGAGGATGATTCGCCACAGGCAAAGTGGAGCTATCAGAACACCCGTGGCACAAGTATCGGTCAGCCCCTCGGTTATGTGGCTATCGGTTTCTTCGAGGACGAAGACGACATCAAAAACTCGCCCGAGCAGAAACTCTCCAAGACCGTTTACCCTGGTGACATTAAGTACAAAGACAAAAACCGCGATGGCGTGATTGACGCCTACGATAGGGAGTATATCGGCTATGGTCGTATGCCCGAGGTGATGTACGGCTTCGGATTTACGATTGCTTGGGGTCAGTGGGACGCTTCGGTGGGCTTCACAGGCGCAGCCAAGGCTAATATGTTCCTCAACAGCGAGGATATGTGGCCCTACTCATTGGAGTATCCCCGCTACAACATCTCGCGCGAGTACTACGACAACCGCTGGATTCCCGGTGCGGACAACACCAACGCCAAATATCCCGCAGTTATCGACGGTAACAACCCCAATAACTATGTTGTCAGCACACTCTATATGAGGGACGCAAGTTACCTAAAACTCAAAAATGCCGAAATTGGTTACAAACTCAACAAACGCGCTTCCAAGGCACTCGGCATTGCTGGTGCGAGGGTATTCCTCAATGGTATCAACCTTCTCTGCTTCGACAAGTTGGGATTTGTTGACCCCGAGGTTGATTCGGGTACGGGTAACTACCCCCAGCAGCGCACAATCAACATTGGTTGTCAGGTAGATTTCTAAAACTCTCTAATTAAAGCGATTATGACTATAAATAAGATATTTCGTTTGTTTGCTATTGCAACACTTGTTGTAGGTGCGTGGGCGTGCGAGTCTTTTGACGATTATCTCGAAAAGGCTCCCGATGACGATATGACCAAAGACGAAGTCTTTACCAATCCCGAGTGGGCACGCAGTTGGCTTTGGAACTGCTACTCGTGGCTCCCTTCGGAGGCTAACTTTGCCGACGATGGAGCGTGGAGGTCGCCCTTTACGGGTGGTTGTGACGAGATGGAGATTGCCTTCGGTACCTCCTATGCACACCTTATCAATGCTGGTTCGTGGAATGCAACCAACATTACCCGTGTTCCCGTGTGGGCAGAGACATACTGTTCGCTGAGGACCATCAACACCTTCATCGAAAACATCGACCGAGTGCCCAATATGGAGCAGACTGAGAAAGACGAACTCACCGGTGAGGCATATTTCCTCAGGGCATTTATGCACTTCCTCTCGCTCCGCTGCTATGGTCCTATTCCAATTATTGATTATGTGGTTGCCACAGACGATGATTGGAGTGCCATTGTGCGCAAACCCTTCGATGAGTGCGTTACGGCTATTGTGAATGACTGTATGACGGCTATTTCCAAACTGCCCCGCACCCGTCCAAAGACGGAGTATGGTCGCCCCATTAAATCGGCTGCCTGCGCACTTCGTTCGCGCGTATTGCTCTACGCAGCAAGCCCCCTCTACAACGGCAACACCGAACTCGCACGTCTGAAAGATACCGACACGGGCAACTGCCTCATCTCGCAGACCTACGACCCCAACAAGTGGAAACTCGCTGCCGTGGCTGCACAAGAGGCTCTTGAGGAGTTTGAGTTGGCTAAGTTGCAACTCCATTACAGCAACTCGCAGGACCCCAAAGATAACTACGAGGAGGTTTTCGTTGAGAACTGGAACGACGAGATTATTTGGGCAAAGAATATGGGTAACTATTGGCACCACATGTGGTGTTCCGACCCCATCAGTTATGGTTGCCCCTCGATTTTCAACCCCACACAGGAGATGGTCGATGCCTACCAAATGGCAAATGGCGAATCGCCCATTCTTGGATACGAGTCCGATGGCAAGACACCCATCATCAACCCCGCTGCGGGATATGTTGAGAGTGGCAACACCTCCTCGGCAAGCACCAAAGGTTACTGGCCCGCAGGTGTGAGGAATATGTATGTCAATCGTGAGCCTCGTTTCTATGCAAGTATCAACTTTGCAGGTCAGACTTGGAAGCATGACCATACACTTGAATTGTGGTACAATGGTGTCGATGGTAAGAAATATGGCTCCTCGGACTACTGCAAAACAGGTTATCTGATGCGTAAGCACAACAATATCAACATTACCTCCACTCCCTTTGTGGCAACCCAAACCACTTGGAACTATTTCCGCGTGGGCGAGTTCTACCTCAACCTTGCAGAGGCTATCAACGAGTATTATGGCCCAACGGAGGAGTGCTATGAGGCTATAAATGCCATCCGCGAAAGGGCTGGTCTGCCCGAACTCCCCGAAAACCTTACACAAGAGCAGATGAGGGAGAAGATTCGCCACGAAAGGCGTATTGAACTTGCCTTTGAAAACCACCGTTTCTTCGATGTTAGGCGTTGGAAGATTGCTCCCCAGACCGAGGGTAAAGCCGTACACTGCCTCAACATTATGGAGGGTTCTTCGGTGAGTGACAACTCTTTCTACGAGAGGGTTAAATGCGAGGATCGAGTATTTGAGTCACCGACTCACTATTTCTTCCCCATAGCCCAGGGTGAGGTTGATAAAAATCCCAACCGATTGGTTCAGAATCTTGGGTGGTAGAAGTTTATTGATGCAAAAACAAAACAGAATATGAAACGAACAGCCATAATATCAGCGGTGTTGGCATCCCTAATAACCGGGATGCTGACACTCTGTTCTTGTCAGCCGGATGTAGACCCCACCCCACAAGACAAAGAGGTTTGTGAGGTGTGTGGTAAGACAGAATGCGAATGTGGCGAGGAGCCCGAACCAGAGCCGGAGCCTGTTGGCCCTACACTCGTAACTTTCAAAGGTCTTTTGGAGGAGATGGTGTCGGACGATGAGATGACACGCTTCCCCTCGGAGGAGTACACCCAACATCAGGCAAGCAGTTACGACCGTCGTTCGGTAACGCCCGACGACCCCGAAAACTGGTTCCGCAACGATGATGGTTGGGGGTATGAGCGCTTTGAAAATAAAGAAAACCGACTCGAAAAAGTGATTTTCGAGGAGGATAACCCAGGTGTTATTACCCGCATTTGGCTCACATCGTTTGGTAGTACCAATACGGTTATTCGTTTCTACTTCGATGGCGCATTCTCGCCACAGTGGACTGTGTCGAGTTTCGACTTGCAGCAATTCACAGGGGATACGGGGGTGAAGCTCGGAGATGGTCTGGTACAACCCGGTAATAATTGGATTCGAGGTAGCGTACTCTACCTGCCAATACCTTACTCCACTTCGTGTAAGATTACCATTGAGGAACTTACCGATGACCCATACTCCACTTCGCGCTACTACCACATAAACTATCGCCGCTATCGTAAGGATGCAAGGGTTGAGACCTTCTCTAAAAATCTGCTCGTTGCAAACAAAAGCAAGATGAAGAGTGTGAATGAGGCTTTGCTGAATCCGGCTCCCCGCGTCAATAGCACCTATGAAAACGCAATGAAACTCTCTTCGGGAGAACAAAAGGGCTTTGAATTGCCCTCGGGAACAAGGGCTATCTCGCAGTTGAAGGTGTCGCTCACATCCGATGCTCACAATACAGCCCTATTGCTTGATAGCATCATCGTTAAGGCAACTTTTGACTCCAATAAAACCGTTGAACTCCCTCTCTCGGAGCTGGCTGGTGTGGGTATCGGAGGCTATTACCAAAAGAGTATGCGATACACTTCCGATGGCAAAGGCTCAATGTCTGTGCGTTGGATGATGCCCTATCAGTCCGAAGCAAAAATTGAGTATTGCAACATCTCGTCGCAAGAGATTAATGTCGCATCCTCCGTATCGCTTGCTGACTACTCGTGGGATGCACGCTCACTCTACTTCCACGCACGCCACAAAGAGGAAAAAGGCGTAACCGTGAAGTTCTGGTATGACTATGCCAATGGCTATGAGTGGAATTTCACCCGCATCTCGGGAGGTAGGGGTGTATATGTTGGCGACATCTATACCATTTGTAGCCCCAATTCGGATTGGAATGGCGAAGGTGATGAGAAAATTTGGGTGGATGGAGAGGAATTCCCCTCGCACTACGGAACAGGCGTGGAGGACTATTTTAGTTTCTGTGGCTATTTCCGCTTCAACGCACCTCAGAGTGGCGAGCCTCGACTTGATGAGCCCAAATTTAAGGGCAACAACACCCACTACCGTTGTCGTTTCTTGGACAAAATCCCCTTCTCGCAATCGCTCTATTTCGACTTGGAGATGCAGGGTATGGAGTGTTTGTGCGACCTCGCGAACACGGTATTTTGGTATGGTGACGCACAGACGGTAGCAGAAGATATGCCCACAATCGGTTATTAATAAAATTTGAGTTTTTGCAAGATGAAAAAGATAGTTGCAATTATAGCTTTGATGATATTTGTGGTTGGCTGTTCTAATTCTGGCAAGCAACTCACCATTGAGGACTTATTGGACGAAATGGTTTCGATGGAGAGCCTCTGTGAGTTTCCCTCGGTGGAGTACCGGCAGATGCAGACAAGTAGTCACGACCGTCGCTCGGACAACCCGCAAACCAAAGAAGATTGGTTTGCCAACAACGATGGTTTTGGCATTATCCGCACAGATACCATTGATGGCCGAATTGAAAAAGTTATCTTCGAAGAAAACCATCCCGGTGTGATTACCCGTATCTGGATAACTACACATTCGCCTCGCTCGACCGTGAGATTTTATTTCGACGGGCACCTCGCTCCCGATTGGATAATCCCGGCCTATGATCTCCATCGTTTCGGATTGGCTGCCTTGGGCGAGGGTTTGCTCAATACACACACGAGTTATGAGGTGGGTGTTAAGGGTGGAAGCACTCTCTTCCTTCCCATCCCCTACGGTCGCTCGTGCAAAATAACGCTCGAAGAACCCAAAGGTTGGAGTGGCGTACCTCGCTATTTCCAAGCCAACTTCCGACGCTATTCGGATGATGTGCAGATTGAAAGCTTCTCGGTAGAGGTGGCAAAGCGAGCATCGGATAAAATTGCCGAAACATCAAAAATTCTAACCTCTCCCATCTGTGTTAAGGGGCGTACCACAATGATGGATGGTGTGTTGGCAAGTGGTGAAAGTCTTTCGCTTGACCTACCCAAAGGTGAGAGGGTTGTAAGGTCGATAGTCGTAAGGTGTAAGGATGTTGAGAATTGGGGAGAAGCAACACGCCGTCTGATTGTCCGTATGAGTTTCGATGGCGTGCAGACCGTATGTGTGCCCTTGTCGGACTTTGTGGGCGCCGGAATGGGAACTCCCGAAGTAAAGAGTCGCTGGCTCAACTCAGATGGTAAGGAGAGTGTTAGTGCCGGTTGGTTGATGCCTTATCGCAACTCTGCAACTCTCTCCATCGAAAACATTGCTGACAACAATGCCACAGTTGAGGTTGAGGTTGTGACTACTCGCTACAATTGGAACGAGCGTTCGCTCTATTTCCACTCCTCGTGGCGCAGTGAGTATGGACTGGCGGTAACCAACAACCACAAAGAGTGCTACGATTGGCGCTTTGCAACACTCAAAGGTAGGGGTGTTTATCGTGGAGATATGCTGACGCTGTTTAACTACGCCAAAGCGTGGTATGGCGAGGGAGATGAGAAGATTTATGTCGATGGTGAAGAGTTCCCATCGCACTTTGGTACGGGTACAGAAGATTACTATAACTCCTCGTGGGCTCCTGTGGTGCCCTTCCACACCCCATTTGGAGGTGCGCCTCGTGCCGACTTGGCTTCGTCGAAGGGTTACAATACTTGGGTGCGCACACGAGCTCTTGACGCAATTCCATTCAAAGAGAGTCTTGTCTTTGATTTGGAGATGATAAGTTGGGTTCCCGGCACTGTGGATTACTCCACTGCGGTCTATTGGTATGGCGACCTCGACTCTGTGGCAGAAGGCATCACCGATGTAGTAGAAGCCAAACGCGAAATGCCCGAGCCTCCCGCAGACCCCTCGAAATTTGTTATCTCCAACTCGGTGGAATTTGAGGCTCTCGAAGTTGTTGCCAAGTCGGAGGCACTGCAAGTAGATCGTCAGGGAATGTTGGGCTTCCCCGATGGCGTGTGGAGTGGCGGCAAGCAGGTGACTTGCTTTGGCGGCTCGAAGGGCGATTGGATTAGAATAGACCTTCCTGTTGAGGAGGATGGTGTGTATAATGTAAAACTCCACGCAACAAAGGCTGCCGACTATGGAAAAGTGCAATTCCTGCTGGGAGGTAAAAAAGCAGGTGTATTGGACAGCTATTTTGCCGCAGTAGTTAATTCGGGTGAGATTAATCTGGGTAGTACCAAGTCCGAAAACAATAAAATCTCTCTCGAAGTGCGCATTATTGGCAAAAACCCCAAGTCGCTTGGATATATGTTCGGTTTGGACTGCGCCGTATTGGAAAAAGTAGAGTAAGCAAATCATACTACTATGAAGATTGGACTTAACATAACAACTCTGTTTGCTGTCGGGCTCCTGGCAGTAGGTTGTACCTCGGAGATTAGTGTCGAACATCTCAATAATCTCACATCGGTAATCTCGGTTACCGATTCGGTGGAGTGTCTGTGGTTGCCCATTGAGGAGGGAGCCTACGAAGCACAGGTGATTACCGTGGGTTCCAACAACCGCACTGCTCCTCTTAATATCCGTTTGGCACAAACCAAGGTGGATTACTATATGCCCTTCACATTAGAGGGTGTAGAGAGGTTGAGGGTTGAAAATTGTTCCTACGAGAATCTTTGTTGGCAAAACCTTACAACAACACAACCCGATTTGGATAAATCGTATCGTCAGGATGTACACTTTTCAACCGCAAGGGGCTGGATCAACGACCCCAATGGTATGTTCTACCTCAATGGCGAGTGGCACCTCTACTACCAACACAACCCCTATGGGGCACGCTGGGGCAATATGAGTTGGGGACACGCCGTAAGCCACGACCTTGTAAGTTGGGAACATCTTCCCACCGTGCTCTATCCCGACGAACTCGGTGCAATTTTTTCGGGCTCGGCAGTGGTCGACAAGGATAATACGGCAGGGTTTGGCGAGGGTGCTGTGGTGGCAATCTATACCTCGGCCGGCGCACGCCAAAGCCAAAGTATTGCGTATAGTCTTGACGGTGGAACAACTTTCACGAAGTATGAAAACAACCCCGTTCTTACAAGCCATCGAATTGACTTCCGCGATCCCAAAGTCTTTTGGCACACTCCAACAGAGCGCTGGATTATGGTGCTTGCGGCTGGCAATGCTATGGAGATTTACTCCTCAAAAAACCTAAAAGAGTGGACTTTTGAGAGTCGCTGTGGCGAAGATTGGGGCTACCATACGGGCGTGTGGGAGTGTCCCGACCTCTTTGAGTTGCCATACGAGAATGGCTCAAAATGGGTACTGCTTTGCTCGCTTTCCATCCCCGAAAGAGGAGGCTCCTCGGTGCAGTATTTTGTCGGAGAGTTTGATGGTCACACCTTCACCCCCAATACAAAAACCTCAAAGGCGGATGTGCTGAACTATGGACGCGACTATTATGCCACAGTATCGTGGAGCGGTGTTGAGGATGGTCGCAAGGTTGTGGTAGGTTGGCAAAACAACTGGGAGTATGCTAATGACCTCCCAACACAGGGATATAGAGGTTATATGTCCATTCCCCACCAACTCCGTCTTGTAAATCACAAAGGAGCACCAAAACTCGTGGCAGAACCCGCACAAGAGGTTTTGGCGCAGAGCAAAACACTCCATAGTGAGGATGTCGTGGAGGTAAAGGATAAGTACAACGCTTGGCGTCACAACTGTGATGATGGAGCCTTTATGGTTGAATGTGACATCGAAAATGTTACAGCTCAGGTTGTGGGACTTAAACTCTTCAATGATAATGGAGATTGGGTGGATGTATGCTTCGATTTCGCAGAGAATGTTCTGAAAGTTGATCGTACAAACAGCGGAGTGCTGGATTTCAACCCCAAGTTTGCCTCAGTATCCGAGGCACCTCTCTCGGATGTCGCAAGACAGAGTATTAAATTGATTGTGGACCGCAGTTCGGTAGAGTGTTTTACGGATATTGCGGCAATCTCAAACCTTGTCTTCCCCAATGGTTGTTATACTCGTTTGAGCTTCTACACCATCGGCGGAACAGCAAAGGTCAATAACTTGACTATCAAAAAACTATAAATAAAAACTTAGAATTATTACCTCTATGAAAAACAAAAGTTTAATCACATTCTATGCGCTTGTTGCGGCATTTGGCGCATTGGTCGTAGGTCTTAATATGGGTGGCATTTCGGGTGCTATCGACCTCATCGAAAAGGAATTCGCGCTTAGCGCACTTGCCAAAGGTTTTGTTGCAGGTGCTCTGATGGTGGGCTGCCTTATTGGTGCACTTGTTGGTGGCGGTATGAGTGACCGATATGGTCGCAAGCCTATGCTCTACATCTCGGCCCTATTGTTGGCTCTCTCGGCAGCAGGCTGCGCTATGTTGTCCAATGGTGCAGTGGGGCTTGTTGCATTCCGCTTTATTGGAGGCTTGGGTGTTGGTGTTCTCTCAGCAGTAATCCCCACCTATATTACCGAAATCTCGCCTGCAAAATTGCGCGGCACCTTCGTATCGCTCTACCAACTGCTGTTGGTTGTAGGTATCCTTGTGGCATACTCGGCAAACTACTTCTTTGCTCCTATGGCTCTTTCGTGGCATCTGATGCTCGGTCTGCCTTTGGTTTTTGCCGTTGTCGATATTCTCTTGTTGGTGTTGCTTCCCGAGAGTCCTCGTTGGCTCGTACAGAGGGGACGCAATGCAGAAGCAGAGAGGGCTATTTCGCGCTATGGTTTCGACAATGAGGAGCACGAGGCTATTATGGCTTCGGCTAACGAGAAAAAGGAGAAGGGTGCTAAATTCTCCGAACTTTTTAAGGGTAAAATCGGCAAAGTTGTATTCCTTGGCTCGATGCTCGCATTCTTCCAGCAGATTACAGGTATCAATGTAGTAATCAACTACGCACCCAGCATCTTGGGCAGTCTTGGCATTGCAGGTAGCAATCCTCTGTTGCAGACTATCTACATCGGTGCTGCAAACCTTCTGTTTACGATTGTTGCATTGTGGCTCTGCGATAAGTTTGGTCGCAAGACTTTGCTTTTGTGGGGTTGTGCCGGTTTGGTGCTCTCTCTTGGTTACATCACTTGGGCATTTTCTATTCCCAATCCCAGCGAGATAGGTATACTTATTGCCATTGTGGCCTACATTGCATTCTTCGCTCTCTCCCTCTCGCCACTTATGTTCGTGGTGACCTCCGAGATGTATCCCTCCTATATTCGCGGTACGGCAATGGCTCTTTCGACAGGTATTAGTTGGGCTTGTGCATTCTTGTGCGTGCAGTTCTATCCTTGGTTGGAGAGCACCCTGGGCACCAATGTAGCATTCGGTATCTTTGCAGCACTCTGCCTTGCTGCGGGCTTATTCATCAAGTTCTGCATCCCCGAAACAAAAGGTAAGTCTTTGGAGGAGATTGAGAAAGAACTCAAACTTAAATAGAAATCTACGGTTAGTTATATGTTAGTGAAAAAGGTGATGGCACGCTTTGTATGGGTGGCTCTTTCCGCGTTGCTGTTGGTTTCGTGTGGCGAGCCTCCCGTACAAGGTGGCGAGGGTGGTGGCGAAGACATCATACCCGATCCAACTCCCGAACTCCAAGAGAGCCATCTACCTCGTGCCTCGGCAGAGGATATGGCAACCTTCGAGATTTTGGGCGACTTGGTTTTCCAAGATGTTTGGACAGAGGCGTGCTACGAACTCCATAGTCTTATGGTTGTTAGGGATGGCGAAGTCATCTATGAGCGCTGGGCAAATGGTCACAGCCCCGAAGAGTTGCACATTCTTTGGTCGGTGAGCAAGACCTTTACGGCATTGGCCGTAGGATTGGCAGTGGATGATAAACTTCTGAAAGTTGAGGATACTATAAAACAGTTCTTTACTGCCGATGAGTTGCCCGAACAAGATACAGTGTGGGGCAATAAAATGAGTGTATGGAACCTGCTGACAATGTCCTCGGGAATTACGGGCGACTACATCGGTTTGGGTGTGGGCGGTCACAACTTCGACTGGGCACAAAAGACTTTGCGCTCGGGTATATCGTTTGCTCCCGGCAGTAAATTCCACTACAACTCGATGAACTCATACCTACTCTCGGTCATCGTTAGTCGCGTGACCGGAAAGAAGATTGTAGACTATCTCGCGGAGAGAGTTTTTGCCCCTCTGGGCATCATAGACTACATTTGGGAGGAGTCGCCACAGGGTTACAACTCGGGAGGTTGGGGACTCTACCTTTCTACCGAGTCACTTGCCAAAGTCGGACAGATGATGTTGCAAGGCGGCGAGTGGAAAGGAGAGCAGATTATCTCCAAAGAGTGGATTGAGGCTATGATGGCACCCCAAATTATGCAATACAAGGGTGTTGTTTTTGGCGAGGAAAATCAGCAGGCGATTGTCAATTCCGGTGACCAAAATCAACAAGGTTACGGCTACCAGATGTGGTGCTGCACCAATGGCGCTGTCAGAATGGATGGCGCGTGGAGTCAATTTGTAATTCTCTTCCCCAAACAAAATTCAGTCGTTGTTACAACTGCTAACTCGGCAAATAATGCTGGACTACTAAAATCAATTTGGAGTAGATTGTATCCAAATTTGTAGGGATTAATGCGTGAAAGGGTATGAAGGTAATTGGTAAAATAGTTCTCTTTTTTGTAGTGGCTATTGCCACAGGGCTAACGGGATGTAGTACTCAAAGCAAATCTCTGCCTCGTGCCTCAGAGCGCGTTATGGCCGAATACGAAGAGGCCGGTGACAGGGTTTTTAGAGATACGGCAAGTGAGAGCACCTATCGGCTTCATAGTCTTATGATTGTTAAGGATGACGAGGTGGTCTATGAAAAGTGGGCCGTGGGGTACTCTCCGGAACAACTACACATTCTTTGGTCTGCAAGCAAAACCTTTACGGCTCTGGCGGTAGGTTTTGCCGAGCAGGAAGGACTACTTACCACCGATGACAGGGTTGTGGATTTTTTCGTTCCCAACGAACTCCCATCACACAAAAACAAGTGGCTCGAAGATATAACCCTGCATCATCTGCTGACAATGTCTTCGGGATTGGGTGACGACTACTCTTTGCGTCAAATACGCAACGGCTTGGGCGATTGGGCACGAGAGACACTCTCTATGCAACACTATTTCGCTCCGGGAGAGATGTATCATTATAGTTCGATGGACACCTACCTTCTCTCGGTTATAGTGTCGAAAGTAACGGGGCGAAAGTTGATGGACTACCTTGCCGAAAAACTTTTCGAACCATTGGGTATAGATGATTACTATTGGGAGGAGTCGCCACAAGGCTATAATGTTGGTGGCTGGGGATTGTATCTTACAACCGAATCGCTGGCCAAAGCGGGTTTGTTTATGCTCCACAGGGGCGAATGGAATGGGAAACGGTTGCTTGCGGAGGAGTGGTTTGACAAAGCAATGTCGCCACAAATTATGCAGTATAAAGGTCGGGAAAACAACCCCGAGCGCATAGAGCAGCTTAAACGCACTCGCAACCAATGGAATCAGGGCTATGGATACCAAATGTGGTGCTGTATAGATGGTGCATACCGTATGGATGGCGCTTGGGGACAAACCGTTATCATCCATCCGGAGAAAAATGCAGTTGTTGTAACAACAGCTCACGCCTCCAACGGCAAAACAATTTTGGAGTCAATATGGAATAATGTCTTCACTAAAATGTAAATTTGTAATCTAATAACTCAACGATGAAAAGGCTAAATAGATATTTGGGGGTTGCATTTGTGACGGCGGTGTCACTTGTAGTACTATGTGCTTGTGGAGGAAGCTCTCTGCCACGAGGTACTGCCGACGATTTTACCCGCTATAAGGAGGCGGGCGACAAGGTCTTCGAGGATACTTGGAGCGAGGCGTGTAACGAACTTCACAGCCTTATGGTGGTTAAAGATGGTGAGGTTGTCTATGAAAATTACGCGCCAGCACATAGTGCCGACGAACTACACATTATGTGGTCTGTAAGCAAGACTTTTACGGCAACGGCTGTTGGCTTTGCTGTGCAAGATGGACTTGTTTCGCTCGATGATAAAGTGGTAGATTATTTCCCCGAAGAGTTACCCTCTGAGCGTCACGAGTGGCTCAATGAGATGACCCTTCACGACCTTCTTATTATGTCGTCGGGGTTGCGTTACGACCATATTGGGCGAGCTGCCGGTGGCCAGCAGTTTGATTGGGTGCGCGAAACTCTCTCGGTGCCTTTCGATTTCCGCCCCGGTACAATGTATCACTACAATTCGATGAATACCTATCTTCTCTCTGTAATTGTTAGTCGCGTTACGGGTATGAAGATTGCCGACTATCTCGACCGCAAACTCTTCACACCTCTCGGCATAAAAAATTACCATTGGACCGAGTCGCCCCAAGGTTACAACTCCGGAGGGTGGGGTTTGCATATCTCCACAGAATCGCTCGCCAAAATGGGACAATTTATGCTGCAACGAGGCTGTTGGAATGGCAAACAACTCCTCTTTGAGGAGTGGTTCGACGAGGCAATGTCGCCACAAATTATGCAGTACGAAGGACGCATTGCCGACCCAGCAGAGCTCCAAAGATTCAAAGAGTCTATGACCAGGGATCAATGGCATCAGGGATATGGTTTCCAGATGTGGTGTTGCACTGATGGCGCATATCGTTTGGATGGTGCGTGGAGCCAGTTTTGTATCATCTTCCCCAAGCATAATGCTGTTGTGGCTGTAACCTCACACGCAAGCAATGGAGCAACAATCTTGAACTCCATCTGGACAAACATATTACCTCTTCTTAAATAATAAATAAGTTTTAAGACTATGTCACAAAATCAAAAATTGGTAGTCGGTATGGGCGAAGTGCTCTTCGATATCTTCCCCGATGGAAAGAAGATAGGAGGCGCCCCCGTAAATTTTGTATATCATGTAAAACAGCAAGGCGTGGAGTGCCTTGCAATAAGTGCTGTGGGCAATGATGAGTTGGGAGATGAGATTCTCTCCATTCTGAACGAAAAAGGGGTTGATGGGCTCATTCTCCGCACCTCCGAGCCTACGGGCACGGTAAAAGTGACTCTTAACGAAAAGGGTGTCCCTTATTTCGAGATTTGCGAAGGCGTTGCTTGGGATAATATCCCTTGCAGTAAGGAGTTGGTGGACGCTGCTAAGAGGTGCTCGGCATTCTGCTTCGGCTCGCTCGCACAGCGCTCCGAACAGTCACAAAACGCCATTCACCTCTTCTTGGACTCGATGTCGCAGGGGGATGACACGCTCCGCATTTTCGACATAAATTTGCGCCAATCGTTCTATTCGAGAGAAATAGTAGAGATGTCGCTTGACAAAAGTAATGTGTTGAAAATCAACGATGACGAGTTTGGGCTTGTAGGCGAAATCTTGAACTTCGACTCAACTGATTTCAATCAGGGGTGTCGCTTTTTGATGGACAAGTATGACCTTTGTATGGTCATCCTCACTTGCGGCGAGAATGGCAGTTACATCTTCCACAAGGAGGGTGTGTCGTTCCAACCAACACCTGTTGTGAAAGTTGTAGATACGGTTGGTGCGGGTGACTCTTTTACGGCCGTGTTTGTTGCCTCGTTGCTCAAAGGGCAGTCCATTGTTGATGCCCATCGCAAAGCCGTAGTGGTGTCGGCCTATGTCTGCACCCAAAGTGGCGCAATGCCCGTGTTGCCCGAAGAGTTAAAGGCATAAAATAAACTTTCAAAAAATGCGCCTTCTCAAAAATATAGGAAGATGGATGGTCGTTATTTGGGGCGTTGTCGCACTATCTGCGTGCGATGACTTCTCGAAGGAACGAGCCTCTTTCCGTGTAGGTTTCTCGCAGTGTACGAGCGACGAGTGGAGAGAAAAAATGAATCGCGACATGTTACGCGAAGCTATGCTCTACGACAACATTTCGCTCGATATTCTCACAGCAGGAGGAAATAACACACAACAGATAGAAGATATTCACTACTTCATAGAGAGTGGCGTGGATTTGCTGATTGTATCACCCAATGAGGCTGTCGCTATAACTCCCGTTGTGGAGGAGGCATACAATAGCGGTATTCCTGTAATTGTAGTGGATCGCAATGTACTGACCGACTGCTATACAGCCTTTGTGGGTGCCAACAACTACCAGATTGGTCAGGCCGTTGGCGGTTATGTCAGAGGTATGTTGCCACACGGCGGCAAGGTAGTCGAGATAACAGGACTTATGGGCTCAACGCCTGCAATAGAACGACATCAAGGCTTTCTTAATGTTGTAAGGGAGTCGAAGGGTATCGAAGTGCTTTGCTCGGAAGATGCAATGTGGATTGAGGACAAGGCATATTCGCAAATGCTATCTATACTCTCTAAACATAACAACATTGATGTCGTATTTGCCCACAATGACATTATGGCCTATGGAGCCTATCGAGCAGCCAAGAGTGTCGGCAGGGAGAGGGGTATAAGATTTTTGGGAATTGACGCATTGCCGGGTGAAACAAATGGCGTGGGGTTGGTGTCAGAAGGTATCTTCGACGCTACATTTATGTATCCTTCGGGCGTGGATGTTGTTCTTCATACTGCGCTTGATATTCTTGAAGGCAGGTCGTTCCAACGAGAAACAACTCTCAGTACCGCCATTATCGATAAGACCAATGTGAAGGTTATGGAGTTGCAGGGACTCTATATTGCCGAGCAGGAAGCCAAAATCGAGCAACTTAATGCACGAGTGGGTGCTTATACGGATGCCTATTCAAGTCAAAAAACCATTACTCTATTGAGTGTGCTGTTTTTGACTCTGGTGATAGTGATGCTCATAATACTCGCCTCGGCACTCAAATCCAAAAATAGACTCAATCAGAAACTACTAGAACAAAATCAAGATATTTCCGAACAGAAGAGTCAGCTCGAAAAACAGCGCGACCAGCTAATTGAACTTTCGCGTCAAGTGGAGGAGGCAACACAAGCAAAATTGGTGTTTTTTACCAATATATCCCACGAGTTCCGCACACCCCTAACGCTCATTACGGACCCTCTCAATCGTCTTTGTAAAGAGAAACTTTCCGAGGAAGAAAGAGTGTATCTATTGGGACTCATCAGTCGCAATGTCAATATCTTATTGCGCCTTGTAAATCAGATACTCGACTTCCGTAAGTACGAAAATGGCAAGTTGCAACTCTCATTTACGGAGGTGGATTTTGTTGCCAAGGTGGCGCAATGGAACGACTCGTTTGTTCCTATTTTTAGGCGCAAACACATCGAATTGAATACGGAGCACGAGCCGGATGGTAACTACTCAATAGTACTTGACGAGGGTAAGGTGGAACAGATATATTACAACCTACTTTCCAACGCGTTCAAATACACCCCGGAAGGTGGTTCCATAACAGTTAGTATAAAGAGTGTTGTTGAGGGTGGAATACCTTACATTCAGTTTGAAATGAACAACTCGGGAGCCTATATACCACTCGACAAACTCGATCAAATCTTCGATCGATTCTATCAATTGGAAAGCAATATGTTGGGCTCCGGTATTGGGCTGGCAATCGTTAAGGCGTTTGTGGAGATGCATCAGGGCATTGTGTTTGCAAGTAGCTCCCCAGAGAGAGGAACGACCTTCACCGTGAGGTTGCCACAGGTAGAACATAAAATTGAGGAGCAGGTTTTAGTCAAAGACTTGGCTCTATCGCTTCCTGCCGAAAGCGATGAAGATTACGATGTCGAAATGAGCGAGAGGGATGAGAATGAGCCTTCGCGTCCAAGAATTTTGGTTGTAGATGATAATGATGACATCCGCTCATACATAGCTCAACTCTGCCATAGCGATTACGAGGTTTTCGAGGCTTCCAATGGCGTGGCGGGTTTGGAGATGGCACGCAAGTTTATGCCAGATGTTATACTGATGGATGTGATGATGCCGGGTATGAATGGTTTGGACTGCTGTAAGCATCTCAAAGAAGATAGGGTAACATGCCACATTCCGGTCATTATGCTCACTGCCCGTTCTGTTGAGTCACAACGCGCAGAAGGCTATCAGTATGGTGCAGACTCATATATTACCAAACCATTTAGTTCGGAGGTTCTCTCGGCTCGAATACGAAATCTGCTCGAATCGCGTATCCGAATGCAAAGAGTTGTTGTTGAGGGCGAGTCGATCTCGAAGGAAGAATTTATAGGTATGGATGTGGATTTTATCGAAAAACTCAATGAGTATATTAATGAGAATATAACCAATTCGCAGTTGGATGTAGAAACACTGTGCGTTAATATGGCCATGAGCCGTATGCAGCTCTATCGTAAAATAAAAATGCTTACAAACTACTCACCCAATGAGTATGTGAGGGTTATACGCCTCCGTAAGGCGAAAGAGTTGCTAACAACAACGACTCTGTCCATAACTGAGATATGTTATATGACCGGTTTTTCGTCGCCCTCGTATTTTGCCAAGTGTTTCAAGAGTTTTACGGGCGAGTTGCCGAGTGCATATCGTAGTTAATCGTTACCTTACGCAAAGTATCAAAAGTTGGTCACACTTGGCTCTCTTCGTTTGGGATTGGATTGCTGGGGAGAATAGAATTGCATCGGATTTCACCCGATTTTATCGGATTGCAAAGTGCGTAACCCGCATAATTTGGCTGGATCTGTGCCACAAATACCAACATCAGCTAACATCCTGACACAGAAAAAGGAGCAGAAATCTCTGCTCCTCGAATTTGTGATCCCGTTGGGGCTCGAACCCAAGACCTACAGCTTAGAAGGCTGTTGCTCTATCCAACTGAGCTACGGAACCAATCTTTATGGCGCAAGCGCGACGCGCGCCCCTCTTGGGTGCACAAATGCTCTTTGCGGGGGCAAAAATACTACTTTTTTCTTTCCCGAGCAAACAAAAATCCCCTATCCGCGCCAAATTCCGAACTCTGCGCCCCCAAAACATCCCAAACTGCACAGAAGATAGTTCTCTTTCGATGTTGATTTTCGGGAGAGTATGGCGGCAATTTGTGGCGCAAAGCAACAGCAAAAAGATGATTCTCTGTGTGATTTTCTCAAAATTGTTTCTACCTTTGTAGCAACATACTAAAAAACACGGAAAGTGTAAGTTTATTCTCGGCAGATAAATCTGGTAAATTTAGCGAATGGAGAATAGGCTGGCATTTCTCGCGTCTTACCCTGTTATGGGGTTTAGGCGTGGGCTGTCGCTTATTTTACATTCACGGCATACCAGAGCCCATCTTCCTAAAATAAGTCTTTCAGCACCACGCTTTCTTTTTGTTTATATTTTTTACCATATTGGTG
>JAZNTX010000031.1:0-51115 GCA_045591965.1 Tidjanibacter sp. | reverse complement strand
ATTGTCAGAAAATCCTTGACAACCTTTTTCTCCGAGAACTTGATGCCAGCAAATGGATTAACCGTTATTCAGCCGTTAGCAATTGCGAGATTTACCACCTTTTTCAGGCACTTCATATAACGAATCATCGTGTTTTGCGCCACACGCTTCTCAATCTTCAAAAATGCCTCAAAATCACGAATCATCTCACCGTTGAGGTTCTTGATAGGAAAGTCCGCCACTTTGGTCTTGCGGGACATCATCTCCTTGAAATAACGCAGACAAAGGCGATAACGGCTCAATGTAACCGCATCGAACTCGATACCTACCAGCTGTGCCATTCGCTCGTTATGCTCCTCGAAAGTGGCATAGAGCATCTTTTGGCTGATATGCTTGCCCTGCAAATACTCCTTGATTGTCAGCGGGTCAGCATAGCCATCTCGCTCAACCAGCTCTTTGTGTATCTCGTATGCTCGTGTTCGCAACGATTCGAGATGGCGGTTAATCTCAATCGGTATAGGGCCTTTGCCTACGGCTCGCTCCTTTTTGCTGTCCCATAGGTTTGCAGGCACCTTGCGCAGCGTGCTCATCTCTGTAAATCTGCCATTTACAGTAATGCGCATTGAAATTGGCGACTCGCCACTCTTTCCCAAACGCGACTTGCGAATTAGGAAAAGGATTGAAAATGTACTCTTTATCATAACTCTAAATATTAAAAAATGGTGCAATTCGCGACCTGATAAAGAGTAGTGTAAAATCTTGAAAATTGGTTAATTAGGCGCTAATTCAGGAACACTTTCCGATTTTCCAAAAGTGTTCCTGATTTGCACACTTTCAACTGCTCCGAAACACCCTAAATGGGTATATAGCACAAAAAGAAAAACGCCGTATTTTGTTGAAACACAGCGTTTTGACTAATTTGTCGTTTTCTTCAAGTGGTGCCACCGGGAATCGAACCAGGGACACAAGGATTTTCAGTCCTTTGCTCTACCAACTGAGCTATGGCACCAACCGCTTTATGTTTCAAAAGCGAGTGCAAAGGTAACCATATTTTTTAATCCTGCAAGCGTTTTGTCGTTTTTTTTTCATTCTTTCTCTGTCTGGCGGGGTGGGGGAGCCTTAAAAGAGCGATGTTTTAGTGAGTAAAGAGTAATTAGTGAAGAGTAATTTGGCGAGCGCGGAAATTCTGCGCTCGCTTTTTTTACACACGCCCCCGTCGCAAAGCGACACCCCCTCTAACTTAGAGGGGGAGTACAAACCTCGTCTTGCCACGACTGCCAAAGGCAGGCGGTTGGCATCTACCGTTCTTAGAATTGAGAATTGAGGCAAATGCGAGTAAGCGAGAGCAGAGGGCACTTGTGCACTATGCTGAGCAGGAGCATTTTAGGGCACGCGTAGCGTGGTCAATTGAGAATTGAGAATTGAGAGTTGGGTGCGCCCTTTGGGCGCGGGTATCTTTTTTAGGCACTTATATAGCAGATTACACAAGGTATGAAAAGAATTAAAGAATTTATTGCGGATGCCGTCTGTTTAGGCATAGAAAAATATATGAAAAAATATCGTTTCGGTCTTAATGGAATGATTGAAATTATCCCTATGACACACGAACAATTAAGGGAACACCTTTATAAAGTGTTCCAAAACAATGAAGAAAGAGTAAGGGACTATTTAGATACAGCACCTACAACCGCACCGCAAGATGTGCAGGTAACTAAATAGACTTGCTTAATACCTTGCTCAAAAGAGGACATCGGATGTAGGCGAAAGTGATTGTGTCCGCATTTAGGGCAAATTGGCTCCATATTGTCATTTTTTTATAAAAGATTTCTACAAAGGTAGTAAAAAAATTGGGGCTATTGCCTTTTTAATGTACGAAAAATTGTAGAACAAATACAAAAAAGTTCTTTGAAATTTTGTTATCTCGTTAATAATTACTATCTTGTAAGTGAATTAAAACGATAGTGGTTATGGGCAAGACTAATGGTTTTCTTTCGTTTGCAAGCACATTTCCAACCGAGCAAAGTTGTATTGAATACTACGAGCAGATTAGGTGGAATGGCAAGGTTGTTTCTCCTTATGATGAAACTTCCAAAGTCTATAAGTGTAAGAATGGCAAGTATCGTTGTGTTAATACAGGCAGATACTTTGATGTAAAAACTGGAACGCTCTTTGCCCATACTAAATTGCCGTTGAGATATTGGTTTTATGCGATGTTTTTGTTCCTTTCCCATAAGAGGGGCGTATCATCTTGCCAATTAGCACGAGATTTGGGTGTTACCCAAAAGACTGCGTGGGGTATGTTGCACAAAATCCGTGAGTATATGGATTGCGAGAACGACCATCAGTTGTGCGAAGAGGTTGAAATAGACGAAACTTTTGTTGGTGGAAAGAATAAGAATAGGCATAAGGACAAAAAGGTAGAAAAGTGCCAAGGTCGTAGTTTTAAGGATAAAGCCCCAGTATTTGGAATGTACCAGCGTGGCGGTAAACTCGTTGCAAAGGTTGTTCCTGACACACGAGCCAAGACCTTATCTACAATACTATCCGAGTATGTAGCAACCGAAAGTAGAGTATTTACTGATGGTTGGGACTATGGCGATATGAGGAGTTATGAGCAAATGTCCGTTGACCACGGAATAGGATTCTATGGTACTATGGTAGTCGATGCCAATGGTGTTTGCGTTATGGTATGTACCAATGGTATTGAAAATGCTTGGTCGCACTTAAAGCGTACTATATTCGGAACTTATTATCAAATCAGCAAAAAGCACCTACAACGCTATGTTGATGAGTTTACTTTCCGATTTAATACACGAAACCTTGGCGATTTTGAAAGATTTGAGTTATATTTGCAAAGCGTAGCATAGATTATGGCAAAGAAAACGACTACAAAAACATCACGCAAGGATAATATTCCTCACGCTCGACCTTTGGCGGTAGCAAAGCCAAAGTTTGATGAGTTATTGCGTTTGGTGTCGAAGCCGAAAGGTGGTAAGAAGAAGTAAAAAGACCACGAGGGGAGGAAGTATCAAACTAAATTATTCGTAAGAGTTATCGACTGCCCCAAGAGGCTCGACAATGCTCTCTAACGAACTCTATACGCCCAAGTCTGAAACGATAATACGCACAAACGTGAACGGGCTTATCAACTCCACAATAGAGCCGACTTGCCGACTTCAATCTTAATTTTCCAATCATTGTTCAGCAAAAAATTATAGGTGAGAAAATTAGTATCCGTCGTACAATAGGTTCTAACCTTCGTGGTATGTCAAAGAAAAGGGCGGCATAAAGCCACCCATATTCCTATAATTGTTTTGCTGACGCTACAAAAGTACTACAAAATTTTCTAATCTCCAAACTTATTCTTACCTTTGTTGTCAGAATTGCGGAATACGCAGTTTGTTTGATGGCATTTAGGCTATTGTTTAGTTGACGAAACGACCAATTTTACAACTGACGGACAATAGGCACGCTAAATGCTCACGCCGTATGGCGTGGGTATGTGCTTTCGTCAGTATGGTGCTTGGTCGTACCAGTCAACAAAGGCACTACCCACGCTTCTCATTTTGAGTTAAACGGTTGCCATCTGTGGCTTGACACTTATTGTTTAACTTAAATTCAAAGTATTATGAAAAAGATTTTCGGATTGATGTTGCTATGTGCAACATTGGTAGGATTTGTTTCGTGCGAGAAAAGCGAAGAAGATTTATCTAATTACCCCTCTATTATTGGGACTTGGTATGATTACTATGTTAGTAGCAGTAGTAATGATTATATCTCTATCACAATGGAGTCAGAAATATCTTGGACTTTTAGGAGTAATGGTACTGCAACAGAAAGATTAGATGTATATATGAATGATGTGCTTTTGAAATCCTCATCTCTAAATTTTGAATATAATTATAAGGGTAGTTATATCGACTTCAAAAAGGACGATGGAATCTCGTTTAGATTCAATGTATCTGTAAACGGAAATAAAATGCGATTAGGCAATGAAGAGGATGGTTATTTTGAATTAACAAAAAAATAAACTGTTATGTTTGGATTTCTTTTTGGTATAATATGTTTCTTTGCCTTCTTCACGGAAGTCCTCGGAGAAAAACACGGTAGAAGATAACGATTCGGGAGCAATTTCGGTTGCTCCCTTTGATAACAAAATTTTTAAGTGTAAATTTGTATATAAATACCCTTTTTTAATACCCGCGAGGTTGGGGGCTTCTTGTTTTTCTTGTTTTTCCTGTTCTTCTTGCAGGAGTGACAGGAGGAACAGGAATAACAGGAGTGACAAGAGGGACAGACCCCTCCGCCCTAACGGGCACCTCCCCTAACTTAGGGGAGGAGTACACACGCCCCCGCCCTTCGGGCACCCCCCTCTAACTTAGAGGGGGAGTACAAACCTCCTCTGTCGCTGTGCGACATCTCCCCCTAAGTTAGGGGGAGAGCGGTTGTGGGCAACGGTCGGTCGCGTAAAACCCTACCATAAAAACCACTACCACCTCCCTCCCCTAAGTTAGGGGAGGGTGCCGAAGGCGGGAGAGGTATGTAACTCCGCACTTCGCATCGTCGGCGGAAAAGGGACCGCCTTGTGCGGTCGTGACGAGCAAGTGGCGGAAAGTCGTTAAGAAACAAAGACGGTAAACGCTTTGCCTGCGTAGCATTTGTTTTAGGCTTTTTGTTCCGCGCTCCCGCCAGAGATGCGGTGCGTGGCTTTTGCGCCACTTTTGCCACCAAAAGTGGCAAAGAAAAAGGGCGACCAAGTCGCCCTAAAACACACGCCCCCGCCCTTTGGGCACCCCCTCTAACTTAGAGGGGGAATAAAAGCAAGGTAGATGCCAATCGCCCACCTACGGTGGTCGTGGCAAGACGAAAAAATAATTTTGCATTTTGCATTTTGAATTCCCCTCTGGTATCATTTTTGCGGTGGGGAGAAAAAATATATTTGCGGTGTTGATATTTCGCAAAAAATTACTACCTTTGCTTGGTCACTCAGAAATGGTGCCTTGTCGGGCATCATATTTCCACGAAATTAGGCGTTGTTTAATAAATAATTACACCAAATCTGTCTATTATGCAGGATATGGATACACTTATGGGCAAAAGCCTCTCGGAACTCCGAGAGATTGCTCGTGCGCTCGGGCTCGACATTCGCTCGGGACGCGAAAAACTCGTTGCTAAAATTATTGATGCTACGCGTAGCGAGGATGAGATTGCCGCCGAGAAAGGTCTGTTAGAAGATGGCGCAGAGGGCACCACGCAGCGTCGCACCCGCAGGCGCATAACCTCACCTCGCAAGGTGGAGTTCACGGTGCGCCATGACGAGAGTGAGGAGGTTGTGATGGAAAATACTCAAACACAGGATGTTGCGCCATCTCCCGAAGAGGAGGTGCCGGCAGTTGTAGAGGCTCCGGTTGAGGAGCCTAAGCCCCGCAAGCGCGGTCGTCCACGCAAAAACCCTCTGCCCGAGGAGGTGGTGGCTACGCCCACCGAGGTAGAACTCCCCTTGGTAACGCCCGAGGGTGGGGAAGAGGTAGCAACTCCCGTCGAGGAGGCTCCCAAGCCTCGCCGAGGTCGCAAGCCCAAAGCCCTCATCGAGGCAGAGCAAAATGCCACCGCTACCAAAACCGTAGCAGAGCCTGCCGTTGGCGAGGCTTTGATGGCTAGCATCGAAGAGGAGTATGACGAGAGTCACGATATTCAGAACGAGATTGAAAATGTGGTTGTCGAGGGCGAGGGTGTTTTGGAGATTATGCCCGATGGTTATGGCTTCCTGCGCTCGGCGGACTACAACTACCTCAATTCGCCCGACGATATCTATGTGGCCCCCTCGCAAATCAAAAACTGGGGTTTGAAGGTGGGCGACACCGTAAGAGGTATTATCCGTCCTCCCAAGGAGGGCGAGAAGTACTTCCCCCTTGTGAAGGTCTTGGAGGTGAATGGTCTTGCGCCCGAGAACCTTAGGGATAGGATGCAGTTTGAGTATATGACTCCCTTGTTCCCACAGGAGAAATTCTGCCTTACGGGCAATGGTCACAACAACCTCACAACCCGCACCATCGACCTCTTTGCCCCCATAGGCAAGGGTCAGAGGGGTATGATTGTAGCACAGCCCAAGACGGGTAAGACTATGATTCTCCAAGAGATAGCCAACGCTATTGCCGATAACCACCCCGAGGTTTACCTCATCGTGCTGCTTATCGACGAGCGTCCCGAGGAGGTTACCGTGATGGCTCGCCATGTGAAGTCAGAGGTTGTCTCTTCGACCTTCGACGTGCAGGCTTCGCGCCATGTGAAGGTTGCCGAGATGGTCTTGGAGAAGGCTAAGAGGATGGTTGAGTGCGGTCACGATGTGGTGATTCTTTTGGACTCCATCACACGCCTTGCGAGGGCATACAACACTGTGCAGCCTGCTTCGGGTAAGGTGCTGTCGGGTGGTGTGGATGCCAACGCACTCCACAAACCCAAACGCTTCTTTGGTGCTGCGCGTAAGACCGAGGAGCGCGGCTCGCTCACTATTATTGCTACGGCACTTCTGGATACCGGCTCCAAGATGGACGAGGTTATCTTTGAGGAGTTCAAGGGTACGGGTAATATGGAGTTGCAACTCGATAGGAAACTCGCCAACAAACGCATCTATCCCGCAGTGGATGTTTCGGCGAGTGGTACTCGTAGGGAGGACCTGCTGACCAGCAAGGAGGTTTTGCAGCGTACTTGGGTTTTGCGCCGCCACTTGGCAGATATGACATCAGTAGAGGCTATGGAGTTGATGCAAAAGCAGATGCAGAATACCGTAAGCAACGAGGAACTCCTTATTACGATGAATCAATAGAGAATAAATAACCAAGAAAACGACACAATACAATGAAGAAATTTTTTGCAACATTTGCCGTCGGCGCACTTTTGATGCTCAACTCGGCAGCTGTATTTGGCTGGGGTCCCAAAGGTCACGATGTGGTGGCAGCCATTGCCGAGAGGCACCTATCGGAGAAAACTAAGAGTTATCTCTACGAAATGCTCGATGGTCACTCTATTGTCTACTACTCCTCGTGGATGGACAATGTGCAGAACTCGCCTGAGTGGGATACAAAATATAGCCACACCAAGACTTGGCACTACGCTAATGTGGATAAGGGCAAAACTTACCAGACGATGAAGAAAAATGAGAATGGCGATGTGGTGGTAGCACTCACAACCATCACTGCTAAACTCCAAGAGCAGGCTGCCGAAAATCCATATAGCGTTGAGTCTGATGATGTTAAGATGATTATCCACATGGTGGGCGATATGCACTGCCCTATGCACGCAGGCAGACTCTCCGACCTCGGTGGTAATAGGATGAAGGTTAGATGGTTTGGTCGCAACACCAACCTCCACTCGGTGTGGGACAGCAAGATGATTGACGCTGCTCGCACTTGGAGTTATACGGAGTGGTGCGAGCACCTCGATATCCTCGATCCTGAGCATGTGCAGATGTACTGGGCGGGCAACTTTGAGGATTGGTTTGTGGAGACCGTTGGTAATGCTGCGAAAATCTATGAGTATGTGGAGAATTTGGAGGAGGAAAATCCCAACCTCTCCTACCAGTTCGTCTACGACTTCTCGCCTATGCTCGAAGATCGCTTGGTGGTGGGCGGCATCCGCTTGGCTTATGTGCTCAACTCCATTTTCGACCCCGAGGCAAATGTAACTTTTGCTGAACTTGCCGAGAAAGAGAGTGCCGAGTAGTGCTACTTAACGAATAATTGATTATATTTGTAGTCGCAAAGGCGCAATATTATGTACTTTTGCGACCGCATGCGGAAATAGCTCAGTTGGTAGAGCATTGGCTTCCCAAGCCAAGGGTCGCGGGTTCGAGTCCCGTTTTCCGCTCACAAAATAAACGACAGACTTTTCGGTCTGTCGTTTATTTTGTGAGCGGAAAACATTTCTGCTTTTCCTTGCAAATCAATACTCAATATCTATCACATCAATTTCGATATCCCAATAAGGCTCTGCGCAGTGGCGCATCATCTGGGCTATACGGCGGTCGTCGAGAGTGGAGTAGACCGCATCCCAAACAAACTGTTGCATCGAGCCGTAGGAAGTGTTTACCTTCTCCGAAAGACATTTGTAGAACGCTTCTTGCTGGCTTTTGGACAATCCTTTGGGGAGTATTCCTGCGTCGATGAGTTCTTTGTATGTGAAGATGTGACGCAACCTCGACGGTGAGGCTTTAATCTCGGTAACGATGGCGGTAATTACCACCATCTCGACACTGTCACTAACCATAGGCATCTCGATAAACTCCACATACGAAGGGTATTCCTCCTCCAAGAGGTCTGTGACATTGTTTGCAAAGAGCGCAAATTCCTCCTCGGTGAGATCTTCGAGATAGACCATCTCGCGCCACTCTCGGAGCATCTTGTGAGCCTCTTGTCGTTGTTGTGGTGTCCATTTGCTCTTATTGCTACACGAGGGGAGAGCCAAAACGGCTGAGATAAATAATGCGGTAACTATTAGTACCACAATTTTAACGCGTTTGTTTCGCATAATTTTTTTCGCTTTGAAAGAAGTTCTGTTTTCTCATATCGCCCATATTTATGCAACTATCGCGCCAAAAACACAAAGGGCTGTGAGAAAACCTCACAGCCCTTTGTGTGTAAAAAATATTCCAACGGATTTATCGGCGAGCGATACGGTGTTTTTTGCTCACTTTCTTTACTGCTTTCTTGGCGATAGTCGCAGCCTTTTTCTGTGCCTTCTTGGGCGCAGCATAACTTGTCGACATATCGCTAATCTCGAACTCGCTGGTGAAGGTACCGCTGATGTTGTAGCCCAAATCATCGGTGCAGTCGAGAGTTACGGTGTATACATTCTCGGTATCGGTTGCAGCAATTGTTACCGAACCGAGGGAGATAGGTGCATAAAGACTATTTTCTGTCATCTCCCAATTGTCGAGAGTTACTATCCACGAGCCTACCAAGTAGCCATCTTCGTCTACATAACCCTCAACGAAGGTATATTCGTCACTTTCGCTGGTGTAGTAGGGAGCGTAAGTACCTACAAAGTCGGTGTCGGTAGCTGTGGTCAGCAGGTCGAGAATGATGTTTAGACCATTGCCCGACTCTGCGTCTGCATACAAATCCACATAGAAATTATTGACTCCAAGTCCATAGCGGTCGCCCCAAAATTCAGCCCAGCCGTAGGCATTGCCGCCCGAAACGCCGAATGAGTAGTCCTCGGTAAGGTTGCTGTAATAGTAATAGTAGTCATCATCGCCCGAATCATCTGAGCCATCCGAAACATCCTCGCATACGAGCGAGCCTTCGTAGACAACATTGTGTACTGTGCCATCTTCGCTGGTTACATTAGCAACGATTTTGTTGTCGCTAACAATCACAGTACCAGCCGTAAAGTATAAAGCCTCTTCGTAAGGAGGGAAATAGAAACTATAATAGTTACTGAATGTATTGGCTGCAAAAGTAACATCAGTATCAAAGTTGTATGTGCCATTGGGAACGACAATGGTGGAGCCTACGCTTGCGTTGGAGTATAGGTCGAAACTGTAAGCCTCTGCCTCTTCGGGGATATAACCATCTTCGTCTACTGGGTGCGAAGAGAGAGTGATATAGTAGTTGGGAACATCACTATAAAGTGTGCCATAGTAGTCGCAGTAGCAATACCAATTCCCATCGCCATTGTTACCACCACCATCATTGTTGCCGCTCTCAGGCTCGCACGCTGCAAAGAGTAGCATAGCAAGAGCCATTGTAAAAGTAAAAAATCTCTTCATAATAAATCGCATTTTGATTTTCTCAAATTAATCCTTCTATTTGCAATAGCAAAGTTAATATTTTATTATGACATTATACCTCTCTCACTCATTTTTATGTGCTATATGTGCCAAAAAAGGGGCGATGCTGTCTGCATCGCCCCTCTCCTTTGAAGTTTTAAGTGGTCAAATAGATTATTATCTTTTGACCTGTGGTGTCAATCTTACTCGGCTTTGTGTACGAGGGTAATAATCTCGCCACCGTGCTGGATAGCCTGCTCGTTGGCGGGAAGGGTCTTCCACGCACGCTCGGGCAACGACTTCTTCAAGCCTACCTTCACATACTCCATATCAACGATGGGGCACACTTTCAGGTAACCGCCCAAAATCATTGTGTTGAACAAACGAGCGTTACCCATCTTTGCACACTCCTCAGTAGCGTTGATGGTGTAGATGTTGATGTCCTTACGAGTGGGGTGGGAGGTAATACCATTGGTATCGTAGATGAGGTTACCACCGGGGCGTACGCTCTGCTCGAACTTATCCAAACTCTGCTGGTTGAGTACGATAACGGTGTCGCACATCTGAACGATAGGCGAACTTACGGGCTGGTCGCTAACCACAACGGTCACATTCGCAGTACCACCACGCATCTCGGGACCGTAGCTGGGAAGCCAACTAACCTCATAACCCTGCAACATACCCGAGTATGCCAAAATTTTACCGGTCGAGAGGACACCCTGTCCACCGAAACCTGCAATAATCAATTCCTGTTTCATATCTCTTTGCTGTTTAAGGGGTTATTCGTCTTTGATATCACCAAGAGGATACTCAGCAACCAAGTTCTCCTCCATCCACTTATTAGCCTGTACGGGGCTCATCTTCCAACCGCTATTGCAAGTTGCAACGAACTCCACAAACGACAAGCCTTTGCCTGCGAGCGAGTTCTCCAACGCTTTGCGGATAGCCTTCTTAGCCTTGCGAACAGCCGCAGGAGTGTGAACACTCTGGCGAGTTACATAGCATACACCGGGGAGCTGGCAAACAAAGTTTGCAACCTTATAGGGGTAGCCGTGCAACTGAGGATCACGACCATAGGGGCAAGTTGCAGTCTTCATACCGATGAGGGTATTGGGCGACATCTGACCACCGGTCATACCATAAATAGCGTTGTTTACATAGAATACTGCGATACTCTCGCCTCGGTTGCAAACATGGATGCTCTCGGCAGTACCAATTGCCGCCAAGTCGCCATCACCCTGATAAGTGAAGACGAGTTTGTCGGGGTAGAGCCTATGTGCTGCGGTAGCAACTGCTGCTGCCCTACCGTGAGCCGCCTGAATCCAGTCGATATTGAGGTAGTTGTATGCAAATACGGAGCAACCTACGGGCGAAACACCGATAGTCTTCTCCTGAACACCCATCTCTTCAATAACCTCGGCAATGAGTTTGTGGATAGTACCGTGACTACAACCGGGGCAGTAGTGCATAACCTTGTCGGTCAAGACGGGAGTCTTTGAATATACCAAATTCTCTTTGGTCTTCTCAACTATATATTCTGCCATAGCGATTTTACTTATTTAATGATTTTGGTTTTGAGAGCCTCGTAAACTTGGTCGGGAGTATAAACTGCACCACCTGTACGACCGTAGTGCTCTACGGGTACTGCACCATTTACTGCAAGCCTTACATCGTCTACCATCTGTCCCATGTTCAACTCAGCAACGAGAACGCCTTTGGTCCTCTTTGCAACCTCAGCAATCTTCTTGCTGGGGAAGGGCCAGAGGGTGATGGGGCGGATAAGACCTACCTTATGACCATTTGCGCGAGCAATCTCGATGGTCTCCTTGCAGATACGAGCCGACGAGCCGAATGCTACGATGAGGTAGTCTGCATCCTCGCATTTGTACTCCTCGTAGCGTACCTCCTCAGCCTCGCAACGAGCATATTTCTCGAAAATCTTGTAGTTGAATTGCTCCTGTGCATAGGGGTCCAACTCCAACGATGTGATGATGTTGTAGTCGCGATCTGCGGTCTTACCGGTAGTAGCCCAACTGCTGTGCATCTGGCGAATCTCCTCGTCAGTCCAGCGGGGACGCTGCTCGGCGAGTTCAACTTTCTCCATCATCTGACCAATAACACCGTCAGAAAGAATCATAACGGGGTTGCGATATTTGAACGCAAGGTCGAAAGCGTCAAACACGAAGTCGTGCATCTCCTGTACCGAAGCGGGAGCCAAGACGATAGTCTTGTAGTCACCGTGACCACCACCCTTAACAGCCTGATTGTAGTCGCTCTGTGCGGGCTGGATGGTACCCAAACCTGGACCACCACGAGTTACATTCACAACAACGCAAGGAAGTTCTGCACCTGCCAAATAGGTCAAACCCTCGCACATAAGGCTGATACCGGGGCTCGAAGAGGAGGTCATAACCCTCTTACCGCAAGCAGCACCGCCATAAACCATATTGATAGACGATACCTCGCTCTCTGCCTGAACAACCACCATACCGGTAGTCTCCCAAGGCTTGCGCTCCATAAGTGTCTCCATTACCTCGCTCTGGGGGGTAATAGGATAGCCGAAATAACCATCGGCACCGCAACGAATCGCAGCTTCTGCGATAACTTCGTTGCCTTTCATCAATTTAACTTCTCCCATAGCGCTTACTCAAATTTTTGTCTGTAAACAGTAATACAAGTGTCTGGGCAAATAATTGCACAACTAGCGCAACCCGTACAGTTGTCGGGGTTTGCCATGTGGGCGTAGTTATAGCCTTTGCCGTTTACATTTGGCGAGAGTGCCAATACATCGCAGGGGCAAGAGGCAACGCATACCTCGCAGCCTTTGCAGCGCTCGGTATCAACAACGATAGTTCCCTTTATTTTTGCCATACTTTTAGTAGTTAATTATAAATAGGTATAAGTTAGTTCTTCTTAAAACTCGTGAATTACAACGCCACTGCGCAACTTAGGCTCGAACCATGTAGTCTTGGGAGGCATAATGTTGCCACTGTCGGCGATGTCAATAAGTTGTTTCATCGAAACGGGGTAGAGTGCAAACGCCACCTTCATCTCGCCGCTATCAACCCTCTTCTGCAACTCGCCAAGTCCGCGGATACCACCAACAAAGTCGATGCGTTTATCCCTGCGGAGGTCTTTGATGCCGAGAACTTTGTCCAATACAAGGTTGGAAAGAACGGTTACATCGAGAACGCCAATGGGGTCGCTATCGTCGTAAGTACCCTCCTTAGCAGTCATCGAGTACCACTCGCCATCGAGGTAAAGACCGAAGTTGTGGAGAGCGTTGGGTTTGTAAATCTCCTTACCCTTCTTCTCAACCACAAAGTCTTTCTCAACTGCTGCGAGGAACTCCTCTTTCGACAAACCGTTAAGGTCTTTAACCACACGGTTGTAGTCGATAATGTTGAGTTGTGCATCGGGGAAGATAACAGCCAAGAAGTAGCAGTACTCCTCCTCGCCGGTGTGGTTGGGGTTAGCCTGCATACGCTCCTTGCCAACGCCTGCAGCAGCAGCGGTACGGTGGTGACCGTCAGCAACATACAAGGCAGGAATCTGCTCGAAGATAGCAGTGATATTCTTGATATCTTCATCGCTATCCACAAGCCACAAGGTGTGACCTACGCCATCCTCGCTCACGAAGTCATACTTGGGAGCCTCGGCAATGATGCGGTTTACGATAGCGTTCATATCCTCCCTCTCTGGATAAGCGAAGAATACGGGCTCCAAGTTAGCGCTCTGTGCCCTAACATGTTTCATCCTATCCTCCTCCTTATCGGCGCGAGTAAGTTCGTGCTTTTTGATGCGACCCTCCAAGTAGTCCTCGAAGTGGCAGCAAGCAACAAGACCATATTGGCGTTTGCCGTTCATGGTCTGTGCATAGATGTAGTAGCACTCCTTCTCCTCCTTAACGAGCCAACCCTTCTCCTTCCAAGCCTTGTAGTTGTCTACGGCTTTTGCATAGACAGCCTCATCGTGCTCGTCAATGATGGGGTCGAAGTCAATCTCGGGTTTGATGATGTGCAGAAGGCTCTTTTCGCCAGCCTCTGCCTTTGCCTCAACAGAGTTGAGCACATCGTAGGGGCGCGATGCTACCTCGTTTGCGAGTTCCTGAGGTGGGCGTACACCTGCAAATGCTTTAATCTTTACCATAACCTTCGACTATTTGTTTACTTGGAATTTACGGTTGCCATTTACAAAGAAATCTACAATCTGCGATGCCGCAGCCTTTGCAGCGTTGTAGTTAGCCTCAGCGGTCTCTGCACCCTGTTTCTTGGGAGTTGCAAATACCCTGTTGCCATATTTCTCCACGAGTTCTGCTTGGCAAACAGCAGCGATATCGCTTGCATATTTAAGGTCTTCCCTCTCACCAAGAACAGCCATCAAATCCTCCTCGTTGATAACCTCCTTGCGGGCGGTGTTTACCAAGATAGCGCCTTTGGGCATGCTCTCCAAGAGGTGACGGTCTACCGATTTGAGGTATTTGGGAGTTGCGGGAATGTGGAGCGAGATGTAGTCGCACTTAGCGTAGAGTTCCTCAGCGGTCTCAACGCGAGTTACGCCATTGTTCTCAAAGATGCTCATATCGGTAATAGAGGGCGACAGAGCGTAGACATCCATACCGAGGGCTTTACCATAGCGACCAACAATCTGACCGATGTTGCCGTAGCCGTGGATACCGAGTTTCTTGCCGCTAATCTCCTTGCCGGTACCGGGTTTGAAGGTGTTGCGCGACATGTAAATCATAAGACCGAGAGCGAGTTCAGCAACAGCGTTTGCGTTCTGACCAGGGGTGTTCATCACAACGATGCCACGCTCCGTAGCGGCAACGCAATCAACATTGTCGTAACCTGCACCTGCGCGTACAACAATCTTCAATTGGGGAGCAGCAGCCATAACCTCAGCGGTAACCTTGTCACTACGAACAATGAGAGCATCGGCATCTGCAACAGCCTCCAAAAGTTGTGCTTTCTCGGTGTATTTCTCCAACAGGGCGAGTTCCATACCCGCCTCTTTAACCACATTTGCAATAGCCTCAACAGCTGCTTTTGCAAAGGGTTTTTCGGTTGCAACTAAAATTTTCATAGGTTCTACTAAGCCATAAAAGTCCACAGCGCGCTCTCTTTTATGCTCATAGGTGTATGGCACAATTGTAGGCATACTGTGGACTTTTATTTTAGGTTAAAAAGTTTCTGTAATTATTTAACATGAAGTTTCTCGAACTCCTGCATGCACTCAACGAGGGCTTTAACACTCTCGATGGGAAGGGCGTTGTAGCAACTTGCGCGGAAACCACCAACCAAGCGGTGACCTTTGATACCCACCATGCCACGAGCCTTTGCAAACTCCAAGAACTCACCAGCCAACTCTTCGTACTCGGGATTCATAACGAAGCAGATGTTCATCCTTGAACGGTCCTCCTTAGCAGCGGTACCGCGGAAGAGGGCGTTGCGATCAATCTCGTTGTAGAGAAGGTCTGCCTTCTCGCAGTTGATGCGGTACATCTCCTTCATGCCGCCGATGCTCTTCATCCAACGCAAGGTTTCGAGAAGAACATAGATGGGGAATACGGGAGGAGTGTTGTACATCGAGTTGTTGTCAACATGGGTTTTGGGGTGAACCATGCTGGGTACATTGCGAACAACTTTCTCCATCATATCGTCGCGGATGATAACGAAGGTTACACCAGCAGGAGCCAAGTTCTTCTGTGCACCACCATAAATGATAGCATACTTCGACACATCAACGGGGTGGCTCAAAATATCCGAGCTCATGTCGCAGATGTGAGGAATGGGGGAGTCGATGTCAATGTGGTTCTCAGTACCGTAGATAGTGTTGTTCATACAGGTATAGAGATAGTCACAATCGGTAGGAATGGTGTAGCCCTTAGGAATAGCCGAGAAGTTGCTCTCCTCGCCCGAAGCGATAACCTCTACCTCGCCAAAGAGTTTAGCCTCTTTGATAGCCTTCTTGGTCCAAACGCCGGTGTTTACATAAGCGGCTTTGGTGCCAAGGAAGTTGTAGGGAATCTGGAAGAACTGGGTGCTTGCACCACCACCCACAAAATAGATTTGGTAGTTGTCGGGAATCTCCAAAAGCTCGCGGAAGAGGGCTTTTGCCTCGTCCATTACTGCGTCGAAGTCTTTGGTACGGTGCGAAATCGAAAGAATCGACAAGCCACTGCCATTGAAGTCCAAAACAGCCTCGGCTGCTTTCTTAATAACTACATCGGGCAAAACCGAAGGTCCTGCATTGAAATTGTGTTTTACCATTGTGTTGATTAATAGGTTAAAAAAGTTAGTATTGTGTGTTTGTCTAAATAATTTTCAATCAATCTTTGATTGCATCCGCAAATATACGCCATATTTTAGAGTAAAACAACACATTCAACTTTTATTTTTGTCTTAATCTCCGAAAATTTACTCTATCTTTGCCAGTCAGAACCAAACCTAAGAAAATGATAAAGTCTATGACAGGTTTCGGTAAGTCCGAAATCACTACTTCTGAGAGAAAAATTACAGTCGAGACACGCTCGCTCAATGGTAAGCAGTTGGACTTGTCGGTCAAACTCCCTGCGCGCTATCGTCAGTTTGAATACGAAATTCGCAACCGTGCTGCAAAGGTGCTGCAACGCGGCAAGGTGGATATGTTCATCACCGTGGAGAATACCTCTGCAAAGCCAGCCGTTGCGGGTGTCAATGCCGAATTGTTTAAGGCTTATGCAGAGCAACTTATGGCTCTTGCGGCTCAGTCGGGACTTGGTGCGGGTAGCGAGGTGCAATCGCAAGTCTTGGCTTCGGTTATGCGTATGCCCGAAGTGGTTTCGAGCGAGGCTGATGCGGTGAGCGAAGAGGAGAGTGCTGCACTCTTGAAGGCGGTTGATGAGGCTCTTGATGCTCACGACAAATTCCGTATTCAGGAGGGTGGGGTACTTATTGCCGACCTGCTTCATAGGGTGGACTTGATTCAGGGCTACAAGCAGAGTGTTATCCCATTCGAGGAGCGTCGTACGGGTGTTATTAAGCAGCGCATCCTTGACCAACTCTCTCAACTTGCGGTAAATTATGACGCAAATCGCCTCGAACAGGAGATGATTTTCTACCTCGAAAAACTCGATATTACGGAGGAGAAAGTAAGGCTCGATAAGCATTGCGACTACTTCCGCGAGGTGGCAGCGGGCGAGGAAAATGTGGGTCGCAAACTTGGCTTTGTGGCTCAGGAAATGGGACGCGAAATTAATACTATGGGTTCAAAGGCAAACGACTCCGAAATCCAGATTTTGGTAGTTAAAATGAAGGATGAACTCGAAAAGATTAAAGAACAAGTACTCAATATTTTATAAATGGGCAAACTGATTATATTTTCGGCTCCTTCGGGCTCGGGAAAAACCACCATTGTTCACCATCTTATGGGTTTGATTGAGGGGTTGGAATTTTCCGTTTCGGCAACTTCTCGCGCACCTCGTGGCGTGGAACAAAACGGCAAGGACTACTACTTCCTTTCTGGCGAAGAGTTCGACAAGAAAATTGCCGAAGATGCCTTTGTGGAGTGGGAGGAGGTTTATGCGGGTACAAAGTATGGTACTCTGCGTAGCGAGTTGGAGCGTATTTGGGCAAAGGGACACACCATTCTCTTCGATGTGGATGTGAAAGGTGGCGTAAGGCTCAAAAATATCTTTGGCGAGCAGGCTCTCTCTATCTTTGTTATGCCCCCTTCGATTGAGGAGTTGCGCAACCGCCTTGTGGGTAGGGCTACCGATTCGCCCGAGAAGATTGAGCAGCGACTTGCTAAGGCAGAAGAGGAGATTGGCTATGCCGAACAATTCGACCTTACGATTGTGAATGACATACTCGAAGAGGCTGTTGAACAAGTGCGCAACGCTGTCGAGGATTTTATAAACCAATAGTTGCATATCATCTCTCAATGGCACTTACAGCACTATATTTTGGCTCCTTCAACCCTTTCCATAAGGGACACTTGGCGGTGGCGGAATATGTTGTACAAGAGGGACTTGCCGAAGAGGTGTGGTTTGTTGTTTCGCCTCACAATCCGCATAAATCTACTGCCAATCTTGCGCCCGAAGATGCGCGTTTGGAGATGGTTCGACGGGCAGTAAGTGGCGTGGCGGGTGTGGAGGTCTGCGATGTGGAGTTTGGGATGGAACGCCCCTCCTATACGGTCAAAACCATCGACCGCTTGCGAGAGTTGTACCCCGAGAGGGAGTTTGCCATTCTTGGCGGTGGTGATGTGGCGCGGACAATGGCTACTTGGCGCGAGGGTGCAAGGTTGATGCGAGAGAATAGAATTTTCATCTATCCACGCGGTGTGGAGGAGGATTATGGCGAGCCTTTCGAGGTGCTTGCTGGTGCGCCCAAAATGGAGGTGTCATCAACCCTCATAAGGGAGTTGATTGGTGTAGGCGGCAAGTGGGAAGAGTTTGTACCAGAGAGTGTTGCAGAGTATATCAAAACAGAAAAACTATATATGGAGAATACAATTGAGCAGGAGTTGGCTCTCGGCAAAGAGGCGTTTGCACGCAGCGATTTTGGCGCGGCAAAGAACCACTTTGGGGCTGTGTTGCGTATGGACAAGGAGAACTGCGAGGCTGAGCAGTGGCTCGATATGATTGAGGAGATTTTGGCGTTTCGCCACAAAGATTATTACAACCCATAGGGAATTGAGAATGAAGAATATAGCATTGTTGGCAGGAGGTAACTCCTCGGAAAGGGAGATTGCCTTGCAGAGTGCCGCACAGGTGGCAGAGGCTTTTGATAGGAGTCGCTACAATGTGTGGCTTATTGATGTGCATGAGAGGAGTTTTACCTACCGAAAGGATGGCGAGGAATATAGGGTTGATTTGAACGACTTTTCGCTCACTGTCAAGGGCGAAAGGGTGGAGTTCGACTTCGCCTACATCATGATTCACGGCACCCCTGGGGAGGATGGTCACTTGCAGGGTTACCTCGAAATGATGGGTGTACCCTTCTCTTCGTGCGATATGGTGTCGTCGGTAGTGACTTTCGATAAGATTACGACCAAGAGGGCTGTTGCCGATACGGGCGTGGGACTCGCCAAGGGCATCCTGTTGAGGGAGGAGGATTGGATTACTCCCGATGCTATTGTGGCAGAGTTGGGCTTGCCACTCTTTGTGAAACCCAATGCGAGCGGTAGTAGTTGCGGTGTTACGAAGGTAAAGAGTGCCGAGGAGTTGCCCGAAGCAATTTTTAAGGCTTTCGACGAAAGTTCGGAGGTGCTCATTGAGGAGTGCATTGTTGGTCGTGAGATGGCTTGTGGTGTGCTTGTGACGGCTGAGAAGGAGTATCTTTTCCCCATTACCGAGGTGGTTGCAAAGAACGAGTTTTTCGACTACGAGGCTAAATATACCGCCGGTATGAGCGATGAGATTACCCCCGCAGATATTACCCCCGAGGTTGCCGATAAACTCCACGAAATGACCCTTGCAGCATATAAGGCGTGTCGTTGTAAAGGCTTGGCGAGGGTGGATTTTATCGTTACGCCAGAGGGAGAGCCTTATATGATTGAGATTAATACCATCCCAGGGATGAGTGGCGGTAGTATAGTGCCCAAACAAATCCGTGCCGCAGGTATGACTATGACCGAAGTTCTAACCTTAGTGATTGAGGATGCGCTATGCAATCAATGATAGAGATTGACGACAAGATTATCTCCACCGAGATTCTCACCGAGGAGTTTTGCTGCCCACTCGACGAGTGCAAGGGCGAGTGCTGTGTGGAGGGTAATGCCGGCGCACCGCTCGAAATTGAGGAGGTCGATATCTTGGAGGAGGAGTACGAAAACTATAAACCCTTTATGACTCCCGAAGGTATTGATGTTGTTGAGCGCGAGGGTTTTATGTATGTAGACAGCGATGGCGACTACTGCACACCGCTGGTAAATGATGCCGAGTGTGCCTACTCGGTTGTGGAGAATGGTCTGACGCTGTGCGCCATCGAAAAAGCGTATAGGGCGGGCAAAACCACCTTCAAAAAACCCATTTCGTGCCACCTCTATCCCATCCGCGTTAAGAAGTTTTCGCACGGTTTCTATGGACTCAACCTCCACCGCTGGGATATCTGTCGCTGTGCTTTTGCTTGTGGCAAACGCAACGGTGTGAAACTCTATAAGGCACTCCAAGAGCCCCTTGTAAGGTGCTTTGGCGAGGAGTTCTATGAGCAACTCTGCGAGGCTGCCGAGATAATCGCAAAGCAGGAGGAGTAGGGGTATGAAATTTAGATTGTTGGGTTGTGCGATGTTGTGTGTGGTGGTGAGTTTCTCGCTGCCCGCCGCTGCGCAGCGCTCCTACAAACTCGAAGAACTACCCGAATACCCTTTGGACACCCTCGATACGCCCAATCCCAAGGCAAAAATCATAACCTACTCGAACAATACTTGGCGTTACTATATCCCCGATTATGAGAGTCTTGCATCGCAAGAGGTCTATAATAACCATTGGGTTACCAATCAGGTCTTTGCCTATCGAGATGTGAACATCTCGGATGTGCCCGAGACAATGGAGATTAAACTTGTGGAGTCGCTCTCGGATTATCACGCGCCCGTTATGGGGCGAGTGTCTTCGCGCTATGGTCCGCGTGGAAGAGGTATGCACAAGGGTATTGACATCAGCCTGCCTACGGGCGAGCCTATATATGCCACTTTTGAGGGTAAGGTGCGCTATGCACGCTACAACTCGGGCGGCTATGGTTATCTTGTTATTTTGCGCCACCCTAACGGTCTGGAAACATACTACGGTCACCTCTGCAAACTCAATGTTGAGGTGAATGACTATGTTGTTGCAGGACAGGTGATTGGCTATGGTGGTAATACAGGGCGTAGTAGGGGGTCACACCTGCACTACGAGGTGCGATATGCCGACCTTACATTCGACCCCGAGAGGATAATTGATTTTTCTACGGGCGACCTGAAATGGCAAAATTTTGTCCTCGAAAGGGGATATTTCAATGTGTCGTCGAAACTCACCGAGGCTCTCGAAGAGGAGGAGGGCGATATGGGCGATATGTTTGTCGACGAGGATGGCAACCCGCTCTCTTCGGAGGCTATTGTAGATAATCTCGAAAAGGCAGCCGCAAAGCCTCGCCCAACGGTCAATGACGCTATCTACTACAAGGTTAAGAGCGGCGACAACCTCTATAAAATCGCTGCCAAATATGGCACAACGGTTGGTGCTATATGCCGCCTGAACGGTATCAAGAGTAGCACCCCCATCCGCATCGGACAACGCCTGAGGGTAAAATAAACCTTTGGTGCAAAATGTAAATAATCTCTAAACTATCTCTTTTATTGTAATCTCTTGGTTTTTAGGGATAAAGTCATTATATTTGCAAAAACCAACTATTCAACGCTTATGGTAATCGTCAAACACTAAGGCGGGTTGTAGAGTGAAGGTCATTTTCCCCGCCCGTAGCCATTCCTGCTACGACACCTTTGGGAAACACCTTTTTAAACACATTGACAATTTTAACATCAACGCCTTATGAAACGACTACACTTTTTATGTGCACTACTTTTTGTGGTATTTTTCGCTGGGTGTTCGTACAATGAACTACCAGAGGGACTTGCCAATAATCAACCTATTGATGGTAAAATCATTCTTAATGTCGAAACCCGAGCCGAGGTCTACAATGGCAAAGAACTTGACCGCAACTATTTTGTCACTGCCACAGATTTGGAAAATTTTGTGGAATTTCGTCGCACCACCTCTAAGCGTTCGAATTTCTCTGTTAAAGAGGTTAAATCGTACGGTTTTGACTCTTCTCAGACACTCTTTTATATTCTTAATTATGAGGAGGGGTGGGAAATTGTGGCTGCCGATAAACGACTTCAACCAACACTTGCACATGGCGATAGTGGCGAATTTACAATGGAGTGCGACAATGAACCAATGAAGTTTTGGATGAATATGCTTGCCGAGGGAGTGTTACAGAAACGCCTAACCTCAGTCGACTCCGTATTATCTACCACTAACACTATAGTTTCCACAAATTCCGACACATCTGCTGTGTCTTCATCGGAGAAACTATATATTGATCTTTGGGAGAATATCTACATCTTAAATCAAGTTACAAAAGGAAATATAATTGACACACCGCTAACCGTCCCGAACAACACATATAGTTATATATACTTTCTTGATTCCGAGCAGACAACCGTCACAATCGACATTGGTCCACTTCTTGAAACATCATGGGGTCAAGGTCACCCTTGGAATGTTTATTGTCCCCTCAAAACGGATGGTAGTAATGGAAGAGCGCCAACTGGTTGCGTTGCTGTTGCAGGAGCTCAAACAATGTATTATCTGCAAGATTTTTTTGATTTAGAAGTTTTATCTCCCACATCTGGCATTTGCACTGGTAACATTAATAATTATCAGCAAACTTTAACAAATTTATCCTTTACAGCATGGGATAACATGGCACATACCTATTATGAGTCAACATACAACACAAATCTTTCGGCTTTGTTACTCGCTTATGTAGGTATTATGGTGGAAGTAGATTATGGCAACGATGGGACAAGCGCGAGTACGATGGATTTACCCGAAAAGGTATTTACACCTTATGGCATCGACTGTGATACAAGTGACGATTATGATTCTGACTATATAATTCAAAATGTCACGGATAGCATTCCTGTCATCCTAAAAGGAAGAGACGCTCTTCTTTTTGGTAGTGGTCATGCTTGGGTCACGGACGGATATAGAAGAGAAGTTATTAGGACAACGAACTATTATCTATGTTCTAATATGTTTCTGACGCAGGCATATATCAATACTCTTGACAGAACAGACGCAAATATAATAGTTGAAGAAGATAGTCTTGTGGCTGAATATATACACATGAATTGGGGATGGTCTGCAAGCCAAGATGGTTGGTTTACTCTTGTTCCCGCAGAATGGTGGCTCAAAGATGATAATGGAGATGATTTCAGGTTGCGTTATTACATAAATATGATTCACGATTTTAGACCTAACAATTGATATGAAACGATTCTCTTTACTTACAGTGCTTACTATCGCCACGCTACTAAGTAGTTGCGGAGAAGGAGGGCGATATGATAAGATTGCTCCCAGAGGTGTGTTTTTATATCCAATAGTCAATAGTACCAGCATGCGTACAATCGCATTACCACGCGATTTATGTATGCATTTGGATATAATGCATCATAATGATGAGTATCGGCAATGGCGAGATGGCAATGACATTGAAGAGTATTTAGAAAACCAATGGGAAGAATATCTTGGTCGACCTTTTGAGCCAGAAGAGGCTGCTAGTTATTTATACGGGCAACTTACAAATATAACCATAATCTCGGACTGTAAAATTAATGGTAAGGCAGTTGGAGAGAACTTAGCAGACCTATTCTTGGTGGGTGTAGGTGGTCCTATGTTCATATTTCCCGAGGGTGCTTTCGAATATGTAGAACCAAAAGAGATCTCATTCGAAGAGTTTATCAGTGGTAATTATTTTTGTCCCTCGACTCTTCATATACGCCTTAATACCAACCATATCGAAGATGAAAAGACACCTACTTTTACGATTGCCTTAACTCTCAGCGATGGTACAAACGAGAAAACTCTCACAAGTGGTTGCACGCTTGAATTATAGTTACTTTAATAACTGAAATGATGCCTCCCGATAACTTGTTTGTCGGGAGGTTGTTTTTGTTTTTGGGTAAAATGTTTAGTGTTTTGAATTTGATAGAAATTTAGTACTTTTGCACCCAATATATACTTTCGATAAGATGAAAAATATACGCAACTTTTGCATTATCGCACATATTGACCACGGTAAGAGTACCTTGGCAGACCGCTTGTTGGAGGAGACCGGTACTCTCTCCGAGAGGGAACTGCAAAACCAAGTGCTCGATGATATGGACCTCGAACGCGAGAAGGGCATTACCATCAAGTCGCACGCAATTCAGATGCAGTACGAGAGGGGAGGAGAGGTCTATACTCTCAACCTTATCGACACCCCAGGGCATGTGGACTTCTCCTATGAGGTGTCGCGTGCTATCGCCTCGTGCGAGGGTGCGCTCTTGGTTGTAGATGCCTCGCAAGGTATTCAGGCTCAGACCATATCCAACCTCTACCTCGCGCTCGAACACGACTTGGAGATTATCCCCGTAATCAACAAAATTGATATGGAGTCGGCGATGGTCGATGAGGTTAAGGACCAGATTGTGGAGTTGCTTGGTTGTGACGAAGAGGAGATTTTGTGCGCGTCGGCTCGTACGGGTGTCGGTATTCAGGAGATTTTGGATGCTATTGTAGATAGGGTCCCTGCTCCCAAAGGCGATGAAAATGCCCCCTTGCAGGCGTTGATTTTCGACTCGGTGTTCAACTCCTATCGTGGCATTATCGGCTACTTCCGCGTGATGAATGGCACTATTCGCAAGGGCGATAGGGTTAAATTCTTCAATACGGGTGCAGAGTATGACGCAGATGAAATTGGCGTGCTGAAACTCAAATTCGTGCAGCAAGACGAGATTAAGGCGGGTAATGTAGGTTACATTATGTCGGGTATCAAGGCATCGAAAGATGTTAAGGTGGGCGACACCATTACCCATGTCGAAAACCCTTGTTCTGAGGGCGTTGAGGGCTTTGAGGATGTTAAGCCGATGGTCTTTGCGGGTGTCTATCCTGTGGATGCGAGCGAGTATGAGGATTTGAGGGCTTCGCTCGAAAAGTTGCAACTCAACGACGCATCGCTCACCTTTGAGCCAGAGAGTTCGTTGGCATTGGGCTTTGGTTTCCGCTGCGGCTTCCTCGGTCTGTTGCACATGGAGATTGTTCAGGAGAGGCTTTATAGAGAGTTCGATATGGATGTTATCACCACTGTTCCTAATGTGTCGTTCAAGGTTACGACCAAGAAGGGCGAGGTGATAGATGTGCACAACCCTTCGGGTCTGCCCGATTTGACAATGGTCGATAAGATTGAGGAGCCATATATCCGTGCGCAGATTATTACCAAAACCGACTACCTCGGTGCGGTTATTAAACTCTGCATCGACAAACGCGGTACGCTCGTAAATCAGGTCTTCTTGGGTCCTGAGAGGGTGGAGATTAACTTTGATATGCCACTTTCGGAGATTGTCTTCGACTTCTACGACAAGTTGAAGAGCATTTCGCGCGGCTATGCATCGTTTGACTACCACCAGATTGGCTACCGCGAGAGCCGACTCTCGAAATTGGATATTCTGCTCAATGGCGAGCCTGTGGATGCGCTCTCGTCGCTTATCTTTACCGACCATGCCTACGACTTCGGCAGGAAGATGTGCGAGAAACTCAAAGAACTCATCCCTCGCCAACAGTTCGATATTGCCATTCAGGCGGCTATTGGTGCGAAGATTATCGCTCGCGAGACGGTGCGTCAGGTGCGTAAAGATGTGACTGCCAAGTGTTATGGTGGCGATATCTCGCGTAAGCGCAAACTCTTGGAGAAACAAAAGAAGGGCAAGAAGCGTATGCGCCAGATTGGTAATGTTCAGGTACCTCAGTCGGCATTCCTCGCAGTGCTCAAAATGGATTAGTGGCTAACGAGGGGGGGAGAAGAAAACTCTTTCGTTAGCCTCCCGTTTTCTTGCTGTTTTAGCCTTTTGCGTTACAAAAGTTCTGGATACTCCTATTTTGCAAAAGGATAATAATTGTATTATTATTTGTTAAAACGGTACTTATTTCCTATCTTTGCGCTAAGAAAAACGGTATACTAAACAAATGAACGATACAGCAAAACATACCATTGGATGGTCCAATGAGAGTACTTCGCTCCCAAAAATGGGGGGGGGATTCGCTGTAAATCAATCAGTTACATAAGGGTATGATGGCATAACTCCATGTTTTGGAGTTATGCTTTTTTGTGTTTGTATATGCCAAAATATGCCCGAATGATGGAACACTGTATTGCTTTGACAATTGATTAAAACGATTTAATAAACTGCTCCGAATTATGAAAAAAATGCTCCTTGTGTTGCTACTTGCAACTTTTTCTTTTGGAACAATTAACGCGCAAAATCAGAAGCCCAAACAGAAAATCACAAACCGCTACTCTATGACATTGGTAGAGAATGGTGATGGCACCTATTCGCTCAAATCTCCTGATGCCTACAAGTACTTGAACCTCGATGAGATTCCCGACTTGCTGACGGTTTATCAGCCAAGACCCATTGCTTCAAAAAAGCACTATGAGTCGTGCATCAGCGAGGAGTATGTCTATAAGACCTACCCCGAGTACGAACTCAAACTCATTGTTGATAGGGCAGTGAGCAACGAGCCTGCTCCCTTTGTGGTTTGGATCCACGGCGGTGGTTGGAGAAAGGGTAATAATAGCGCATTTAGGGTTTCGTCGCAGTATCTTGCGGTGCAGAAGGGTATTGCAGGTGTGCGTATTGCCTACACTCTTGCAGACCAGCCCAATGCGAAGATTGATGTTACGATGGAGGATATCGAGGATGCTGTAAAGTGGGTACAGAAACACGCCAAAGAACTCAATATCGACCCCGATAGTTTTGGTTTCTGCGGTCAGTCGGCTGGTGCTCATCTCTCGGCTGCTGCGGCAATGACCATCAAGGGTACGAAGGCTATGGTTGGCTACGCAGGTCCTTATAGTTTCCTTTCCCGTGGCAATTTTGCTGAGACTGCCAATAATGCCACCAAGAGGTATTTTTACAAAATGGATCCCGATATGCTCAGGATGTACTCGCCAGTCTATATGATTCCCAAGAAGAATATACCTTCGGTGTTGCTCTTCCACGGTACGGGCGATGCGCTTGTGGACTACACCCAGAGTGAGGAGTTTGCCGAGGCACTGAAAGAGAAGGGTGGTGATGTGGAACTTGTTATTTACGACAACTACGACCACGGTCTCCATAGCAAACGCAGCGACAAGGGCAACGAGATTTTGCGTCGCACAGCAGATTTCTTTGCCGAGCACCTCAAATAGTTTGACAACACACCCAAACCGACGCTTGAAATATGAAATATCAATTTTTTAGAAGACAACTTCGCAGGGTATCGCTTCTTTTGATGCAGATACTCTGTTCGGTGGTTATAGCCACAGCCCAGAGCCTTAGCGTTCCCTCCGTCATTGGCGACAAGATGGTCTTGCAGCGCAACTCCACAGCCCACTTTTGGGGTTGGGGACAGCCCTCTACCGAGGTGACGATTAAGACCTCGTGGAATGAGGAGCCTATTGTTGTCATGGTAGACGAACTTGGTCAGTGGCTGGCGAATGTGCCCACCTTCGAGGCTGCCGAGAAGCAGAAAGTGACGATTATCAACGAGTACGACAAACTCTCCTTTTCGGATATTATGATTGGCGAGGTGTGGCTCTGCGCGGGTCAGAGCAACATGCGCTTTACGGTTGAGAATACCATCGATGTTACCGATGCTCTCAAAAAGCCCAACTCCAAAGTGCGCCTCTACAATATTCCACAGCAATCTTCGCTGGTGCCTATGGACGATATCTACGACGCTGCTTGGACCACTACGGCTTCCTCTTCGTTGAGGGGTTTTTCGGCTGTGGGTTATGTCTTTGGCGATAGGTTGCAGCGCGAGTTGGGAGTTCCTGTGGGGTTGATTAACGCCTCCTATGGTGGTACGCTCATCGAGTCGTGGATGCCCGAGGAGGAGATACTCGCCGACCAGATGTTCCTCAGCGGACTCAACGAGGCGAAGAAGAAAAATGCCCAGAAATGGAAAAATAAACCCCGCCACAATGCAGCGGCTCAGTATAACGCCATGGTTCATCCCTACATCAACGCCACCATTGCGGGCGTGGTATGGTATCAGGGTTGTCACAATGTGAACACCACGGGCGAGTACTACGACCGCTTGCTCGACCGCTTTATTGCCTCGTGGCGCGAGAGGTTCGACAATGCCGAACTGCCTTTCTATGTGGTACAACTCACTCCCCACACTTGGGAGGGCATCAATGGTGCTTTGCTGCGCGAGAAACAGGCGAAGATTGCTAATAGGACTGACCACGCAGAGATTATTGCAACCATCGACCAAAACGACCGTACGGGCGACATACACCCCCGCAATAAGAGGGTAGTGGGCGAGAGGCTTGCGGCTGCGGCTCTTGGCGAACACTACGGCTTCGATGTGGACTACCGCGCACCCCAGATGAGTAGCGTTGAGCGCGAGGGGGAAAAGATGCGCGTGAAGTTTAGCGATGCTGAGCAGGGCTTGGAGTGCCCCGACAAGATGATTATGGGTTTTCAGGTGTCGGACTTCAAGGGTAAGTTCTACATTGCCGAGGCTAAGATTGAGGGCTCGGAGGTTGTGGTGTGGTCCGAGAATGTTCCTGCGCCCACCAATGTACGCTACTGCTTCGACGAGTTCGAGGGCAACCTTAGGTGTAAGAATGGTCTTCCTGTGATGCCTTTCCGCTCCGACTTCGACAATAAGGAGGGTGCTCGCTCCATCTACGAGCCTCTTTCGGATATGACCGTTACCGTCAAATATAAAGGTTGCTTTGTGCGCCAGATGGAGGAGGGTGCGCACCCTTGGAGCAACAAGAATTGGGCTCTGCGGGGCACCATCGAGCAGATGGAAGGCTGGGACTACCTGCAACCTGCGGTTCTCGATCAGGGCGAGTTTTCGTCTAAACTCTCCATTACAGCCCACGCCGACGGCTACATCTATGTTCTTGCACGCGACATTGTGTCGATGCTCTCCTACGAAGGTTGGGAGGTAGTGCCTTGCAGCGGCGTGTCTATCCGAGATTTGGATAAGAAGAACCGCTCGCGTGGCAATGTTTTCCTCTGCCGCCGCGCTGTCGAGAAGGGCGAGACCGTCACCTTCCCCTCCACCGAGAGAATGTTTGGTCTGATACCCATTGCAAAGAAGATTATATACAAATAATATACATATTCACTAATAACAAAACTAAAACAAAAAACTATGAAGAGGAAACAAATTTCGACCTACACGGCTCCTACGGTGGAGGTTATGCAAATGGAGGTTGAGAGCGGCATAGCCATCTCAGCCACCGAGATCTATCTCAACGGTATTTATGCCGGCGAGGTATTTGACGAAATTATTTATGACGACGAACTCTAAAATGACGACAGCACTATGAAAAAGATTCTTACTATGATTTGTGTGGCTGCCGCCGCTTTGGTTGGTTGCCAGAATGTGGATGATATCAACGAGGGTACTTTGAACGGCAAGAGCATCAAGGCTACCGCATCCACTCCCGAACTCACCCGTACCGAACTTATCTATGCTGATGGTGTATATAAAGCACAGTGGTGCGCAGGCGATAAGGTTGCTTTGGTTGAGATTGCAACTATCGACGCAGAGAATACCCAGATTACTAAGTACGAGAGCAACGCTTTGACCGAAGGTGGTGTAGAGGCAACATTCGGTTTCGATGTTCCCGCTGTTGCTGCAAGTAGCTACCAGTATGTGTTGGCTTACCCCTATGGCAAAGTGGGTGGTGCAAACGCCACCTCTGTCAATCTTACTCTTGCTACCGTTCAGGAGAAGAAGGATACAAGTTTTGGCGCAAACTGCGACTTGCTTATTGCTAAGTCGGAGGTGCTTGCCACACAGCCCGCAAGCGTAGATTTCTCGCTTACTCGTCTTTCGGCTGTTGCGAAGATGACATTGAAGAACTTTATCATTCCCGTGGGCGAGGTTATCGAGGATGTTACCCTCAGTTGCGAACAACCTTTGACCGGTACTGTTGGCGTGAACTTGGAGGACCTTTCGTTGAGCGTTGTTAGTGGCGTAAATAGCGTTACCACAACCAACTACGAGTGGGCAGTTGCTGCCGACGGCACCCTCGATGTATACTTCTCGGTGCTTCCTGCAACCCTTGCAGCAGGCGAGAGCTACACCATCACCGTCGAGACCGACCAAGCAACCTACCACAAAGTTGACAACCTCGCTTCGGCTCTCAAATTCCAAGCAGGCGACATCACTATCTTCTCGGCAAATATGCAGGATGCAGGTGTGAATGCAAAAAGCACTGTTGAGTTGTTCGATGCAGACTTTGATTATGTGATTGCATTCAAAGATTTGAGCAACAAGACATATCTTTTGAAGAGAGGCGAATGCGAGAGAAGACCTGTTCCTACCGAAATTTCCACTCTCGGACTTTCGATTAATAGCAAAGGTGCGCTTGTTGGCGAAGTCCCCACTGATTACCGTTGGAGTGCATCGGCTCGCACCGATGGAGATGGTACTGTATGGGGTAAATTCTCTTATAAGGAGTCAAATGTAGATTATTATCTTGTTAATACATACTACGCCCAAGGTGTAGGTATTAGTAAAGTTTACACTACTGACCCCGATGGTAGCGACGATGGATTTGATGGTGTAGATGGTAGAGGTCCTTATACTGACGAAATCCGCATAGCAACCAAGGGCGATGGCTATCGTTTGTATTGTGTAAAAGATGAAAGTGTAGATTTGAACTTGTGTGTTTATGATGGTACACAATTTAGGCTTCTGGATACCGCAGGAGCAAATGCAACCTTGGATGGCACCGTTTATTTCTATCGCGTCAATAAAACCGAGGTTCAAAAATCGCTCTATCCCGTTATTACCGATGCTGCACATGTTACCGAGGGTGCTTATGTGATTATGCACAACATTGATGGTGTATATAAAGCATTGAAGAATGACAATAAAAACGAGCAGGCAACAGCAGTTGGCGTTGAGAGCGTATCGCTCACCATGGAGAATGGTGTGGTGACTGCTGCTGAGGTTGGCGATGCATACAAGTGGATTGTTACTAAAAGCAAGAACAATGGATACTTCCAGATTCGCTCGTGGGAGAATCCTTCTTTGTGGGTATGGCATCGTAACAACTCAAAAGGTTTTGCTGTGTGCGATACCGAGACTGCAACTGGCTACCATACAAGCCATTGGCAATTTGTCAATGTTGCAGGCTGGGGTATGCAGATGAATGGCTTGGATGATGCGACCTCTGTTCATACTCGTTATGCGAGGGTAAATGGTGAAACTTGGGGTACTTTGGCCTCTCCTACCGGCTCGATTGTCCTCGTGAAACTCTCAAATTCCACTGAGCCCAAACCTCAGAATGAGTAATTAGAATATAAAAACCAAATAGTTTGCAAAGACTATGAAGTTATTGAAAATTAGTTTGTTGTTGATGCTCTCTGTGCTGACACTCTCGGTGTCGGCACAGACATCAACATCGGCGCAGAAACCATACCAACTCAAAGGTCGTGTGGTGGATAGCAACGGCGAGGCTCTGGTGGGTGCAACCATCATCTGCAAGAGCAATACCCTTGTGGGTACTATCTCGACAGCCGACGGCTATTTCAACCTGCAAGTAGACCCCAATGAGGTGTTGTTGGTTAGTATGCTCTCCTACGACACGCGCGAAGTGCCCGTACAGGGTCGCCGCACGGTGGTAGTGGAACTCGCATCGAGTGCCGAAGAGATTGAAGAGGTAGTCGTTATCGGCTACGGCGAACAGAGAGCAAAAGATGTTACGGGCTCGGTGACGAGTGTGGATATGTCGGCAGTAGAGAAGATGCCCACAACGGACCTCAATAGTGCATTGCAGGGTCGTATGGCGGGTGTTGTGCTCTCCTCCAATGACGGTCAACCAGGTGAGGAGATGAACCTCGTAATCCGTGGCTCCAACTCCGTAACACAGAGCAACTCTCCACTCTATGTTATCGACGGTTTCCCAACCGAGGACTTCGCAGCCCTCGATTTGAACCCCAACGATGTGAAGTCGATTTCGATTCTCAAAGACGCCTCAGCGGGTGCAATCTATGGCTCGCGAGGTGCCAACGGTGTGGTTATCATCGAAACCAAGTCGGGACGAGGCAAAACCAGCATCTCCTACAACGGCTCGGTGGCTGTAAATGAGGTTGCCAACCGCTATGAGTTGATGCAGCCCTACGACTACTTGGTATACATCCGAGAACTCAACCCAGATAGTGGTAAGCAGTTCCTCGAAGATATGGGACTCACGCTCGAAGATTACAAGGGCGTGGAGGGATACGATTGGCAGAGCCAACTTTTCCGCACAGCCATCACACATAACCACGCACTCTCTGTGTCGGGTAGTTCTGAGGGTACCTCTTATGTATTTTCGGGCTCGTACCTCAATCAGGAGGGTGTGGTAACCTCGACTAACTATGAGCGTATTCAGGGTCGTTTGCGCCTCGAACAGCAACTCTCGCGCAAACTTACCCTCGGTGTTAATGCCAACTACACGACAGCCACCACGAATGGTGCTATCGCCTCCGAGGCAGGCTCCTCGTCGAGTTCGTGGCAGAGTTACCTCATGTATCGCGTGTGGAGTTTCTCGCCTCTCGACAAAGGTATCATCGACACCGAAGAAGGCGACGAAGAGACGGTGGATGCAACACGACTCAACCCCATCATCTCGGCTCAAAACTCGTTGCGCGAGGTTAAGGCTGTGAACTTTATGGGTAATGTGTCGCTCAAATACCAAATCCTGCCCTCGTTGCGCTTTACGAGCAACTTCGGCATCAACACCCGCGACAACACTACGCGCCGTTTCAACGGTAGCAAGACCTATTCGGGTTTCAAACATAAATACAATGTTAATGGTCTGAATGGCTCCTTTGAGAGCGACCAGCGTAGCGAGTGGGTAAATGAAAATATGCTCAACTTTAAGAAGAAAATCGGTCGCGCACACTCTATCAACGCTGTGGCTGGTTTCACCTTGCAGGACTACGGACGCACCCGCTATGGCTACAATGTCATCAAAATTCCCAACGATGCACTCGGTTTGAGCGGTCTGGAAACGGGTACACCCTCCAAAATACGCTCTACGGTGTCGAATAACCGTACAATGTCGTTCTTGGGTCGTGTAAACTACTCGCTCCTGTCGCGCTACATCTTCACTCTCTCGTTCCGTGCCGACGGCTCCTCGAAATTCCCCGCCGACAAACGCTGGGGCTACTTCCCCTCGGCAGCTGTTGCTTGGAGGATCAAAGAGGAATCAATTTTTAGGCGCGAAAGGTGGATGAATGACTTTAAGTTGCGTTTTAGCTGGGGTATTACGGGTAACAACCGCATCGGCGACTTCAACTACTACTCCGCACTCGACTATGTGGACTATTACGCACAGGGTAACTCCACACCTTCCTCTGCGTCGGGTATTTCGAGTTTCGCCAACTCTGCCCTCACTTGGGAGAAGACCGAGCAGTACGACGCAGGTCTGGACTTGGCTCTCTTCGACAACCGTTTGAAGATTACTGCCGATGTCTACACCAAGACTACCCGCGACCTGCTCCTAAATGCCTATGTGCCCTTCTCGACAGGTGTGAGCAACGCCAACCTCAATGTGGGTAGCGTTTGCAATAGGGGTGTGGAGTTTACACTCGAAACTGTGAACATCAAGACTCGTAACTTCACTTGGGCATCGTCGTTCAATATCGCATTCAACGAAAACGAAGTGCTCGAACTCGCCAACGGACAAACATCGTTCACTACGAACCTCAATTGGACGGGCGATTTTAGCGCGACACCTCTCTACATTACGCGCGTGGGTGCTCCTATCTCTTCGTTCTATGGACTCATTTGGGACGGTGTATATCAGGTTGACGACTTCGACCAGAATCCCGACGGCTCCTATGTGCTCAAATCGACTATGCCCGACAATGGCAACAATCGCTCAACTATCCAACCTGGTGACATTAAGTATGTAGACCAGAATGGCGACGGTACAATCACTAATGCCGATATGGCTGTCATTGGTCGCACCACCCCCATCCATACGGGTGGTTTCGGCAACGACTTCTCGTGGAAGGGTTTGACTCTGAGCGTTTTCTTCCAGTGGAGTTATGGTAACCATATTATGAATGCCAACCGCATTGCCCTCGAAGGTAACTATGCGGGTAGGTCGGTTAACCAGTTGGCAAGTTACATAGATCGCTGGTCGTTTGATAACCAAGATAGCGAGAACTATCGCGCAGGAGGTTACGGTCCAAGGGGTTACTACTCCAACCGTACACTCGAAGATGGTTCCTACTTGCGTTTGAAGAATGTGATGCTCTCCTACGACCTTCCCAAGAAGGTGGCTAAGAAGTTGTCGCTCTCGCATGCGCAAATCTATGTGTCGATGCAGAACCTTTGGACTCTTACCTCTTACAGCGGTATGGATCCCGAGGTGTCTACCTTGCACTCGACACTTACACCCGGTTTCGACTACTCGGCATACCCACGCAACAAGACTTGTACGGTGGGTGTTAAAATTGGTTTCTAAACTTTTATGGCACAGAGAACAATGAAAATACTATATAAATCGACTCTTGTGGCGTTGTTGCTCTCGCTTTGCTCGTGTAACTTTCTCGATGTAGAATTGCAGGGCGCAACAACCGAAGAGGAGTACTATCAGAATGTGGAGCAGTTGCAGGAGGCTCTCAATGGTGTCTATGCAGTGCTCAATGATGGTAATTTGTATGCCGATGCCATGCTTGGGCGTATGGGTCTGAGTGCCGACCTCGGATACGAATACTATAAGAAGGATGCCAATACGGTGGGCTACTACCAAGCCTCTACGGGCGATGTCCGTATTCAGGGCTTTTGGAGGGCTTGCTATGTGGGTATCAACCGCGCAAATATGCTCTTGGAGAATATCGATAGGGCAGAGGGCTCTCAGAAGGAGAAAGACCGCATCAAAGGCGAGGCTCTCTTTATGCGTGGTTACTACTACTATATGCTCGTAAAGCGTTTCGGTCGCGTTCCCTTGGTACTGCGCTCGATTGAGGATATCAATACGGCAGAAAAATTCGTACCTCAAAGCGAGGTAGAGAAGGTCTACGAGCAGATTATTGAGGATATGACCTTGGCAGAGGGACTTGTGTTGCCTACAACCGCTTCGAGCGAGGGCTGGCAGGTTTGTCAAACTACTTGCTGGGGTATGTTGGCTCGCGTGGCTCTTAATATGGCTGGCTATCCTGCCAACCGCACTGAGATGTACGCTGTGGCAGCACAGTGGGCAAAGAAGGTTATTGACTCGGGCTTGCACGCCCTTAATCCCTCCTACGAGCAAATTTTCATCAACTATGCTCAGGATGTATTCGACATTAAGGAGAGTATGTTTGAGGTGAACTTCTGGGGTGACAATTCGGGCGTTTATTCCACCGCAGGTATGGTTGGTCGCAACATCGGCATCGCCTCCGACGAGGATAGCCCCATCGGTTTCTGTCAGGGTATGTTGCGCGTAAATCCATATTTCTACTACCTATACGAGCAAGAGGACTTGCGCCGCGACTGGACAATCTCTTCCTTCGAATATACGGGCTCGGGCGAGAAATCGTACAGCGCAGCTCCCGAGGATGGCGGTATTCTTAGCCGTCGCTACTGCGCTAAGTTCCGTCGTGAGTACGAGATTTCGACCACCAAGAATGTCACCTATACGGCTATCAACTTCCCCATCTTGCGCTATTCGGATGTGCTGTTGATGTATGCCGAGTGCTACGCTTTCGACCCCTCGTCGGCAGACCGCACTCTTGCCTATGAGTATCTCAATCAGGTGCGTAGGCGCGGCTATGGCAAAGATATCGCTGTTGCTGCACCCGATGTGGATATTGTAGAAATGGGCAACGAGGAGTTGAAACAGGTAATCTACGACGAGCGTGCAAGGGAGTTTGGTTACGAGATGTTGCGCAAAGACGACCTTACCCGCTGGGGCATACTCTATCCCCAGATGCAACTTGCTGGCAGTTATATCGAGGGTCGTGGCACCTACTACCAGAGGGCGGCCTTGACAGCCTACGAGAGTGTGCGTCAGCGCGACGACTTTTGGCCTATTCCTGCCCGCGAGATTAGTGTAAACAATAAGTTGGTTCAAAATACAGGTTGGTAGAGATGAAGAGATTTATGTTACTTTTTGCGAGCCTTGCCACACTGTTGGTGGCTTGCGATGAAAGCGGTTTTGATGCGTTGAGCGAGCCTACACTCTCGCTTACTACCACTCAATCGACTTTCTTTACCCAAGAGCCTGTGGTGTTCTACATCGATAGCGATGCCGACTACCTGAGTTTCTACTCGGGCGAGCGCGGCAACGAATACGAATATGCAACCAAAGAGAGAATCTACGAGGGCGAGGCTTACATCTCGTTCAATACAGGTTTTCAGGCAGGTGGTCAGTGGAAAAACCAGCTCGAAGAGGATGTAGAGAAGAAGATTATCCGTTTCTTCTACTCGACCGATTTCTCGGGCGAATATACCATGGAGGCTATCGAGGCGGCTACTTGGACTGAACTGACCGAGCAGTTTGACTTCCCAACCCAGAGGTCTACAAATGCAAAGAATAGCAAGGAGACCACCCCTTCGGGCGAGAAGAATCTGCGCGATATTATCGCCGAGGAGGACTGGGGTAAACCCATCTACTTTGGCTATCGCTACAAGATAGATGCTTTTGTGTATAAAGAGGATGGAAGTGTGGAGAATCCTCGTTCGAGGGTGAGTGTGATGAACTTCCAGATTACCAAAAGGTGCGAGGAGGTTAATGCCAGCGAGTCGCTTGCGTCGCTCTCTAATGCGGGTTGGCAGTTTGCATACAGTGGCTACGATGCCGAGTTGGATGCAAACAATATGCCTGCGTTGGAGTCCTCCTACATTTGGTTCGACTGCTCTACCAACAACCATGAGGCTCGTGTCTGCTGGGCTATTACGGCTCCTATCGTGATAGATACCGATGTAAATATCGGTTGTGACTATGGCGTGGGTATCAAGGCGTTCCCCGATGAACCTCTCAAATCCTACACCTACACCTATGCAGAACCCGGTGAGTACAATGTGGCTGTCACTGCCGCTAAGGTCGATTACATGGGCAATAGGACAGAGAAGACATCTACGATGAAAATTACGGTAGTAGAGCAGGGAGAAGCCGATATCGAACAACCCACCGAGGGCGAATGGTAACCGAATTAAAAGAGTGATAAGAGTATGAAAAAAGTATTTTATATTTTATTTGCAGGTCTGCTTATGTTGCCCATTGGATGTAACGAGCAGAATGATTCGGCTCCCGAGCCCGCAAGCGATATGATTCGCTTTGGTGTCTCGCAGATTACCTCGAAGGTGGATTTTGGTACCGATCCCGCAGGTGCGCTCAACCTCTCTTGGGAGGAGAGTGACGAGATTGGTATTTCGGCAACCAAGAACGACGAACTTTTTGGTTGCAACTACCTTTATACCATCAGCGAGTGCAGTGAGGATGGCTCTTCGGCAACCCTTGAAGCCTCTTCCAACCTCTTTGCCTATCGCTGGGCAGAGGGCGACTACACCTTCTATGCCTACTATCCCTTCAATGGAGTGCAGGGTGCGGGTGTGCACTACTTGACAAGTATCTCGCTTCCCGCTGAGCAGTATCAGCAGTGTGTAGGCGACTACTCGCACCTGAAAGAGTTGTGGGCTATGAAGTCAGAGCCCTACACTATTAGTGGCGAGCAGAATACCGTACAACTCTCCTTTAAGGGTGTGTATAGCATTGTGGAACTTAAACTCAAATACGATGCTGCAACTGCGGCTTCACGCCCTGTTGAGAGAGTGCAACTCAACTCCACCGTGGCTCCTTTGGCAGCGGAGAATGTAAACTTGATGCTCGATACGGATGCTGCTACCGGCGACCTGATTATTAACGAGGGCGAAGGCTTGAATAGCATTGATGTGATACTCTGGCAGCCCTTTGAACTCTCGGCAGAGCAGACTCAGTCGGTATGGTTGCTTGTTATCCCTGCTGAACATCAGGCAGGCGAGATTGGCTTGCAGTTGCAGACCAACAATTTCTACCGCTTGGATTTGACCATCCCCGAGGCTGTGAACTTCGAGCCCAATAAGGTCTACCGCAAGGAGATTGTGGTTAATGCTGAGGACTTTGAGTACTACGGTGACGAGCCTCTTCCCGAGCCAGAGCCCGAACCTACCTACGAGATGATTACAAGTGCAAGCATGATTACCGAGGGTACTTATGTTATTTTGGCAAAGGATTCCGATGGTGGCATCTACTATGCTTTGCCCAACGAAACCACTGTAAGCAATGGTGCTAACACCTGTCCTGCTGCGTATACTCTTGATGCGGTGTCTATGACATTGGATGAGGAAGGAAATGTTGTTGAGGCAGATGTTGCAGATAGGTTCAAATGGGTTATTACTCATCGTGGCGAAACGGCTCAATGGGATATTAGGTCGGCAGTTGATATGACAATGTTCCTTTGGATGCGTGGTGCTGGTGTCGGTGTTGCAATCGGTACGAAAGATGCCGTTACAGCCGTAAATGGCAACTTTGCTCCCGATTGGACCTTCTTTGATGATGCAGAGAAAGGAATGCAAGCACAGACTCCTCACGCAGCGACTAAGAGTCGTTTCCTAAGTGTGAATGCGGCTGCTCAGGACACAAGCCTTGCTGAAAAACAATGGTTGGGATCTTCTGGTGCCACCGATGCCCTTGTTCTTGTGAAACTCTCCGACTCGACCGAGCAGATTGCTGCCGAGTAGAGAAAGAGAACTATTAATGAGAAACGGATATTTGTATTCTACAAAAAAGTAACCGAATAGGATGATGAAACTAAGAAGATACCTTCTTTTGCTATGTTGTGTTGTGGTTGGGGCGTTGGCTGTGGAGGTCGACGCTCAGACCACGCTCAAAAGTGGTAAACCCCTTGTTGGTGGTGGCGAGAAGCACCTTGCACCGCTCACTCTGCCCTTTGTCTACAACCAATACCCCGTAGGTTACGCCTACTTGGATGGCAGAGATACCCCTTCGCTCTTTTTGGCATCGAAGGCGGGCTTGGGCTCGGCGCGTGGACTCTTTGTGTGCCACTACCGCTACACCACCGAGGATGGGAATCCAGTCTTTACGGCACCCAAGAAGATTAAGTGTTGCTGGGGTACGCCCAAGAATATGCCCGAGCATGGCTGTGTGTTTAATTGGGGTGGCGAGGTCTACTCGCTTTGGCGCGAAACAAAGTCGAAACTCTTTGTGGCTCGCTACAACCAGACAGACAACACTTTGGAGAGGGTAGGAGTACTCTCTTCGAGCGGTCTGGGTGACAAAATCGCGGTTTCGGCGACACCTCTCGAAGATGGAACGCTCGAAATCGTTGTGACCACCAATAATGGCGCACGCTATCGCCCTGAGGACTATGATAACATCGCCTCTTACTACGATGGCGCAGGTATCTACCGAGGCGAACTGCCCTATGGAGGTATTGTGCGTTTTATCCTCAGGAATATCGATGAGCATGTTGTAGGAGAGAAGGTTACATCCGAAGAGCACATGTTGGCTCTCACTTCGGCAACCCGTGTGACCTACGATAAGGGTCGCTATGGCTATGTATTGCTCAACCGTATTGGAGCCCTGATGTATGTCGATTCGCGTTTCCCCACCGAAGATCGCTACATCTGGAACTTCGACAACGAGCCTATGGATTTCGGACGCGAGGGTGGTAGGGTAATATCTTTCCCCGATGCGGAGGGTAAACCCTCTTCGTTTGTTGTCGCTGGCGAGGGGTGCTTTGAGTACTACGCATATATGGGTCCCCATAAAAATGGCGTACTCTACGACGAGCCCCGTACCATACTGATGGAGAATGGACAAATCTATTCGGGTACGCTGGGCGTGCCCAATGTGGTGGATTGGGATGGCGACGGCAGGCTTGATATTATCAGTGGTAACTCCGAGGGCGAATTTCTCTTCTGGAAGAACCTTGGTACCAACGAGGCTCCCGAGTATCATTGGAAGGGCGAAAGGCTCTCGGCTGGCGGGCGCGAATTGTTGGTTAAACCAGGTTATTACGACATTCAGGGACCTTTGGAGGCTTCGTGGGGCTATACGGCTCCAACTGTGGTGGATTGGAACGAAGACGGGCTCCACGACCTTGTGTGGAGCGATGCTACCGCCTCGTTCTATGTCGCGCTCAACTGCGGCACTAAGACCGAACCACAACTCTCGCTGCCCGAGAAGATTCACTTCGATGGTATGCCTCTTTGGGGAACATGGCGTGTGAAACCCGCGGTGGCGAAGATGGGCGATAGGATGGCTCTGATGATTTTTGACGAGGACGACGCGCTGCATCTCTATTGGAAGGTGAGCAATACGAGGGTGAGTGATGGCGGGAAGGTGCTGCTCGATAGCGGTAAGCCCATTACGAGCCATAGTGCCCGCACACCTCGTTTGGGTGCGTGGGGTAGATGTAAACTCTCGCTCTACGATTGGGACGGCGACGGACTTCTCGACCTGCTTATCGGTACACCTCGCTCGGCAAGTATTCCAAGTCCCGAAAGGGGATTGCCCAATGGCGCAGACGATACTTACGAGGGTTTGCAGGTACTACTTATGAAGAATGTGGGTACTGTCGAAGCACCCGTATATAGCGAGCCTGTACAGTTCCGCGTGGGTGGCAAGGATTTCTATATCGGTCAGCACGCCAATAGTCCAACGCCTTGTATGTTGGGCGACACTTCCGAGGGTGCTAACCTGCTTGTAGGCTGCGAGAATGGACGCTTGTTCTTCTTCGACCGCAAGGATTTGAGCACCATCTCTATTGATGAACGCAATAAAGAATTACGCACAAAATGATGACTATTAGACGCATACTGTTTACTCTCGCCATTGCGGTGGGTTGCTATGCTTGTACAGAGCCTACGGTTGAGCCTTTCGACCCTCCCACACCAGATTTGCCATCCGTACAAGGAGTGGCATTGAAGAGTGGCGAGCCCGTACCTGCTACTGCCAACAATGGTCTTGCTCCACTTAGCCTTACTAAGTCCGTAAGTGCCGTTTTGTTGGGTGCGGAGTATATATCGTCAAACGAGTATCCAGACCTGTTTGTTACCTCTACATTTGGCTTAGGAACTCAATATGGTGGCAATGCTTGTGTAAATATATGTGAGTATAAGGGTCGGACCGAGAGAGGAGAACTTATCTACGGCGAGCCTATACCTATTCTCACTCATCCGTGGGATTGGAACAACGCCAATGTGCGTATCCTAAGGGTAGGTGACGAGATTTATGCATTCTTTCTTCGAGCCGATCGTTTTCGCGTGGCACTCTACGATAAGGAGAGTCGCTCGTTTGGTAGTGAGTGGTACTCCAATGAGCAAATTGATATTCCCTATGGCGTGTCGGCATTTGATGTGATTGTGGGTAGCGATAGTGTCGAAGTAGTATTCCTTGCTACGGATACGGCTAACTATAAACCCTCAATGGACGATGTGACAGAGAGTTACTACGACTCTATGGGCATTTATCGTGGAACCTTGCCCTATTACGGTGTCCATACTATCAGTTTCAACCGCTCGAATTGGAAGTTGAAGAGTAACCATTCGGCATTGAGTGCAAATAGTAAGGCTATTCTTGCAGGACAGGGAATAGCACGCATTAAAGGAACCGTGGAGGGCTATGTGCTTGGAAATAAGTTTGGTACACTCAAATGGTTGCCTGCTGCACGAAACGCCAGCGAAGATTATCTCTACGACGAAGATATGCAGGTTCTGGTAAATAACAATGTGATGAGCAACATTTGTGCGGTGGCAGTAGATGACGATGGCGTGAAGGACGACTTCATAACCTCGGGCGAGGGTATGCTCTACCTCTACCGCTTTACGGGCGAGGTAACAAGCGACGGTACCCCCATTTACTCCAAAGGAGTGCCCATCTTGCAACAAGAGGGCAATATCTACCCTGGCTCGCTCAGTGTGCCTTCGGTGGTGGATTGGGATGGCGACGGGGTGTTGGATATTGTGGCTGGCAACTCCGAAGGACGACTCCTCTTCTTCAAAAACAGAGGCTCGAATACCGCACCCGCCTTTGGACCCTACGAGTATCTCTGTTCCGATGGAGAGCCCATCTGCTTCCGCGCGGGCTATTATGAGGTGCAGGGACCCTTGGAGGCAGGTTGGGGCTATCTTTGCCCCAATGTGGTGGATTGGAATGGCGACGGATTGCTCGATGTCGTTTTCTCCACCAACGAGGGCAAGTTTGAGTATATGCTCAACGAGGGTACGGCTACCGACCCCTACCTCGGAGCGCGTCATACCATAATGCTCGATGGTTTGGAACTCTATGGCGTGTGGCGTTGTCGCCCCGCGGTAACAAGTGTGAATGGCAAGGTTTATATCGCTATTATGGACGATATAGATGCCCTCCACCTCTATGAGAAACGCACCGACAATGCTGTCATCGACAAAGGTCGTATGTTGCTCTATGATGGTAAGGAGATTACGGGCTATCAAGATTTTGATGCCGAGGATGTGGAGAGTCTTGGCTATAAGGGTCGCGAGAAACTCGAATTTGTGGATTGGGATGGCGATGGCGACATGGATCTTGTTGTCGGCACACCCTTGCAGTCCTCATTCCCATTCCCCGACTATGGACTTCCTGCATCGCGACCAAGGGGTATGCAGGTGCTCCTGTTCGAGAATGTGGGCGTGGGAGGTAAATTCAGTTTTGCTTACCCCAAACAGTTCCAATTTAAGGGTCAGGATTACCGACTTGGTTCCCACGCAAATTCGCCTGCTGCTTGTATGCTCGGCGACACCTCGAAGGGTCCCAATCTGCTTGTGGGCTGCGAGAGTGGCAACTTCTACTTCTTCAACCACTACGACTTGACAACCACCACATTGCAGTGGTAATCTCGTTGTAATAAAAGCACTTACTATAAGAAAATCGCGAATTTCAACCCTCTGAAATTCGCGATTTTCTTTATAGTGATGATAACCCTATCGACTTGTCTTCGTATCGCAACCTCCTAAAAAAGACTACTATTTTTTGCCAATCTGCGTGACGGTTGCAGAGAGGGCGGAAGAGGCTTTTGCAATGGCTGTGGCGAGGGTTTGCGCCTCTTTCTCGGAGGTGAAGATGCCGAGTGTGTAGACTACTGCACCCTCTGCATTTGTAAACTTGGAAATCTCCTTGCGTGGGGCTTTCTCCTTGATGATTGCGAGTACTTCGGAGGGTAAAGTACCTACTACGCCAGAAATTTCGATACGGTACATTGCGGGCTTCTTGGCGGTAGTTGCAGAACTATTCCTATCCACAAAATCATCCCTGCGTAGACCATCGCGCCACATTACAAGCACCGGCTGTTTGAAACCCGTCTTGCGGAGTAGGGCGATATCCTCTTGTGCGCTTAGGGCAGTAGGATAGAGTCCAATGTATATGTAGGTGCGACCATCTTCGCGCCTTTCGCGGTAGAGAGGCTCTGCGCCCCTAAATACCTTTGTCGAAGGGGGCAAAGAGGCATAGTTAGCAACCATTATGGAGTAGAGTTCCCCTTCGGAGGGTATCTTTATGGTGGGCAGCGAAGATACTGCTCTCTCCTTAGCCTTCTTATTGATGGTAACCCCCTTGAATTTGGCGTTGGAATGTTTGGGTGTGCTGTGCGGAGTAAAGAGTGTGAATGTGATATCCATCTCTTCGGCACAAGTAGCCAACGAGTCTGCCGTTTCGGGAGCAAGGTGTTGTGCGAGCCAAGACTCCAAACGAAGCGTGTTGCGCAGGCGGTATGGATACATTGCAATGTCTAAATCGGAACACCTACCCATCAATTTTTCGCTCATTGTGCGCTCGGTATCCTCCACCATTGCAATGTATTTGGTACGCAGAGTATCGAGCGATAGTGTGTCGGCAAACATCAAATAAGAGTTTGATTTGCTGGTAAATAGCAGGTCACTACGGTCGGCTATGGTGTCGGCAATTGTCTTGCTTTGCTTGACTGCCGCAAGGTACTCTTTGTGATAATTTTCGAGAGTGCTTAGCGATGTGGCACCTTCGTAGCCTTCGAGAGAGGCGAGAATTGTGTTATAAACTTTGGCGTACTCCCCAATCAACTCTGCTATTTCGTTTTCGATGAGAGTATAGCGACGAGTTGTGGTGCTAAACAACGCCTTTAACTCCTCGCTCACAAACTCCTCCTTGTTGGTTTCGCACTCTTCGATAGGCTCGATAGGTTGTACTTCGGTTGGCTCCTCCGCCTGTTCCTCGGGATATGCTATAACCTCTGCCTGCTCGACAGGCTGCTCCACTTGCACCTCTGTCTGCTTGGTTGTTACCTCTGCCTCGGGCATTGCAATTATTTGCTTCTCTTCGGGCTGGGGGAGTGGAGTATCTGCCACTTGGGGCTCTTGGGGAGCAGGCTCAACTATGGCGTTTTGTCGCTCCGAGAGTTTTTGCATAGCCTCCTCTATCGCGAGCGATTGTTTTTCGAGTTCGTGTATAACCATAGCGAGGGAGTCGCTGGGCGAGGATACATAGGAGTCTTGCGCATTGCCGAGCATCTGGGCAATTTTCTCTGCTCGGGCAGAGAGTTGTCGCAGTTGTCGCTCGATAAATCCAGTGGGATTATCTTGCGCGTATGCACAAAGGGCTAATGTGCAGACAATAAGAGTGGAATATAGTCTTCTTAAACCCACCATTTCATTGTGAAGAAGTGCAACAATCCGAATATTTCCAAACGACCGAGCAACATCTGCAAGGTGCTTACAAGTTTTACAACAATGGGCATCGCAGAGAAATTGTTGAGAGAGCCAACCTCACCAAATCCTGGTCCAATGTTACCCATAGATGAAACAGAAGCGGTAAAACTCGTCAGGATGTCCAATCCACAAGCAGCATTTATGAGTGTGCCAATTAGAAGGATAAACACATAAATGACAATGTAGAGGATGGCAAAATGGACAACACTTGCATCCTGCACCACTCCATTATTCTTGATGCGGATGACTGCCCCAGGGTGTTGTTGATGTTTGATTTGTGCCTTGATAACCTTGCCTGCCATCAGTATTCGGTCGCTTTTCAGACCACCAGCCGTAGAACCTGCCATACCACCTTGAATGGAAAGGTATATGAGTATACAGATACAGAGAGGAGTCCAAAGGTTGGTGTCGGCAGTCGCAAAACCCGTACTTGTTACCATCGAAACACCTTGGAATATGCCCTGACGGAGCGAGGTGCCGAGTGTGTCGTATGTGCCGTTACTCCAAAGGTTAAGGCTCAGTATGAGGCAGAAAATGAGTGTGCCGACAATGTAGAAACGACACCCCTCGTTGCGGAAAATGTTGTTGCGATGTCCGGCAATGGTGGCATAAGTAATACCGAGGTGGATACTACAAAGGAACATAAAGAAGACGGTGATACCCTCGACCCACACATTGTCATAGAAACCGATACTTGTATTTTTTGTACTAAAACCTCCTGTGGAAGAGGTTGTTAAGCCGTGGTTTACAGCATCGAACCATGTCATGCCCGCAATACGAAGAGCGATGATATTAGCCACAGTCATACCAATATAGACACCCATCAGAATTTTGATGATGGTAGAAGAAGTATAGCGGTAGTTGTCGCGAGCCATTGACGAAATCTCCAAGTTTGACACCGTCATACGACTTCTGCCCATCATAGGCATAATCACAAGGGCAAACAGCACAATGCCCACACCACCAATCCATTGGCTCACCGAGCGCCAAAAGAGCAATCCCTTGGGCAGAGCCTCAATGTCGTTTAGGATAGACGCACCCGTTGCGGTAAAGCCCGATACGCTCTCGAACCAAGCATTGACAATAGTGAATTCGCCACCCCACAAGAGGTAGGGGAATGTACCCACGATGCACGAGGTAAGCCACGCACCAATCACAATGGCATAACTCTCTTTGGAACTTAAACGACTACTTTTACCAACAAAAATTAGCGGAAAACTTCCCAAGAGAGCCGTGAGAAGAAATGTTAGCAATAGAGGTGCGAAACCGCTATCTACCCCATTGGCATAGGATATGGCAGCAGACAGGAGCATAAATGCCGACTCGAAGAGCAGCACCATTCCTATATATCTAAAAACTACCTGTAAGCGCATATTCCTACTGCTGTTTTCTGTTGTGACTGATAATCTCTATAATATTCTCGTTGAGTGACGAAAGTTCGCTCTTCTCCTCGACTTTAATCTGATATGGAACCTTATTCTGCACATAGTTATCCAACGCTGCCGATATTCTTCTTACGGGTTTGGTGTAGTAGGAGTCAATGAAGAAGTAGAAGAGCAAGAGGATAAGCACAGCCACCAAAAGTGTTAAAACGCTTGGTGTGATGGTTTTGTAGATGTTGCTTTCGAGTTTTGTCATACGCACCGCCACCGAACTCTTGGGCGATGTCATATAACTCTTTATCGCGCTGTCGAGTGTGTAATATGCCTCGATGTACGACTCCATCAACCAAGCCATCTCATTACCTTCGCTCTGAGAGATTGTATGCTGCTCCACAATGTTGTGGTAGGTTGTATTTGCATCGTAGATGTTCGTAAGGAGGGGATTGGAGGAGTTGCGCTCCATTGCCTCCACAATTGCCGAGTTGAGTTCCACTACGCCTGCGTGATAGTCGGAAGAGGAGTCGTGTGAGCCCGTAAGAACCATATTTAGCACCGCTCTGTTTTGTTGTTGCAGGGCGTTGAGCATACGGGTTGCGTAGTTGGTGTTCTCGGCACCCTCGGCAATGATTTCTTCGGTGCTTTGGCTCAGGCGAGTAATCTCAAACACATTGATAACGATGGCACACAAAAGCACCACCGAGAGGGCAATAAATCCCAAAGATATCTTTTTGCGGATAGTATACATTTTCTTAAAAAGGTTGTTACAAATAACAAAAGTAGTATTTTATTCGATAGTTTGACACAACATTTCGCACATATTATCAACTTCGGTGAGTTTTACCCACTCGGTGGTGTTTATTTTGGAGCGATCAAAGGGGGTCTTAACCTTGATATAGTTCTCCGTAAAGCCCACCATCCAGCCCGCCTTGGGCGAACTCTCCCACAAAACTTTTGCCTCAGCCCCCACATAGTTGTTGTAGAAATTGCGGTGGAGTTTTTCGCAGAGTCTTTCGAGTCGTGCTGCACGCTCGGTTTTTATGGAGTCTTGCACCTTGTTTTTCATTGCGGCAGCAGGGGTGTTTGCACGCGCCGAGAAGGGGAAAATGTGTAGAAAAGCGGGTGATAAACGCTCCAAGAAATCGTAGGTCTGTTGGAACTCATCGTCTGTTTCCCCAGGGAAGCCGACAATTACATCAATACCGATGAACGCATCGGGCATTGCTTTGCGCACAGCCTCAATGCGGGCCTCAAACATTGCTGTATTGTAGCGGCGGCGCATCTCTTTGAGCACTCTGTCACATCCGCTCTGGATGGGGATGTGGAAATGTGGCTGGAACTTTTTGGATGTGGCGCAAATCTCTATAATCTCGTCGGTTAGAAGGTTTGGCTCAATGGAGGATATGCGATAACGCTCAATGCCGTCCACTTTGTCCAAGGCTCTCAGCAGGTCGGCAAAACTCTCGCCCGTAGTGCGCCCAAAATCGCCCGTATTCACTCCCGTAATGACAATCTCCTTGTGCCCCTCGGCGGCAATTCTCTCTGCCTCGTGCACAATATCATCTATTGGCATATTGCGGCTTGCTCCGCGAGCGTTGTGGATGGTGCAGTAACTACAACAGTAGTCGCAACCGTCTTGTACTTTGAGGAATGCACGGGTGCGGTCGCCCGAAGAGAAGGCTGCAAAAAAGCGTGTGAGTTCTTCGGTGGAGCAACTTGTAACCTCTTGACGCACACCTTTTTTACCCAACTCTACAACCTTTTTGTACATGTCGCCCTTATCGTTGTTCGACAGGACAATATCAACGCCTTCGATGGCGGCAATTTCGTGAGGTTTGAGTTGGGCATAACACCCCGTGACGGCAATTATTGCCTCGGGATTGAGTTTGTGGATGCGGCGCACTATGTTGCGACACTTCTTGTCGGCGTGCTCCGTTACTGAGCAACTATTGATGATGCAGACATCCGCTTCGCGGAAATCCTCGGTACGCTCGTGACCATTCTCCACAAATTCGCGTGCAATTGTCGAAGACTCCGAAAAGTTGAGTTTGCATCCCAAAGTATAAAAACAAACCTTCATTTTATCCCTATAAGTGGTTTTTCGGTGCGAAAATATGAATTTTTTTGCTACTTTTGAGTACCTTTGCACGATTTTATTTAGGAAAGGCTTTTATGGATTTCTTTACGGCAATTCTCACATACGACTTTCTGCGCGATGCTCTCTTGGCTGCGGTGCTTTCTGGCATTGCTTGCGGCGTTGTCGGCACCTATGTGGTCGCTCGCCGTATGGTCTTCCTGAGCGGAGGTATTACCCACGCCTCGTTTGGTGGTATAGGTATAGCCTACCATTTTGGGCTCAATCCCATTGGTGGCGCGATGATTTTCGCAGTGTTGTCGGCTTTGGGCATCGAGTGGACGAGCGCGAAGGGGCGCATCCGCGAGGATTCGGCAATAGGTATTGTGTGGAGCGTTGGTATGGCTGTGGGCTTGCTTTTTATATTCACAACCCCTGGTTATGCTCCCAATCTTATGAGTTTTCTTTTCGGAGATATACTAACGGTAAGCGGATTAAATATAATCTCTTTGGCAGTGTTGGTCGGGGTGTTGATTGCGGTGATGGTGCTCTTTTCGCGCCCTATCATCTTCTCTGCTTTTGACCGCGAATATGCTCGCTCTCAGGGAGTAAAGGCGGATGCAATACTTGCCACAATGACGGTGCTGACCTCGGTGGCAATAGTTCTTTCGATTAGAATTGTGGGTATTGTGTTGCTTATCTCGCTGCTGACCATACCACCAACAATAGCCTCGTGCTTTACCAAGTCCTACACTCGCATAGCCTTGTGGGCCTCGGTTTTGGCAGTTGTAGGTAATATTTTTGGTATTTATTTGGCGTGGAAAATCGATTTTCCAGTGGGCGCAACCACAATTATTTTGCTGGCGGTTGTGCTTTTTGTCGTAAAACTGCTAACTTTGCGAGGTGTTAATCGCCCGCGAGGGTTAATTAGGTAAACAAGCGAACATACAGATGAAAACCATACATAGATTTACCCTCAAATCCTTCTTGGGACCAATGGTGCTCTCGTTTTTTATCGTAATGTTTATACTTATGATGAATTTCGTGTGGCGATATATTGACGAGTTGGTCGGTAAGGGTCTGAGTTTCAGTATTATCATTGAGTTGCTTTTCTACGCAACCGCCAATATGATGCCCCTCGGCATCCCTCTCGCAACGCTCTTTGCGGGTATTATGACAATGGGAAATCTTGGCGAGCATAACGAACTCTTGGCTATGAAGTCGGCAGGTATGTCGTTGCCTCGTATTCTTGCTCCATTGATGGGGGTTGTTGTAGTGGTTGCTATCGGTAGTTTCTTTGTGGTTAATAACTTAGTGCCGTACTCCAACAAGAAGATGATGGCGATAATCTACGATATCCGCCAACAAAAGGAGAGTATGGAGTTTAAGGACGGTATGTTCTTCAACGGTATTGACAATATGAGTATCCGCGTGGGACACCAAGACCCCAACACTCAACTGCTGACGGATATTCTTATCTACGACACCCGTGAGCGTAACGGTAATATGACCACTACGGTTGCCGATTCGGGCTATATCTACATGTCGGATGATAAGAAATTCTTGATGATAAAACTCTATAATGGCGAGACTTACGAAACAACGCGCAACTATAAGTGGAGTACGGAAAATGCCATTAGGCATCAGAAGTTTGCGGTGCAGAATGGTGCGATGAGTATCGATGGTTTCGACTTTTCGCGCACCGATATGAACCTCTTCAATAACCACCAAACGAAGAATGTGGCGGAGTTGCAGGTTGATATCGACTCGCTGAGGATTGAGAGCGATAGGGGCTCGGCTCGCTCGTATGAGCCTCTATTGAAAAACTACCTTATGACCGAGGACCAGTCCGCTTGGGGACTTTTCGATACGGTGCAGGTGGATTACTCCTATAAGAGTAGTGCCGACCTTATGAAGGCCCTTGATACAATGGCTATTGTGCAAAAGACGGATGTCATCAATAAGGCAAAAAGCAACGCACGAATGTCGCGTAACTCGCTCAACCGCAACGAAGATACGGCAAAGGATGCGCTCAATAAACTCTACCGCTCGCAGGTGGAGTGGCATAGGAAGGTGTCGTTGCCCATTTCGGTAATTATTTTCTTCCTTATTGGTGCACCTCTGGGTGCGATTATTCGCAAGGGTGGTTTGGCGATGCCTGTGGTGGTGTCAGTATTGTTCTTTGTTGTCTACTATGTCATTAGTATTGCGGGCGAGAAGATGGCAAAGGAGGGTACTTGGAATGCCGCTTTTGGTATGTGGTTCTCGGCGATGATATTGCTACCTATTGCACTCTACCTCACACACATAGCCACCAACGACTCCAACCTTTTCAATATGGATTGGTATGTTGTTCAGTATAATAAATTGAAGGCAAAAATCCAAGGTCTAAGACCTTCAAAACAGAGCAAAAATAATGAGTAAGGGTAAAAGTCTTCGAATAGTCTATATGGGGACTCCCGACTTTGCGGTGGCTCCACTGAGGGCTCTCGTGGAGGGAGGTTATAATGTTGTGGCTGTGGTGACCACGCCCGACAAGCCATCGGGTAGGGGACTTAAAGTCAATGAGAGCGCGGTTAAAAAATATGCCGTAGAACAAGGACTACCTATCATGCAACCAGTAAAGTTGCGCGACGAGGAGTTTGTGGAGGCTTTTAGGGCGCTCAATGCCGACCTCGGTATTGTTATCGCTTTCAGGATGTTGCCCGAGATTATCTGGGCGGCACCTCGTTTGGGAACTTTCAATCTGCACGCCTCACTGCTGCCCCAGTATCGCGGTGCTGCGCCCATCAACCGCGCCATTATGAATGGCGAAACCGAAACGGGTGTGACTACTTTTCTGCTTAACCCGCAGATTGACGAGGGCGCAGTGCTAGGTCAAGTAAAGGTTGATATTGAGCCTACGGATAATGTTGGTACTCTGCACGATAAGTTGATGAATGTGGGTGTCGATTTGGTGCTTGATACGGTTGAGAAAATCGCCGAGGGTAATGTCACTCCCATCGAACAGAGCGAAATGGCGGAGGGCGAACTCCGACCCGCACCAAAGATTTTCAAGGAGGACTGTCATATTGATTTTTCGCGCTCGGGAGAGGAAATTTTGAACCTCGTGCGTGGCTTGTCGCCCTATCCTGCGGCGTGGGCAAACCTTGCGGAGAACTTGTCGGCAAAGATTTTTGAAGTGGAGTTTGTGCCCCAAGGTGTTGATGCAGAGTGTGGTACCATACTCTCCGATGGTAAAAAATATATCAAGGTGGTTTGCGCCGACGGAGTGATTGATGTGCGCGAACTGCAACTCTCGGGCAAGAAACGAATGACCGCCGAAGAACTCCTCCGAGGCTTCCGCAATGTGGAGAGTTATCGCTTTTACTAATATGGTTAATAAAAACTGTGCTGCGAAAATTTGCAGCCCACTTTTTATTATATAATTTTATCGG
>JAZNTX010000030.1:0-41376 GCA_045591965.1 Tidjanibacter sp. | reverse complement strand
ACCCCTCCCGACCTCCCCTTGCGTAGGGGAGGAGTTGTGCGCGAGGACGCGCACGCAATTTCGACCACCCCTCCCGACCTCCCCTTGCGTAGGGGAGGAGTGGTGCGCGAGGACGCGCACGCAATCTCGACCACCCCTCCCGACCTCCCCTTGCGTAGGGGGGGAGTACTTAGAGGGGGAGTTTCCCAAGAACCACAAAAAACGCAGAGAGCGGAGGAAATGTAAAATAGTGCATATTGCAGAGGGCTTTTAGTGCCAAAAAAAGGAGCGGACTCCGCAGTTTACTAAGCGTAAATGAGGAGTCCGCTCTCTGAATTTTGGTGCTAAAAGCACCTGCAAGATGCACTATTTTTGCTCGGCTTCGAGCTTAGCCTTCAACTCAGCCAAGTCGGTCAAATCGCCAAGGGTGGTCTTCTCAACCTGAGCGTTGATCTTCTTAACGGTCGATTTGGTAGCCTCAGCAGCAGCACGACGCTCAGCCTTAGCAGCATTCTCCTCGGCGCGTTTTGCCTCCTCGAATACGCGGGTGTGCGACAAGCTGATGTGTTTGGTTACTTTCGAGAACTCGGTAACTTTGAAGGGAAGAACATCGCCAACCTTAGCCGTGGTGCCATCCTCTTTAACAATCTGTTTTGCAGGAGCAAAGCCCTCTACATTCTCGCCAAGAGCAACAACTGCACCTTTCTCGTTAACCTCGGTTACTTTACCCTCGTGTACGGAGTCTACTGCGAACTGAGCCTCAAACTCGTTCCAAGGATTCTCCTCCAACTGTTTGTGACCAAGGCTGAGACGACGATTCTCTTTGTCGATACCGAGAACGATTACATCGATGTCTGCACCGAGTTGAGTGAGTTCTGCGGGGTGTTTGATCTTCTTAGTCCAACTCAAATCGCTGATGTGAACAAGACCGTCAATACCCTCCGAAATCTCTACAAAGATACCGAAGTTGGTGAAGTTGCGAACTTTTGCAGTGTGGCGCGAACCGATGGGGTAACGCTCCTCGATAGCCTCCCAAGGATCAGCGGTGAGTTGTTTGATACCGAGCGACATCTTACGCTCCTCGCGGTCGAGGGTAAGGATAACTGCCTCTATCTCGTCGCCCACTTTCATGAACTCCTGAGCCGAGCGGAGGTGCTGGTTCCACGACATCTCCGAAACATGGATAAGACCCTCTACACCGGGTGCAACCTCAACGAATGCACCGTAGTCGTACATCATAACTACTTTACCGCCAATCTTGTCGCCAACTTTGAGTTCAGCGTCAAGAGCCTCCCAAGGATGAGCAGTGAGCTGTTTGAGACCGAGAGCGATGCGTTTCTTCTGATCGTCGAAGTCGAGAATAACAACATTGATCTTCTGGTCGAGAGCAACAATCTCCTCGGGACGGTTTACGCGACCCCACGAAAGGTCGGTGATGTGGATAAGACCGTCTACGCCACCAAGGTCAACGAATACACCGTAGGAAGTGATGTTCTTAACGGTACCTTCGAGAATCTGACCTTTCTCCAAGCGCGACATAATCTCCTGCCTCTGCTGCTCGAGTTCAGCCTCGATGAGAGCCTTGTGCGAAACAACAACATTGCGGAACTCCTGATTGATTTTAACAACCTTGAACTCCATGGTCTTCTCAACATAAATATCGTAGTCGCGGATGGGCTTAACATCAATCTGGCTACCGGGCAAGAATGCCTCGATACCAAATACATCTACGATCATACCGCCCTTAGTACGGCATTTGATAAAGCCCTTGATAATCTCGTCGTTCTCCAAAGCCTGATTAACGCGATCCCAACTTTTGAGTTGACGAGCCTTTTTGTGCGAAAGAACGAGCTGTCCTTTTTTGTCCTCGGTGCTATCAACATAAACCTCTACTTTCTCACCGATAGCGAGTTCGGGGTTGTAACGGAACTCGGTTACGGGAATGATAGCGTCCGATTTGTAGCCAATGTTTACTACTACCTCGCGTTTGTTGATAGAGGTTACTACACCCTCTACTACCTCGCCTGCGTGTACTTTCTGTACAGTCTCGTCGTACTGAGCAGCAACTTGCTCTTTGGTCATCTCACCATAGAGTTCGGCGTCGGTCTCATAAGCGGTCCAATCGAAGTTTTCGTTGGCTACTTTTTTGTTGTTTTCCATTGTGTTAAGTTTTTAATAATTAAAAAGTTAGACTTTATTTATAGGCTTTCCCTCGCACACATACGCGGGAAAGAAGCGCGCAAAGATACAAATAAATTGCAAAATGCAAAGTGCAAAATGCAATTTTTTTTGATTTTTAGCACATTAAGCGAGATTTTACACTCTACTTCGCAGTAGCCTCAAAGACGAGTTTCAGTTCGCCATTCTTGAAGAGGAAGAGTTTTTCGCCCTCGATGGTAAAAGCGTCTACCTCGGAGAGGGCTTTAATAAGGGCCATCTCGATATGGTCATTGGGGCAGTAGCGTTTGGTAGACATAATATCCGCAAGTTTAATTTTGCCTGCGATATCTTTTTGCGAAGGTGCTTCGCTGGGTGTAAGGTTATATTTTCCGCCCATAGAATTGCAACCGCTAAAACCACCAAAAGAGTTGTCGTTGCCGAATACAATGCGTGGATTCCCTTCATTTTCAAACGCTTCGGTAACATTCTTACCCTCCATCTGCACAAGCACCCACTCGGTACCATTTAGAGGTTTGTGATTTTTGTTAGTGGTCTTACGACAGGGGCAACACGAGGAAAAAACTGTCACCACAACCAAAAGCGCAACAATAAATTGTAATTTTTTCATAACCGTCAAATTTTTATATTTCACTAAATTTGTTTCTATCGCCACAAAGATATAAATTTGTGCCAAAATTACTACAAAAACATTAACGCAAAACAAAGATTCATATTATGAAACGCATTATTTGTTCGCCCGAGGCTCCCGCAGCCGTAGGTCCTTATTCGCAGGCAATTGAGGCAGGTGGTGCCCTCTATGCATCCGGTCAACTTCCCCTTGTTCCCGCCACTGGCGAGATGCCCGAAGGTATTGAGGCTCAGACCCGTCAGTCGCTCAACAACCTTGGCGCAATCCTCAAAGAGGCAGGCTACACCTTCAACGATGTTGTAAAGACCACCGTCTTGTTGCAGCACATCTCGGACTTCGGCGCAATGAACGCTGTATATGCCGAGTACTTCACCGGCGACAAACCCGCCCGCATCTGCTACGAGGTTGCAGCACTTCCCAAAGGCGCACTCGTTGAGATTGACTGCGTGGCAGTGAAATAATCAAAAAAAGCCGACCCGAGGGTCGGTTTTTTTGAGTTGAAAGTTGAAAGTTATGGTGCGAGCGCAAATGCGCTCTCCTTTTTTTTACACACGCCCCTGCCCTAAGGCTTTCAGGAATTTTAGGACTACTACGACTTCTAAGACTACTAAGACTACTATGATTTCTTAGTTCTCTTAGTTCTCTTATAAAAATTCTCAACTCAAAAAATCCCCATTTTTAGGTATTGCGAGGGTGGTGGTTTTGAAATACTTTTGCAGCGTCAAATTTTGCGATAATGATTAATAATTAATTAATAATTAGATAAATGAAGAGATTATTTTCTACTTTTGCGCTACTTTGCGCCCTGACGATGGCGACCTTTGCCAACATACCCCCAACCGCAAATGCAGCCTCACAACCCCCCACGGATGCACATCTTTTTGGTCATGTTGTAGATGCCACAACGGGCGAACACCTCGCCTATGTTACGGTGGTATTGGAGGGGACTCCTACGGGTACAACTACCGATGCTACGGGTCACTTTCTGCTCCGCAACCTCCGCCCCAACACCTACACCATTACCGTAGAGGCTCTCGGCTATAAGAGTCTTTCAAAAGAGGTTACGGTGCTGAGGGGCGAAACCGTAGAGATTAACTTTGCCATTGAGTCTATGCCCATGATGCTCGACCAAGTGGTTGTGACGAGCAGCCGTAGCGAGAGGCTCAAACAGGAGGCTCCCTCGCTTGTGAGTGTCATAGGCTCCGAGATGTTCGACAGGGTGGCTTCGCAGTCGCTCGCGGGAGGTCTGACATTCCAACCGGGTGTGAGGGTTGAGAACACCTGCCAAAACTGCGGTTTCCCCCAAGTCCGCATCAACGGCTTAGACGGCAAGTACTCCCAGATTTTGGTCGATTCGCACCCTTTGTTCTCCTCGCTGACGGGTGTCTATGGTTTGGAGCAGATTCCCTCGAATATGATTGAGCGTGTGGAGGTTATGCGTGGTGGCGGCTCGGCACTCTACGGTTCGAGTGCCATTGGCGGTACAATCAATGTGATAACCAAAGAGCCAAATATAAGTATGGCAGAGATGGCTCACACCACATCCTCCATAGGTCTTACGGGTGCAATGGAGAACTCCACAACCCTCAACGCTTCGCTCGTGTCGGCAAGCCGTAGGGCGGCAATCAGTGTCTTTGCCCAGAGTCGCTCGGGCGATGGCTACGACCACGATGGCGACGGCTTTACGGAGATACTCTCCACCTCCTCGGAGGCTCTCGGTATGAGGAGTTACTTCCGCACAGGTCCCTACTCACGCATTACGGCTCAGTACCACCGCATCAGCGACTACCGCCGAGGTGGTGACGCGCTCGACAAACCCCAGCATGAGGCGGAGGTGTGCGAAATGGCAGACCACACGATAGACGGAGGTAGCATCACCTTCGACTGGTCAAATCCCACCTACACCAACCGACTCAACATCTATGGTGCGTTCCAAAACACCGCACGCAGTAGTTATTATGGCGCAGGCAAAGACCCCAACGCCTACGGTCGCACCGCCGACCTCACAGCCTCCTCGGGTGTGCAGTATATCCACACTTTCGACAACCTCCTATTCATGCCCGCAGAACTTACTGTGGGTACCGAGTGGAGCCACAACGACCTCCACGACACCTCCATAGGCTACGATATCGACACCAAGCAGATTGTGAATGTCTATGGTGCCTACTTCCAGAACGAGTGGAAAAACAAGCGTCTGTCGCTGCTCCTTGGAGGTCGCTTGGACAAGCACAACCTTGTATCGACCCCCATCTTCTCACCCCGCATCAATTTGCGCTACAACCCCACAGCAGCGTGGAGCCTTAGGCTCTCATATGCCGAAGGCTACCGCGCACCACAAGCCTACGATGAGGACCTCCACATCGCCATTGTGGGTGGCGAGCGCACACGCATACAACTTGCCGAAGACCTAAAAGAGGAGCGTTCCTCTTCGCTAAGTGCCTCGGTGGAATACTCCAAATCATTCGACAAGATGGCTCTCAACATCGTAGCCGAGGCATTCCACACCACCCTTTCGGATGTCTTTGCTCTGCGCGAGATTGGTCACGACGACAAGGGTGTGTCTGTGCAAGAGCGTTACAACGGCTCGGGTGCTACGGTGAGCGGCATCAACTTGGAGGGTCGCGCAATGTTCGGCTACAAGTGCGAATTGCAGGCGGGCTTCACCATTCAGCGTAGCCAATATATGGAGCCCGAGCAGTGGAGCGACACCGCCCCTGCCGAAAGAGATATGTTCCGCACCCCCAACCACTACGGATACTTCACCCTGATGCTCAAACCCATACGCAATCTGAATGTGGACCTCACGGGCAACTACACCGGCTCGATGCTCGTGCAGCACTACGCAGGCTATATTAAGGAAGATGTGGCAGTGCGCACCCAGAGTTTCTTTGATATGGGTATCCGTTTGGGCTACAACATCCGACTCTACACCGATGCCAATCTTGAACTCTTCGGAGGCGTGAAGAACATCTTCAACTCCTACCAGAGCGACTTCGACAAGGGTGCCGACCGCGACTCGGGCTATGTCTATGGTCCTTTGCAACCCCGCAGTGTCTACCTCGGTATGAAGATTGGTTTTTAAGCCACCGAAACAACATTGGAACGGATTTTGTGTCGAGGGATGCAAAATCCGTTTTTTTATGCAATACAACCTACTTCTTGCCGCTGTGGCAGTGCTTGGGGCAACGCCGCTCTTGGCACAAACAGAGAATTATGACGACCCCGTACCAACCATTGCCTACACCACCGAGGGTTTGTGGAACACCACCACAGGCATTGCCAACTGGGTAAACCTGCTCAATGTGGAGTACGAATTTCCGCTATGGAAGGGCGGCTCTTTCACGCTCGACCTGCTGGCTGTAAACAACCTGCGACAGGAGCAAGGCAAGAGTGGCGTGGCAGACAACCTCCACCTCTTCTCGGCAATCGAGGATGCCCCCTCTACCCTTGCGCTGATGGCGTTTGGCGTTGGGCAGAGGTTTTTTGACGAGAAGTTGCTGCTCTATGCGGGTATTCGCAACCTCGGCAAGGACTACTTCACCTCGCCGTGGAACTCGGTTTTCACATCGGCAATGAATGGGCTCTTCCCCTCCATCTCCACCAATTTTGCGGTGGCGGACGCTCCCCTATCGGCAATGGCTATCCATGCAGAGTGGCACCCATCGGAGCGTTGGTGTGCAAAACTTTCGCTCTACGATGGTGTGGCTTCGCAACTATGGAACGAACTCTTCCGCCTCAACCTAAGGCGCGATGGAGTCTTTGCCATTGGCGAGGTGGGTTACGAGGGCGAAGGCTATCTTGGTCGTTACCATTTGGGGACAACCTTTGGTCACGCACCCTCGGCACTCGAAATTGCGAGAGGTGGCACTCACAAGTCGAGCCGCGCCTCGGTGTGGGCTCTTGCCGAGCAACCTCTCTATCGCCAACCGAGCGGTCGCGAACTATGTTTGGTCTTGCACGGAGCATGGGCTCCGCAGAGCGACTGCGACCTCTATGGCGCGGGGGCTCTTGTCTGCCACTCGCTCTTCTCCAAGAACGACTACATAGGCTTTATGCTCAGCCGAGGACTCTACCGCGGAGGCTACGAGACGCTGTTAGAGTTTACTTACTCCTATGAGTGGCGTTACCTACGCCTTCAACCCGCCCTCCACCGCATCCACGCCGCCCGCGGCGACTACACCGTTGCAATGCTAAAAGTGGTTGTGGAGATATAGTTTGAAATTGTTTACATCTCAGCAAGCTATCAAAATACAGGTCACCGCGCTATTTTTACTTCCTTTTGTTTGTATTTAGAATTTTTTTTTGTATCTTTACGCACCTAATACATCACACGAGTATGACAAGAAGAACATTACATAAATTGTTAGTCGTTGTTTTTGCTGCGATTTTTGTTTCGTGTGTAGAGAACACCCTCGATGACAAAATTGTCACCAAGGAGCCTTCAAATGTACTAACGCTCGAATCACTAACAACCCGAGGTACCATCCCCATAGAGGAGGACAGTTTGACTGTCATAAGCAAACAACAATCCGATGTTGATCACCTTATGATGAGTCGAATTGTCCAGAAAAATGGGCAGTATGTTCTTGCCATCAAAAAAGAAGATGCACTATTTCTCGGCATTAGTGAAGATGTATACGATAAATATGTCGGTGTTGTAAGCGAGTATAATACTATTTTGCAACAATCTGCCGAAACCGACATTCAGGAGTAAATAACTTGAAAATGAAAACCAATAAATTACAAATTGTAGCTATAGCAATGCTGATGGCTACAATGACTTCGTGTGAATGGGAGCTCATCAATCCATTTATGCCCGTTGTTTATGGGATGCGTTCGGAGCCAATTTCTATGCGTGTAACTGGTGAGGAGTTGGGATTTGATAATGAATTATTTTACATGGACTCAATATATAGACAAGGAGACGCATATAATTCCATAACAAGGCGAGTGTACCAAAAAGTTATTGAGGATAATGGCAAAGTAGATACTGTTACAATGGTTGAGCATCAGTTGAGCATGCTTACTGAGGGTGTGTGTCGTGCATCATCATCCGATAGTATACACCTTGATTTTAAGATGCAGTTCTTCTTAGATAAGCCATGGGAAATTGGATACACACATCATTTTCATATTGTAGAAAACGAGGATATTGCTCCCCCATTCGGAAGATTCAATGACTATGTATATGTAGAGATAGAGAAACTACGCGCTGGGGATATTCCTCAAATACTCAGTATAGGAGCCTGCAATGTAGAGGGATGGATTCGTTTAACTTCGTTTAGTGATAATAGCATTCCTGGACACACAGATATAAGTGGGGAGTTTGAGATTACACTAACGCATAGAGAGGACCCTAATAAGCGCATCTATATACAAAATGGCACATTCGAGAATGTTGCATTCTACGGGAGAGGTGTTGTCGGTAGTGCTCAATAAGCATGGACAGTATTATGAATAGTAATAAGAATGCTTATCGCAGAATATTTATCCTTGTATTTTCTATAATGCATGTAGGGGGCGTAGTAAACGCTCAAAGTATTGATGAAAATATCACGATAAGGAGTAGCATCAACTCAATGTTTGAGGGTGTAAATAAGTCAAAAGTACCCACTCGATTGCTATTAGACTACGCGATAGACTTGGTGGAACTATCAAACTACGATGGTACTTCCCTTACAGATAGCAACTATATATTACTTGTAGATTACGAGAATATACTGCGAAGCATTCGTTCTGCGAGTATATCCACATCCAAACCATTCGAAAAAGTAGATGATATTATAGAGTCTTTTACAACCACAGATGAGGACTCTTCAATCAAGATGTCGCTTGCCTTATACAAATACAATCGTATAAAAGCAAATGCATTGGACGATGGCTTGATTGGATATAATACAACTACGGGCAAAGTGTTCGACAAGTATGACGGTGATACATGGCTCAATCCATACGAAGAGGTCAATTTATTGGCATTCTCTCCCAATAGGCACATAGTTCGGTGTGGAGAGACTTTTTCGTTAGAACTACCAAGTGAATTCATTTTTTCCAATAACATCACTAATATAAACTATGTATTAATCAATGCATCTGACGGTTTGGGTTGGAGAAGTTTAACGGCAAACCGCCCCATCAGTATACAGTATGATTCTACTGGAGAGAAAGAGTTAATTATAAAAGTTTCGACAAAAGAACAAGGCATATTACTTGCCCACACGAAAATATTAGTTGAACCTTCCATAACTCAGGCGAATAGTCAAAAAATAGATTTCAAAGAATACCAAACAATAGACACCCTCTACAATGGTGCAACCGTTTCTGCCACCCTCCTCCATAAGTCTGCAAATAATAATCTTATTAAGAAACCTTTTATATTTGTTGAGGGTTTTGATCCCGGTCCATCTATGGACACTGTATTAGTAGAGGCGTTTTTTGGTCCCATAGGACAATATGGCGTAACAGACATAGATATGATTAGTTATAGCGCATGGGAGAAGGAAATCAAAGAAAAAGGTTATGACTTAATATATGTAAACTGGAATAACTCTTTGGCAGATATTCGCGCCAACGCTGCATTGTTGGAGAAAATTCTGAATGTAATCAATCAAGAAAAACACAACAATGGTAGTGAAGAGAAAAATATATTAGTGGGGCATAGTATGGGTGGACTCGTATCTCGTTACGCGTTATGTGATATGGAAAGCAGGAATAAACCTCACGAGGTTGCTACTTATGTTTCGTATGACTCTCCGCACTTAGGAGCAAATGTACCTTTGGGTGCGCTTTATTTCGTACCACAAGCAATAAATCTATTATATAACACAAATATACCCGATGTAATTGATGGGGCGACTTGTGGTTTACTCGACGACACAAAGCAAGCTCTATACAATATAATGCATGCTCAGTCGGTCAAACAAATGTTAATGAATTATGTTGACACAAATGGGGAACTTAATAATAGTACTTATGACGAGTGGCAAGCAGAAATAAGAGCCAAGGGGTTCCCTCAGGGAGATGCAGGAGTTGGAATCAGCAACTTAGCAATAGCCAATGGTGGCGAAATTGTTAACAACAAGTTAGACAACACACACTACCTACTTGTTAATGGTTATGCACAAACAAAAACTTTAACTGAGATTATTTTGCCCATATTGTCATATTTTGACAATTATGAATTTGCAATGACTATGATGGCCCTTAATTTACCATTCATTGCAGATCTTCTTGCAATATGGGGCTCTTCGAGAATAGACTGGCATGCAGAGATTAAATTCACTTAGCAAGAATAGAATAGGATCTACATTATCTCAAATAACTCTTAATTATACAAAAAAGTATCTGTGGCTATTTCCCAAAACATATAGTTTGTTCGATGCACGAGCAACCATTCCTTCAAATCTTCGAAATTATGCTGATGACTACCACGCTTCTTATTATTCGATACCACACATATCTTCTCCTATAGACACAACTTTAGCGTCCATAGATAATGGATTGTTAGCAACTAATTGTACCCTAAAATTGACAAATAAAATAGGCTTTGTACCGACAGCTAGTGCATTATGTTACAAGTCGGGAGAAAATATCCAACACTCTGACTATCTTATTAACTTCTATAACAACGGTGGTCTTAGTCAAATAGACACACCGTTTGATGCACTCTATCTACTTGATTCGACTCGATTGCATACATACAATAATAGAGATATGTTTGATTGGATTATAAGGCATTCGGATATGAAAATTGAAGGTGATGCCATTGCTCGTCATGGTAGCATATACACTTGCTCTATTCCGACTGGCGGTACGACAATCAAATGGTCCACATCTAATCCAGAAATTGCAGTTATTAATGAAGATACGGGTGTTTTATCTGTGTTAGGAGATGGAGAAGTTGATATTATTGCAAAATCTGAGGGAGGATCTGGTAAACTATATGGCGCCAGAAAGAAAATTGTCGTCAATTTCCCCAATATCATTATTAACTCCGAATACGAAAATGATTTGGGTTACAAGTTTACCGCACAATTCACTTCCGAAGACTCATCGCTCCTTGCGATGTACAATGGCATGATTGCAGAAGGTTCTTTAAGATATGAGTGGTCAATGATCGATAGCGATGGTAATATGACAACCCAAACTACTTCAAGTAGTATGTTTACATATCTACCAGAACAAGACGAAGTGGTTTCCATTTGTGTTAGGTTAGTAGACTCTCAGGGTAATAAGGGTGAGATTAAAAGTACCACCATCAATCTGAGGGCACCATTTGATGTAAATTATCGCTATGTGGTGATTGATAGTTATCAGAATACCTATTTTGTGAAAAGCAACGATACTTATGAGGTAGGTACACCAACGGAGCAATTTACGGTAGCTTTCAGAAATCTTGTCCTTAACCCTACCGATAACGCACTCTCTACGCAACTAAAACAAACATACCTTAAAGGTAATACTTGTTATTTAGCATACCCCGATTTCAGATCGTACATGTACTGGACAGGAACAAAGGTCGCTATGTTAGACCGATGGAGATTCACATTCTTCAACACCTCTAATTTCTTAAATTTACTTAGTGACGCCTTGGACAACGCAGGTGGAGAAGAACGGACAATATCTGTTTTCCCGATGTTTATCTGTAACACAGAGAAAGAAAAACTCCAAAGTGTTCCGTTCGCGATAATATACAAACCAACATTCCCAGAAAATTAGAACAGCAAAGCCAGACCAAAAGGTCTGGCTTTCGTCTTTATCGTACTAAGGCTCTGCCTGCCCAGACGAGCAGTACGCCCACCACAAGGCTCAGAATCATATAGCCGAGGAACATACCCCACTGACCTTTTTGGAGCAGCAGGTAGATGTCGTCGGCAAAGGTCGAAAAGGTTGTAAAACCTCCGCAAAAACCCGTAATCAGCACCGCACTTGCCGAGGGCGAGAGCGCACCCTTCTGTTCAGCAAGCCCAAAGAGGATACCAATCAGCAGGCTACCCACAACATTCACCACAAAAGTGCCGAGCGGAAAACTTCCTACATTAATTTGGGCGCAAATCTTGCCCGTCAAAAATCTCAGTGCTGTGCCCACAAAACCGCCACAGCCAGCAAGTAACATCATTTTAAGCATATCAGTAAAGTGTTTGGTTTATCAAACACTGTGGCAAAGATAGTGCCTTTTAGAGGAAGTGTGGCAAGAAAGTTGAGAGTTTGAATTGAAAATTGAAAATTGAAAATTGAAAATTTTGGTGCAGGCTGCGCCTGCAAGTTATTAATAATCTCTGCGCCAAAGGCGCGCCTCAACTTTCAACTCTCAACTTTCAACTTTCAACTAAATGAGTCATTAGAAATTCCGAGCCCGAGCGTAACGCAGCAGATGCCCGCGAGATGCGCTCGTGGGTAAACTGAAATACAAACATACAAAAGAGAAAGGTATGCATTTAACACCAAAAGAACAAGAAAAACTCCTGCTGCTGACTATGGGAATGGTCGCCGAGAGGAGAAAAGAGAGAGGATTGAAACTCAACCACCCCGAGGCTGTTGCCTACATCATTTGTAGCGCACTCGAAGGGGCTCGCGAGGGCAAGAGTGTGGAGGAGGTTATGACCGATGCCACAAAGGTACTCACACGCGACGATGTGATGGAGGGTGTGGCTGAGATGATTGGTCTATTGCAGGTCGAGGCGGTCTTTACCGACGGCTCGCGACTTGTGAGTATTCACAACCCCATAAAGTAGGAGGCAAACTATGGAGAAGAGAAAAACAACACCCCGAAAGGAGCAGTGCTCCGTTGGGGCACAATGCCCCGTAGGAGGAGTGGTGCTTGCCGAGGGCGACATTGAGTACAACAAGGGTAAAAAAGCACGCACACTCAAAGTTCGCAACACGGGCGACAGACCTATTCAGGTCGGCTCTCACTTCCACTTCTTCGAGGTCAATCGCTACTTGGAGTTCGACAGGGAAGTGGCTTTCGGTTGCCACCTGAACATTCCAGCGACCACAGCCGTAAGGTTTGAGGCGGGCGAGGAGAAGAGTGTGGAGGTTGTACCCTTTGGCGGCAAGAGTTACATTGCGGGCTTTGGCGGTCTAACGGAGGGTTATGCGGGCTCCGAGAGTGCCCCCTCCTACTACCCTACCATCACAAAAGCACTCCGCAGAGTTCGCAAACGCGGTTATAAAACAGTAAATAAAGAGCAGTAAGGCGTATGGCAAAGATATCACGAAAACAATACAACGACCTCTATGGACCTACCGTAGGGGACAAAATCCGACTCGGTAACACCTCGCTCTATGCGGAGATTGAGCGCGACCTTAGGGGCGACTATGGCGACGAGGTGGTATATGGCGGAGGAAAGACTCTGCGCGATGGTATGGGCTTGGACAACACCACAACATCCGAGAGTGGCTCGCTCGACCTTGTGATTACCAATGTAACGATTATTGACGCAGTATTGGGTGTTGTGAAAGCCGATGTGGGCATTAAGGATGGCAGGATTGTCGGCATTGGTAAGTCGGGTAACCCCAATACAATGGATGGTGTAACTCGCGGTATGGTTACGGGAGCCTCAACAGATGCTATCAGTGGCGAGCACCTCATCCTCACAGCGGGTGGCATAGATGGTCATGTACATGTCATCTCGCCACAGCAGGTCGAAACCGCCCTCAGCGGTGGTATAACAACCCTCATTGGCGGAGGTATAGGTCCCACCGATGGCACCAACGGCACAACCATCACCTCGGGCAACTGGAACATCGACCGCATGTTGCAAAGTGTGGAAAATCTGCCCGTCAATTTCGGTTTCCTCGGCAAGGGCAACTGTTCAAAAGAGGAGTCCATAGCCGAACAAATTGAGAGGGGTGTGATGGGTCTAAAAGTACACGAGGATTGGGGCTCGACACCAAAGGCGATAGATACTGCACTGAGGGTTGCCGACCGCTACGATGTGCAGGTGGCAATTCACACCGACACCCTCAACGAGGGAGGTTTTGTGGAGGATACCATCGCTGCCATCAACGGCAGAACAATACACACCTACCACACCGAGGGTGCGGGTGGTGGTCACGCGCCCGACCTGCTGAGGGTGGCAGGCGAGAGTAGTGTCCTACCCTCCTCGACCAACCCCACACTCCCCTATGGCATAAACTCACAGGCGGAACTCTTCGATATGATTATGGTGTGTCACAACCTCAACCCCAAGATTCCTTCGGATGTGGCATTTGCCGAGAGCCGCGTACGCCCCGCAACACAAGCAGCCGAGAATTATCTTCACGACAGAGGCGTGCTTTCGATGATATCGTCCGACTCGCAAGCCATGGGGCGTATAGGCGAGAACTTTATGAGGGCGGTACAGATGGCTTGCTACATGAAAAACCGCACAGGAAAACTCCCCGAAGATGCCGAGGGCAACGACAACTTCCGCATAAGGCGTTATCTGGCAAAGGTCACAATCAATCCAGCCATAACATTTGGCATCGACAACCTTTTTGGCTCGGTGGAGGTAGGAAAGGTCGCCGACTTGGTGCTTTGGGAGCCGGCAATGTTTGGTGCCAAGCCCAAGATGGTCATCAAGGGCGGTATGATTGCTTGGTCGGTAATGGGCGACCCCAACGCCTCGCTACCCACCCCTCAGCCCATCCTCTATCGTCCCATGTTCGGTGCCTTTGGCAAGGCTCTGCCTGCCACCTGCTGGACATTTACCTCGCAAGCCGCCCTTTGTAATGGCATTAAGGAGCGTTTGAACTTGGATAGGAATGTTTTGGCAGTAAGAGGTACCCGATGCCTTACGAAGCAGAACATGATTCTCAATGACCAGATGCCACTCATTGAGGTCGATGCCGAAACATTCAAGGTGAGGGTTGATGGCAAAGAGATAGATTTATCGCCTGCAAAGTCGCTACCATTAGCGCAACTCTATTGGTTTTCGTAAACAAAAAGATAATAGGTCACAAATATGGAAGTGTACACCAAAATACTCGGCAACACCCACTCGCCAGAGTGGCAACCGCGCCTCAAAGAGGCTACAATAGATTACATAGAACTCGACCAATGGAACGCTCAAAAGAGCCGACTGCTGGCTCTTGGCGAGAGCGGCAATCCATATGCCATGGCATTTGAGCGCGGTGTGAGGCTCTCCGATGGCGACATCATCGCCTACGACTCAATATTGAACAAAGCGTCTGTCATAAGGCTGCGCTTGGGCGATGTGATGGTCATCGACCTCTCCTCGCTCGAAAGGCGCACACATTCCGAAGCCATCGCTTTGGCAATAGAACTTGGGCACGCCATAGGCAACCAACATTGGGCTGCACTCGTGAGGAAAAACTCCCTGATGGTACCTCTCACAGTGGACCGCAAGGTTATGCTCAGCGTTATGCGTACCTACAATTTCGAAGGGATAGAGTTCTCGTTCCGCCCCGGCAGAGAGATTGTACCCTATCTCACTCCCTCTGAGATAAGGGTGTTATTCGGCTCCACCTCTCCACATAGCCACCAGCCACACTCACACCACAAACCACACACAATTGAGGAGTATGTGTAGCGACACTTCAACACTCCTATCACTCTTTCGGCTTGCTTGGATATCGGATAGTGCGTTACCCGTTGGGGCATTTAGTTTTTCGCTCGGATTGGAGGGGGCTGTGGAGAGCGGTTTGGTTACCGACCTCGGTCAGTTGGAAGAGTACACCATTGGGGCTCTCTATGGTGCTGCCGAGTGTGATGGCATAGTCCTCATGGAGGCTTTCCGTGCTTTGTCGGATGACGACCACGCAAGAGTGGTGAATGCCGACCATCGTTTACTATCGTTCAAGGCGGGCGAAGAGGCAAGGGAGATGACTCTGCGTATGGGACACAGACTTACCGACCTCATACACTCCATCTGCCCTACCACCATTACCAAAGAGTTCTATCGCTGGGTTAAGGAGGGTATTGCGGTCGGGTGTTATCCTACGGCTCAGGCTGTTGCCGGTTTCTCGTTGGGCATAGGCGAGAGGGCTCTCTATGCTGCACACCTCTATGGCGTGGCAAACACCATACTCTCGGCTGCTCTACGACTTATGCGCCTTTCGCACTACGACTCGCAGCGTATTCTCTATCGACTATCGTCGCTCTGCGAGGGGCTCTACGACCACTACGGAGGACTTACATTGGAGGATATGACCTCGTTTATACCATCAATGGAACTAGCCACCTCACTCCACGAAAGAGGCAAAAGTAGACTATTTATGAACTAAAAACTATGCAACAACTCTCAAAAACCACTTGTCGTATTGGTGTGGGAGGTCCCGTAGGCTCGGGCAAGACCGCCCTCATCGAAACCCTCACACCGCGTCTGCTCGCCAAAGGCTACAAGGTGGTAATTATCACCAACGATATTGTAACCACCGAAGATGCCGAGCATGTCAGGCGCATACTGCGTGGCACTCTCGCCAAGGAGCGTATAGCGGGTGTCGAGACGGGTGCGTGCCCCCATACTGCTGTTCGCGAAGACCCCTCAATGAATTTGGCGGCAGTGGAGGAGATGGAGGCGCGTTTCCCCGACACAGATATTCTATTCATCGAGTCGGGAGGCGACAATCTGACACTTACATTCTCGCCCGCACTGGTCGATTTCTTCATCTATGTCATCGATGTTGCGGCAGGTGACAAAATCCCGCGCAAGGATGGACCTGGGATATCCCACAGCGACATCTTAGTAATCAACAAAATTGACCTTGCACCCTATGTTCACGCCGACCTTGCGGTAATGCGCCACGACTCGCGTATGATGCGCGGAAACAAGCCATTTGTGATGACCAACTGCTTTACGGGCGAAGGTATCGAGGAGTTACTCGCGATGCTCGAAAAGATGGTTCTTTTTGACAAACACAGCGATATATGACCGAGCAAAGTGGTAAATATGGAGTCTTGGAACTTGGTTTTGAGTTGGATTCTTCGGGACTCACCATTCTGCGCCATCTCTACCGCAAGGTGCCGATGGTTGTCCAACAGGCACTCTACTTCGACGAGACTCTTCCGCTGATGCCTTGCGTCTACATCCTCTCTGCGGGAGGTCCACACCTCGAAGGCGACCGCTACCGAGTAAGCATTGAACTTGGCAAAGGGACAATGGCTCATATCTCCACCGGTGCTGCGACCATAATTGCCCCCATGGAACACGACAAGGCGGAGTTGCAACAGAGTATCACACTATGCGAAGGTGCATATTTGGAGTGGCTCCCGAGGAGCATCATTCCCGCTCGTAATTCGCACTACACCGCCCACACCAAAATTGTCGTTGCACACTCGGCAACACTCTTTTTCTCGGAGGTGGTGGCATGTGGAAGACTCCATGGTGGCGAGCGTTTCGACTACCGCGAGTTGTCTATGAGCGAGGTTGTATACCGACCCAATGGGGAGGTTGTATCAAGGGGCGGTATTCGTGTTGCGCCTTCGGAAAACTCCCCCGAGAAGTGGGCGTTTTTGGGCAATTTTACCCACTTTGGGTCGATTGTGGTGGTTGCTCCACCAACGACCACCGTCAATCTACTCAGTCGCCTACAACCACGCGTAGAGCAGGATTTTAGGCTCAGTGTGGCGACTCTCAGGGGCAAAAATGGACTTTCGCTCAGGCTGCTCGGCAACTCCTCGGAACAACTATTGAGAGAGATTAGGGCGATTTGCTCGGTGGTCCGCGAGGAGGTCAAGGGCGTTCCCCTACCCGAGGAGTTTCCGTGGAGAAGTTGAGAGTTGAAAGTTGAAAGTTGAAAGTTTTTTAAGACTGTTAAGAAATCTTAGTAGTCCTAGAACTCTTAGAACTCACACATAAAAAAATGGGCAATTAGAACACGGTTGTGATTTGTAAGATAATTAATTTAGAACCCGAGTGCATATCGTGGAGAAATTGAAAATTGAAAATTGAAAATTGAAAATTTTTGTGCAGGCTGCGCCTGCAAGTTATTAATAATCTCTGCGCCAAAGGCGCACCTTAACTTTCAACTCTCAACTTTCAACTCTCAACTAAATAAAAAAATGAAAGTATGAATATTAAATCTTTCCCGCGCGGAGTCGCGCAAGTAATGTTTCAACCGAGTGCCATCGGGGGCGTGCTTATGCTGGCAGGTATCTTTTGGGGTAGCCTCGCGAGCGGGCACGCCGAGGTGGCTATCGGAGCGGTTGTGGGACTTATGGTTTCCACCCTTACGGGCTATATTCTTGCTTTGCCCAAAGATGAGGGCGAGATTGGTCTTTGGGGTTTCAACGGCATACTCGTTGGTTGTGCCTTGATGACATTTTTAGGCAGCACACCTCTCTCGTGGGCAGCACTCGTGCTCTGTGCCGCAATGACAACTTGGGTGCGCGAGGGACTCAACAAGGTGGGGGCTCGCCACAAGGTAAACTCTCTGACATTCCCCTTTGTTCTCTGCACTTGGCTCTTTCTGGCGGCAGCGAGGGTACTCACAGGGCTCGATGAGGTAAGCCTCTCGCACCCCATGTTACCTGCCATACACCACTACGATATAGCAGCCGCCCCACCCTCCTCGCTCTTGGAGGGTGCTAAGTGGGTACTGAGAGGTATCGGGCAGATAATGTTACAAGATTCGTGGGAGGCGGGTTTTCTGTTTGTTGTGGGGCTCTTGGTGAGTAGTCCTTGGGCGGCACTTTGGGCGATAGTGGGATCGGCTATTGGCACCTATGGGGCGTTGCTCTATGGCGCATCGGAGGTGGCTGTATCGTCGGGACTCTACGGATTCTCGCCAGCCCTCACAGCCATAGCCCTCGGCTCGGCATTCTATCCCCCGTCGTGGCGGTCGGCACTATGGGCTCTGCTCGGAACAATAACAACCCTCTTTGCTCAGGCAGCCATCAATGTATTCCTGCTGCCGCTCGGTCTACCTGCCCTCACAACCCCCTTCTGCATAACCACTTGGCTCTTCTTGCTCCCCTTACTACGCCTCGATGAAGGCAAGAAAACCGAAGAGAACCATACCTCGTGGCACAAAAAATGAGATAACACAACTATACATATTATAAAACATCACTAAAAAGACTAAAACACTATGCATGTACCTAATCATCTTATCTCCCCCGAGGTTGCAATCATCGGTGGAGCAGTAGCAGTGGCACTCATCGGAGTCGCCATATCGAAACTAAGACGCATCGAACTCGGTAATAAACTACCACTTGTGGGAGTTATGGGAGCATTTATCTTTGCCGCGCAAATGCTCAACTTCTCATTCGGTGATGTGGGTTTCAGCGGTCATCTTATAGGTGGCGTTCTTCTTGCGGCGGTATTGGGCAAGTGGGTTGGTTTTCTGACACTCTCAGGAGTACTCACACTCCAAGCACTCCTCTTTGCCGACGGAGGTATCTTGGCTCTCGGGTGGAACATTGTCAACATGGCAGCCATAGGGTCGCTGGTAGTCTACCCTCTCCTCTTCGAGCCTATGATGAAGCACAGCACCTCCTCGGGCAGAGCCTTTGGTGCGGGATTTCTCGCCTCGATGGTTGCAGTAGTTGCAGGTGCGGCGTGTGTAGCCACCGAAGCATCACTCTCGGGCACACGCCTTCTCATGGACGATTTTTGGAGTTTTATGCTCCCTTCGCACCTCGCCATTGGCGTAGCCGAGGGTGTAATCACGGGTGCCATACTTGCACTCATTGCCGCACGCGAGCCCGCTCTTTTGGAGTGCAACAAGCGCAAGGCTAAGGCTCTGCGTGCCGACTACAAAAGAGCCATCGCCGTCTTTACACTCTGCTCTCTCTTCCTTGGTGGAGTTTCGTTGTTTGCATCCGAGCGTCCCGATGGTTTGGAGTGGTCGATTGAAAGAAGTATGGAGAGTGGTAAGCCGCTTGCAGTAGAGCAAATCCACCAAAAGGCAGATGCGCTGCAAGCATCGATGGCTGTGGCTCCCGACTACGAAGGCGACTACACTGGACTTCTTGCCACCGCAGGCATCTTACTCCTTGCGTGGGTTGGCAGCGGTAGCAGCAAGCACAAAAAGGGGACAAAAAACAACCCTAAGTAGAGATGAAAAAAGGGCGCACCCTCTTGGGTTGCGCCCTCCTACTTACTACTGATGAAAAAACTATCTCTACTTTTTGTGCAGAGCAAGACCGGAGTTCATCCACTCAATAAATGCGGGAACATCGAGGTTGTAACCACGAGCATCACCCAACTGTTTGCCCTCAGCGTCGAGAATTACATAGTGGGGCTGAGCGTTGGCACCGAATTGTTCGAGAGCGAATGCAGAATTAATTTTACCGAGAGTTTTGAGCGTCTTGCCGTTTGAGGCAGTCACCCACTCGCTCTCGTCGAGTTTGGTTTTGTCGTCAACATAGAGAGCGCAAATCACAAAGTCGTTCTCCAACTTTGCCTTCACTGCGGGATCGCTCCATACGCGGCTCTCCATCTCGCGGCAGTTCACGCAGCCGTGACCTGTGAAGTCGAGGAAGATGGGCTTGCCAACCTTCTGAGCGTAAGCCTTAGCCTCCTCCAAATCGAAGAAGCCCTCCAACCCGAGTGGCAATTCAAGGAAGTCGCCATACTTAACGGTGGTAATGTCGTCATTGTTATCGGAAACGGTGGTAGTTGTCGAGCCACTACCGATAACAAAGTCTTGGCTCTGCATAGGAGGCAGGTAGCCCGAAAGACCGCTCAGAGGAGCACCCCACATACCAGGAATCATATAGACAACAAATGCAAATACGCCAATGGCAGCAAACAAACGGAATGTAGAGATGTACTTAACCTCCGAGTCGTGTTTGAATTTGAGTTTGCCGAGCAGGTAGAAACCGAGCAACGAGAAGCATACAATCCAAATTGCGAGGTAAATCTCCCTATCGAGCAAGCCCCAGTGGTAAACTTGGTCGGCAGTTGAGAGGAATTTAAGACCCAATGCGACCTCTACGAAACCGAGCACAACCTTAACCGAGTTGAGCCAGCCACCACTTTTGGGCATCTTGTTGAGCAAGCCAGGGAAGAGTGCGCAAAGTACAAAGGGGATAGCAAAAGCCATCGAGAATGCCATCATTGCGAAGATAGGAGTCCAAACCTCGCCCTGAGTAGCCTTGATAAGCACCGAACCTACAATAGGACCTGTACACGAGAAGGACACGAGTACGAGGGTAAGTGCAAGGAAGAACACACCGCCCAAGCCCTTCTTCTTATCTACATTCTCGTCGCTCTTATTAACGAGTTTCGAGGGCAACACAATCTCGAAAGCACCAAAGAACGATGCTGCGAAAATCATAAAGACGATGAAGAATACAATGTTGGGGAGCCAGTGTGTAGCCAGCCAGTTGAAGATATCTGCCGTAACAGCATCGCCACCCACAACGCGAGTGATGATGATGAGGGCTGCAATAGGCAAGGTGTAGAGTGCCACAATGAAGACACCATACATAACTGCGCGGAACTTAGCCTTAGCCTTATTCTCCGAGCCCTTCATAAAGAACGATACGGTCATAGGTACCATGGGGAATACGCAAGGAGTGAGCAGTGCCGCAAAGCCCCAAAGGATAGCCTCGATAATCATTGCCCAGAAATTACCTTTGGGAGCATCCTCGCTCGCAGGAGCAACCTCTGCCTCTGTTGTGGAAGTAGCCTCTGCGGGAGCAACCACAACCTCTTTGCCGAGTTTTACTTCGAGTTCAGCCTCGCCCATCTGGCAAGTACCCTCGGTACACTCCTGCCACTCTACGGTAATGGCTACCTTGGCGTTCTTTTTGTGAGCGGCAACCTTCTGAGTGAAAGTAACTTCGCCCGAGTAGTCGCCCATATCAATCATAAAAATGTCATCGTAGTATGTGTGGGGCTCGCGCGAAGCGGTAACCTCGCCTTCGAGCGAGATTTTCTCCGACTCTACGGTGATGGTTGTGGGGTTGTAGCCTCCGAGTTCGCCTATTGCATAGATGTGCAAATCTGCGGGAACCTGTGCGGTCACATTGATGTTGTAGTAGCCCTCGCCCAAGTTCTCAACCTCTGCGCTCCAAGCCGTACGAGTTGTGCCCTCCTGAGCCGAAGCCACTGTCGCAAAGAGTGCGAAGAGAGCGGTAAGCAAAATTTTTGTAAATTTCATAAGATAACGGTGTGTTGTTTATTTTAGGTTTTTAGTCTATTCGCTTGTTGTAGTTTTCAGCACGCAAATATATCCATTTTTTCCAAATTCTCTCTATTTATTAGCAATATGGAACGCTTTTTATCGTTTTTTTAGCATTCAACAGGTACTAAGGCACGCTTTATGTGGTATGTAACCCTAAAATATAACATCATGAAATCTAACATTAGAATCACCGTTTTACTACTTTTGCAGATGTCATTCATTCCAATACTATCGGCACAAACGCCTCGTGGCAATGCTCGCGATGGTAGTTTTTTCACTCCCGAGACACTCCCTTATAGCGTTCTGCACATGAGGGAGTTTATGCCCACAACGAATGTTCCGCGCGACAACAAGACGAAACTCACATCCTTCCGCTACGCACTCGAAGAAGAGGCTATCGACCGTTTGATGTTTACCCCATGGGGCAAAACCGAGCCAATCACTTGGCGACAATCGCTCGAAGAGAACTACACCGACGGTATCATCATACTCCATCGTGGCAAGATAATCTATGAGCGTTATTTTGGCGAGATGAATTCCAACTCGCTCCACGCCCTGATGAGTGTGACAAAATCCTTCACGGGAACTCTTGCCGCCACGCTCGTTGCCGAGGGAAAACTCAACCCCTCGATGAGGGTGGACTACTATCTGCCCGAACTTGCCGGTAGCGGTTTTGGCGATGCCACGGTGCGTCAGGTGATGGATATGACCACCGCCATAGCCTACTCCGAGGACTACACCGACCCCAACGCTGAGGTGTGGGGTTTTTCGGCAGCAGGCAACGCTATGATTGAGCATCCCACAGGGACCCCACAAGGCTTTCGCGACTACATCCCCACAGTCAAAAAGGAGGGTCGTCATGGTGAGAAATTCGGCTACCGCACCATCAATACCGATGTGCTTGGTTGGATTGTCGAGCGTGTAGGCGGAAAGCCCCTTGCAGAGCAACTTCGAGATAGGGTATGGAGCCGTATGGGTATGGAGCAAGACGCTTATTATCAGGTGGATGCTATGGGTGTGGCATTTGCTGGCGGAGGACTCAATGTGGCACTTAGAGATTTGGCTCGCTTTGGCGAAATGATGCGCCGAGGAGGTAAGTGGCACGGGAGACAAATCATCCCCTCGATGGTGATTGATGATATACGCTTTGGTAGCAACCCCGAGCCCTTTGCAGTCTCGGACTACGGCAAGAAGTTGGAGGGATGGAGTTATCGCAACATGTGGTGGGTAAGCAACAATCCCAACGGTGCATATATGGCGCGAGGAGTACACGGTCAGGCAATCTACATCGACCCTACGGCAGAGATGGTTATCGTACGGGCGGCATCCAACCCTATGGCATCCAACACCCACAACGACCCCATATCACTACCTGCCTACCAAGCCGTAGCAGACTACCTGACAAACAATTAGGTTACATACAAAAAAGACTCTCGCCCCACTCGGAGCGAGAGTCTTTTTTGTATATTTAGGTAAAGCAATCTACTCCATAGTTTTGCTGAGTTCCTCAGCACGAGCGAGTGCCTTTGTGATGTGGTCGAGGACATTATCCTTGCCCACCATCGCAACAATGCCCGAGTGGTCGAGGGCATCGTAGACCTCCTGATTTACACCAGAGAGGATGATGATTTGTCCCGCCTTTTGTGCCGCCTCAATGAAGATTTCGAGGTTGTGGATACCCGTAGCGTCAATGAAGTTTACGCGGCGCATACGGATAATGCGGATAGGTTGGCTCTTGCGGTTGCGCTGCAACTCCTCGAATCGGTTTGCCACACCAAAGAAGAAGGGACCCTCAATCTCGTAGACCTCAGTGTGGGTAGGGAGGGTAATCTTCTCGTCCAACTCGCCACCCCTATTAAGCGACATCTCTTTCTCTACAACCGAGATATTGACACTCTCCATAACTCGTTTCATAAAGAGTACCACAGCCAAAATCAAACCTACCTCGATAGCAATTGTGAGGTCGAAGATGACGGTTAAAATCAGCGTGAGGAACAATACGGCAATATCGCCCCTCGACTGGCGGCACATGGAGCGGATAGTCCTCCAACCGCTCATATTGTACGACACCACAATCAGCACACCTGCCAAGCAGGGCATAGGAATCATACCCACCAAGCCACCCAAGAAGAGCAATACAAGGAGGAGTACTACGGTGTGAACAATACCTGCAATAGGGGTGCGACCACCATTATTGATATTTGCCATAGTACGAGCGATAGCACCTGTTGCGGGGATACCACCAAAGAAAGGTGCCACAAGGTTGGCTATACCATTGCCGATAAGTTCGGTATTGGAGTTGTGGCGGTCGCCCACCACACCGTCTGCAACCATTGCCGAGAGGAGGCTCTCAATAGCACCCAGCATTGCGATAGTGAAGGCAGCAGGGAGTACCGACTGAGCCGTAGAGAAGAAGGTCTCGCCCTCGGCAAGTGCGGGTACTCGGAATGAGGGGAGTCCCTTGGGGAGTTCGTACAAATCGCCAATAGTCTTGATGGAATCCACGCCTGCATACTCCCTCAGGAGCCAGCATACAATCGTCATAACAACAATTGCGAGCAACGAACCGGGGATTTTCTTGGAAATCTTGGGGGTGTAGGCAATAATCAGTATGCTCACAATACCCACTGCAAATGCCCACCAATTTATATTACCGAGGTTCTGGAAGTAGCAAGCCCACTTGTCGATGAAGTTGGCGGGAACATTCTCAATACCAAGACCAAAGAGGTCGTTCATTTGGGTTGAGAAGATTGTGATAGCAATACCGCCAGTGAAGCCCACAATGATAGGATAGGGCATAAATTTGATGACGCTACCTAACTTGAAGACACCCATCAGCACCTGCATCAAACCCGCCATAACCGTAGCAATAGCCAAGCCCGCAAGCCCGAACTGCTGAATGATGCCATAGACGATGACGATAAAAGCACCCGTAGGTCCGCCAATCTGCACTTTCGAACCACCAAATGCCGAGATTATAAAACCGGCTATAATGGCGGTCACAAGACCCTCGGTAGGACCTACACCCGAGGCGATACCAAAGGCTATCGCCAAAGGAATAGCCACGATACCAACGATGATACCTGCCATCAGGTCTTTCGAGAAACGCTCTTTGTTGTACCCCTTCAACGAATCAAAAAGTCGGGGTTGGAAATCAATAGAGAACTTTTTGCCTTTTGCATTCTCCCTATTTGCCATAATAAAAAAAGTTTGTGTTAGAAATTTTGTCGTAGCCCCTCGCGGTGGCTCGTTGTGAGTTATTTATCGGCGCAAAGATACAATCAAATTGAGAATTGAGAATTGAGAATTGAGATTTTTTTCGTTTTTGTGTTATCTTTGTAAGTTGTAAGACCACATAAGCAAACCAAGAAGTATGAAACAAGGCTCCACGCTACGACCTTTCGACCTCTTTATCATCATCTGCACGGTGGGCTCGGCTCTCGCCTACTCGCTCATTCGCGGGCAGTTTGAGTTGCTCGGCTCGGTGGCATTGCTTATGGGTGTTACGGGTACGGTGCTGAGTGCCAAGCGCAGCATTTGGAACTTCCTTTTTGGTGCCGTAAATGTTACACTCTACGCCATAATTGCCTACAAAACAAGCAACTACGGACAGGCGGCACTCAATGCTCTCTACTACCTGCCGATGCAGTTCGTGGGTTGGTGGATGTGGAGCCACCGCAAAGAGGAGGGCGAAAAGTCGAAGGTGCAGTCGCGATCTATGCGCCCCGTGCAAATCCTTGTGGCAGTGCTCTGCACCGTGGCAGGAACACTGCTTTTGGGCTATCTGCTGAGCCGCTATACCGATGCCTCGCAACCCCTGAAAGATGGCTTTGTGACTACGGTATTTATTGTGGGTCAGATACTTATGACGCTTGCATTTTGGCAGCAGTGGTTCTTCTGGCTGGCGGGCAATGTGCTGAATGTTGCTTTGTGGGCAGTTGTTATGGCGGAGGGCGAGATGCTCGGCGGACTGATGCTCATCAAGTACTCGATGTACACCATCAACTCCATCAACGGAATCCTCATTTGGCGCAAGGGCGCAAAGAGAGTTGAGAGTTGAAAGTTGAAAGTTGAGAGTTGAAAATGTTGTTAGATAAACAAAATAGATATGAAATACGCAGTAATTTTAACTGAGAAGGGCGAAATGAAGGCGGAACTCTATGAGAACGAGACTCCCATCGCCGTAAATAACTTTATTAAACTTGCCACATCGAGGTTCTACGATGGCTTGACATTCCACCGCGTGATTCGCGACTTTGTGATTCAGGGCGGCTGCCCCATTGGTAATGGTGCAGGTGGTCCGGGCTATACCATCAAGTGCGAAACCTCCGCACCCCGTCAGTACCACGACAGGGGTGTCCTTTCGATGGCTCATAGGGGCAAGGATACGGGTGGCTCGCAGTTCTTCATCTGCCACAACCGCCAGAATACCCAGCACCTCGACGGTGTCCACACCTGCTTCGGCAGGGTTGTGGAGGGCTTGGATGTGATTGACGACATCCGCCCTGGCGACCTCATACTTTCCATCACTATTGTCGAAGAGTAGTAACCCACTAAAAGAGTCCGTAATGAGTCTTCCACCACTTGCAGAACGCCTGCGCCCCCAATCGCTCGAAGAGTACATCGGTCAGAAACATCTGGTCGGTGAGGATGGTGTCATCCGTCGCTTTGTAGAGAGCGGCAACATACCATCCTTTATACTATGGGGTCCCCCGGGGGTTGGCAAGACCACCCTTGCAAAACTTGTGGCACTGGCTCTGGGTAGGCAGATGTTTACCCTCTCGGCTATTGCCAGTGGCGTGAAGGAGGTAAGGGAGGTCATTGAGGCTGCCAAGAAGAGCCGCTTTTTCAATAGTGGCGCACCCATTCTCTTCATTGACGAGATTCACCGCTTCAACAAGGCACAGCAAGACTCACTGCTGGGGGCTGTGGAGCAGGGAACTTTTACGCTCATAGGTGCCACAACCGAGAACCCATCGTTTGAGGTAATCACACCCTTGCTTTCGCGCTGTCAGGTCTATGTGCTGAAGGCGATGAACGAGGAGGAGTTGCAGACGCTCCTCGACAGGGCAATCACAACCGACAAGGTGCTCGTGGAGAGAGGTGTGAGGGTCGAGCAGACCCACGCACTGTTTGAGTTCTCGGGTGGCGATGCGAGGAAACTGCTCAACATTCTGGATATTATGGCGGGTGCGAGCGAGGGCGAGATTATCATTGACGACCAGAGGGTTACCGACTGCCTGCAACAAAACATTGCGCTCTATGACAAGGGTGGCGAGCAACACTACGACATCATCTCGGCATTCATCAAAAGCATCCGCGGTAGCGATCCCGATGCGGCAATATACTACCTTTCGAGGATGTTGGCAGGTGGCGAGGATGTGAAGTTCATTGCCCGTAGGCTCGTTATATCCGCCTCGGAGGATGTGGGCTTGGCTAATCCCAACGCCCTGCTGCTGGCTAATGCCTGCTTCGATGCCGTTCATAAACTCGGTATGCCCGAGGCACGCATACCCCTCGCCGAGGCGACCATCTACCTTGCCACAAGTCCCAAGAGTAACTCGGCATATATGGCTGTGAACGAGGCTATGGCTTTTGTGAGCAAAGATACCACCAACCGCCCCGTACCACTCCACCTGCGCAATGCTCCCACAAAACTTATGGATACGCTCGGCTACGGCAAGGGCTATAAGTACGCCCACGACTACGAGGGTAACTGGGTGGAGCAGGAGTTTATGCCTGCGGGCTTGGAGGGCAAACACTTCTACACCCCACAGCACAAACGCGAAACAGACGCAATGGCTTGGAAAGAGGCACTCAAACAGAAGAAATAGTATGAAAGGCTTAGTTACAATCGGTATGCTGGTGCTCTCGAATGTCTTTATGACCTTCGCGTGGTACGGCAACCTCAAACTCCGCGATATGAATGGTGGTAAAGACCCGTTCCCACTCATCGTTATCATTCTGCTGAGTTGGGGCGTGGCATTCTTTGAGTACTGCTTGACGATTCCTGCCAATAGGATAGGCTTTGTGGGCGGTGGCGGACCATTCTCGCTCTTCCAACTGAAAATCATTCAGGAGTGTATCTCGCTTGTAGTCTTTACGGTGCTGGCTCTTGCGCTCTTCAAGACCGAGACCTTCCGCTGGAACTACTTGGTGTCGTTTGTGCTGATACTCCTTGCGGTCTACTTCGCATTCAAAAAATAAAAGAAAAGAGCCTGTCTAACGCGTTGTTAGACAGGCTCCTTATTTCACTCCCTTCTAAATACTCCTCCCCTAAGTTAGGGGAGGTGCCTAAAAGGCGGAGGGGTCTGTCACTCCTGTTACTCCTGTCACTCCTGTTACTCCTGCAAGAAAAACAAGAAAAACAAGAAAGACACGAAGCCCCCAAGGGGCGCGGTATTAAAAAAGATACCCAAGAATAATAGGGGTGGGTGTCACAATTTGTATTAATTTTCAACTCTCAACTCTCAACTTTCAACTTTTTTTACTATTTTTGGGGGATTAAATTAGAGTAGTTGTGTATGTACGATTATAAAGCACTCCGAAAAATTATCACACTCCTTGCCGTTTTGTTTGGTGTGGCGTTGGTGGTTTTGGTTATTACCTTATTGCCACTCAACAAGTTCGCGTGGCTCTCGGTGTTGTTGCTGGTGGTTGCAGGTGTCTATTTTGTGACCATTCCGCTGAAACTCATCGGCGAGATGAAGGATATGGAGGCGATAATCGAGAAGTACAAAAACGCCACAAAAAAGGACTAACCTGAAAAAACATTAATATAAAACAATGAAAAGAATTCTTATCGCTGGTGCGGGAGGTCAGATTGGCTCGGAACTTACGGGTTACCTCCGCAAAATCTACGGTCCTGAAAATGTTGTAGCAGCCGACCTTCGTGAGTGCCCCCATTTGGCGTACGACGGTCCCTTTGAGATTCTCAACATCCTCGACAGGGAGGCTTACGCAGCCCTTGTGCGTAGTTACAACATCGACACCATCTTCAACCTTGTGGCCGTTCTCTCGGCAACGGGCGAGAAAAATCCTCAGGGTGCTTGGAATATCAACATGGGTGCGCTGATGAACTCGTTGGAGATCGCTCGCGAGTATGGTTGCGCACTCTTTACCCCCTCGTCGATTGGTGCTTTCGGTGGCGACTTCGAGAGGGACAACACCCCTCAGGATGTGTCGATGCAGCCCAACACCATTTATGGTGTTTGCAAGGTTACGGGCGAACTCCTTTCGAACTACTACTTCACTCGCTTTGGCGTGGACACTCGTAGCGTGCGCTTCCCTGGTATCATCTCGAATGTAACTATGCCTGGTGGTGGTACTACTGACTACGCTGTGGAGATTTTCTACGAGGCTGTCAAGACGGGTCACTACACCTGCCCTGTGCCTGCGGATGTATATATGGATATGATGTATATGCCCGACGCGCTCAAATCTATCGTTGATTTGATGGAGGCAGACCCCACCAAACTCCGCCACCGCAACTCGTTCAACATCGCCTCGATGAGTTTTACTCCCGAGATTTTGGCTGCCGAGATTCGCAAACACATCCCCGAGTTCACCATGGACTACGATGTAGACCCCGTGAAGGAGGAGATTTCGCGCAGTTGGCCCAACAAACTCGATGATAGTTGCGCTCGCGAGGAGTGGGGTTGGAGTCCCGACTGGGATTTGGAGAAGATGGTTGTGGATATGCTCCGTGCAGTCCGCGCCAAATTGAACAAATAGTCCAAAAACAATTTTACGGGCGCGGTTTTTTGCCGCGCCTTTTTATTGAACGATAAAAACAGAGAAATTATGAGAGCAGCAATCTATGGCGCGGGATCGTTGGGTACGATTTTGGGCGCATATATTACCAAAAATGGAGATCAGGTAGACCTCATCAACCGCAACAAGGAGCACATTGCAGCCCTCCGCGAGAAGGGTGCGCAGGTGGTGGGTACGGTCAATTTCACACAGCCTGTGACCGCCTATCTGCCCGAAGAGATGGAGGGTAAATACGACATTATCTTCCTGATGACCAAGCAACAACACAACGCCGAAGTGGTTACGATGTTGAAGGATTTTTTGGCAGACGATGGCGTTATTGTAACCTTGCAGAACGGTATCCCCGAGTTGCAAATTGGCGAGATTGTGGGCGACGACCGCACGCTGGGTTGCACTGTGGCGTGGGGCGCAACGATGAAGGGTGGCGGTGTGTGCGAACTCACCAGCCAACCCGACAGCCTTACTTTCTCTCTCGGCTCACTTACCAAAGAGCGCAACGCACACTTCGAGGATGTGAAGGCTCTGTTGGAGAAGATGGGCGAAGTGGAGGTCGACGAGAACTTTGTGGGTACTCGTTGGAGCAAATTGCTTATTAATGCCTCGTTCTCGGGTATGAGCGCGGTGCTGGGCTGCACCTTTGGCGAGGCTGCGAAACCCAAGGCTTCGAGGCGCATCGTGCAGGCACTCATCAAGGAGTGTATCGATGTTTGTGCTACGGGAGGTATTAGGATTGAGCCTGTGCAGGGCAAGGATATTGTCAAACTGCTCGACTATAAGAGCGGACTCCAAAAGGCTCTCTCGTTCTTTATCATCCCCATCGCCATCCGCAAACACGCGCTCTTGAAAGCAAGTATGTTGCAGGATATTGAGAAGGGTAAACTGACCGAGGTAGACGCTATCAATGGTGTTGTGAGTGCCTTTGGTCGCAAGGTCGGCTGCCCTACACCTATGAACGATAAGGTTGTGGAGATTATCCACCGCATCGAGAAGGGCGAACTGAAACCCTCGTTTGACAACCTCGCGCTCTTCTAAGGCTCCGCACTACCCTATCATTGTATCTTAGCCCTGCCTTTTGTATGAAGACAGGGCTTTTTGTTTGGTTTTGTGATACAAAATAACACCCCGACACCCCCAGAATGAGCAATCTGTCCACCCTTGAAGGGCGTATTTCAAAAAAAATGCACAAAAAAGTTGCACAATTCAAAAATGCGTCGTACTTTTGCCACGCTTTTAGGAAGTAATTGCTGTTTTAGCTCAGTGGTAGAGCACTTCCTTGGTAAGGAAGAGGTCCCGAGTTCAATCCTCGGAAACAGCTCAAAATTAGGAAGAGATTTTTCTCTTCCTTTTTTGTTGTATAAAAATCTGTAAATCACTTATATATACTCTATTTTCTTTGTTTTTATATTTTAATTTTTTACAAAATAGAGTTATTTTATTTCTCTATTTGAAAGATAATTTCTATCTTTATCAAAAGTAAAACAGAGTAAAAATAGAGTAAATACATAAGTTTATGGCAACATTCAATTATGTTCTCGGAAAAAAGAAAGGTAATGGGAGGTATCCTATTTATCTCAAAGTACGCAATGGTGAAACAAATACAATGCGTTCATTGGATATTGAGGTTGTCAAATCAGAGTGGAATGCCAAAAGTCAGCGCATCAGCATTCGCAGGACAGATGAATACGACATTAGATTGTCCAAAGAGCAGGACAATGAAGTTTTGGACGGACTATTGAGCCGAGCAATAGAGGTAGAGCGTGAACTGAAAAAGCGGGGAGTGCTCAAAGAGTTGTCTGCAAAGGAACTTATGGAGGCAATCGTGAACTACAATCCCAACAGCGACTACAACGATGCAAGTGGCGATTTTGTGTACTACTGGCAAGAGGTTGCACAGCGTACACCTAAATCGCAAGAGAAACACCTGTACGCACTGAAATTGATTGTGAATATCCAAATTGCACTTCACGGTACAAGTGTTATAAAATTTCAGGACATCACAACCGATTGGGTGGCATCCTGCTTGGCTTATATGAAAAACGCCCATCAATTTACAAAAGGTGGTATTCCCAAAAACCTTTCACCTCAATCGGTACAAACCTATGCCTCTTGCCTAAAAAAGGTATTAAATACAGCGATAGATGCAGGCAAACTACCATTAGAGGTGATGCGAGGGTTTAGAAATTTCAAGCCCAACATTGTAATAGAAAAGCCATTTACGCTGTCCATTGAGGAGTTAAAAGAGTTTTTGCATTATCCATTTGCTACAATGCGACAAAGAATGATGAGAGATTTGTTTTTCTTCTCGTTCTGTACTATGGGTATGAATCTAACGGACATTTTCCATTTGGACAGAAAGTGTGTAAAGTGGAGTGGCGATGAGGGAGAGATAAACTACATCAGGAACAAAACAAGTAAATTGATTCAAGTTAAAATAAACTCTCACGCTTACCAAATTCAGAAACTTATTGAGCCATATTGTTGCCACGAAAATAATGTATGGAACAATAAAAAAATAATTTCAAATCATTATTTTGCTCTTTATCATAATTATTTTAAGTATCATACATTTGCAGGAAATTTCCAAAAGGTGGGGCGTGAGGTTAGAGAAATTATGGGCTACCCCGAGAAATTTACTTTCTATACAGCCCGAGATAGTTGGGCTACTATTTTGAGCGATGATTACCAATTGGGGCAGGAGTATGTAGATGCAGGCTTGGGACATTCGAGCAAGAGCCTTGCAGCCAACCACTACATTGCGGTAGATTACGAAAAATTGTACGATGCCCACGCAGATATGTTGTTGAGGCTGTTTGAATAATGTAAGAAAGGGGCAATCGCCCCTTTTGCTGTTATATACCAAACTCCTTTTTTACTCGAAAAACAGTTGCAACACCTACATCGCAAAGAACTGCGGTATCTCGGATTGATTTACCCGCTCGAAGGCATCGGATAACCTTTGCGTACTCCAATTGCTTCTGCTCTTTGGATTTGACGGAACCAACTTTTCTTCCAACTTTGCCACCGTTCTCCTTATAACGCTGTAAACCACTATTGAGGCGGAACGAGATATTCTCACGCTCCATCTCTGCACAGGTGCCGAGTACGCTTATAAAGATATTGAGGAACGGGTTTTTGGTACCATCGGGCAGAAAGATTGAGAGGTTTTCTTTTTGGAAATAGATGTTAAGGTTGTTATCCTTACTCCTTTTTACATTCTCCAACACCTCGTCCACATTACGCCCCAATCGGCTCAATTCGCTAATCAGGAGGGTGTGAATCCCATTGCCGATGCAGTAATCCAAGCACTCACACAGCACAGGACGCTCGGAGTTTTTCTTTGCTCCGCTGATGTGCTCCTCGAAAACTTTTTCTACCGCAAGCCCATTGCGTGTTGCATACTCACTCAAATCGGCTACTTGACGGTGGGTGTTCTGCCTATCGCCCACCGATGATACTCGGGCATAAATTACCGCTTTCATACCTTAAAACACTTTCACCAATGACTCCCAACGAAAACTTCTCCACTCACCCAATTCACAATCAAATACCGCTGTGGTAGCATACAACTCTCGGCTCACACCTCTGCCGTTGATGTGGCGTTTTACCAATGATGGGTTAGTAGTGGCGAAAATTTCCCTATATTCCCCATTGCGTTTTTGGAAGACAAAGTGTGCTACACCATTGCGAAGTTTCTCCTTCAATGACTCAATCATCATTGCCTTTGCTCCTGCTATGAGCAGGTTTTGTGTGCGTTCTGCGATTACCGCCATTCGGGTTGCAGTGCTGTCCGATATCACCATCAAATTTTTCATATGCTGTAAGATTTTTTATTACACTTTATACTTTTTTCTAATACCAATAAGCGGGCTTTTTCCAACCTTCAAGTTCGTACCACTTTTCAAAGGCTGCGATTTTGTCCCTGCCGAAGCCCTGAATCTTCTTACCTGTTGCCACTTCCCAAATGCCCCAACCGCAAGCACTCCTACCAACTTGATATTTCCTTTTGTTTGCCATATTGTTATCTCCTTTTGTTATTACAAAGGTAATAATAAATTATTATTTAGGCAAATTATTTTAATATATTTTTATTATTTTAGTATAATTTTTTATTACTTTATTGTTTGAATTTTCGGAATAAGTAATACCTTTGTAATTATCATTAAAAATAGAGGTAATATGATTAAATTACGAGTGAGCGAAATCCTTGTTGAGAAGGGTATCAGCAAGACAAGATTTGCAGAGATGATGGGGGTGGCAAAGCAAAATGTGAATCTCCTACTCTCCACTAACAACATCCAAAAGTTGGAGCAGATAGCCGATGCGTTGGGTGTTGAGTTCTCGGATTTGTTTGTGAGCGACAAGCCCGTTGAGGAAGCGGTGAACGGCTTTGTGGAATATCGGGGAGAAATCTACCGCATCAAGTCCAAAACCGACTTGGAGGAACTATTGAAGAAGATGTAAATGATTTTTGCCCGCCCGTTGAGGTGGGCTTTTTTGTGTGGTGTGGGGTGCGTAACCTTGCACCCGATGCAATGCCCTTAATGGTGGTGGTGTTCGTTTTGCGAAAATTATTTCTATATTTGTGGCGTCTAACGATTTATTGTCGTTGGATGAACATATTTTGAAAGTGTTTTCGCACTGTCCTTGCAAGAAAATGTGGAAGTTTTCAAAAACAACAGGACAACGAATAGCACTCATTCCTTGTATATATGCCATTGGTGTGCCCACGCCAATCGTGTATCATACATAGGTGTGGGGCATTGTATCGTTTATTGTTGTTACGGGTTCTTCCACAACCTTCTTGCAGATAAACGAAATCAACTCCACACTTTCTTTTTGCACATAACCCACCGCATAGGAGTTGCTACGGTAACAAAAACAAATGTAGTATGAAGAAACTATTTCTGTGTGTTTCAACCGCCTTACTCGCTATGCTCGCAGGATGTTCAGAGGGTATTGGTGGTGGAGATTTCTTGACAAACTTGTCTGGAAACAACAAAATTTATTACACAACAACCGACGGGAAAAAGGTTGTTTTGAATGGCAACTTTGACTCTATTCTTATTTCACACACTTACAACAATGGGAAAGGGTGTCTGACTTTTGATGAGAAAGTAACCATAATTGGTGATAGTGCATTCGATGGTTGTGAAACTCTTTTAAGCATAGATATTCCCGACAGCGTCACTTCGATTGGAACTCATGCGTTCTTGGGTTGTTCAAGCCTTGCGAGCATCACTATTCCCGACAGCGTCACTTCGATTGGAGGTATGGCATTCTGGCATTGTTCGAGCCTTGCAGAAGTTTATTGCAAGCCTACGATACCGCCAACAGTAAGTGATAGTGTGTTCTACAACAACGCCCCGGAACTCAAGATTTATGTACCTCGCAATTCGGTTGATGCGTATAAGTCAGCATCGTATTGGAGTTATTACTCTTCGTATATCGTAGGCTACGATTTTGAATAAAAATATAACCCTATAAAACAAAAAACTTTTACAGTTATGAATGAAGAAAAATTTGCGGAGATTGTAAATAACATAGAATCTCCAATAGAAGACATTGCGGAAGCTGTTAATTTGCTTAATCGTATTAGCGAAGATATTCCTTATGGAGTAAATGTAGATTTGAGAGATGGTGATGATTTTGACAATTTGCAAAATTGCTCCGCAGATGGTTCTATATTGACTATAAACTTAAATGCTGTAACTGATGCGGGAGAGATATGTTTGGTTTCATACAAAATGCATTTTGATAGATTAGAGTTAAAAGCAATACAGAACTATATGTGTATTGTCGTATATAGCAAAGAACAACAGCACTTTCATTATGATGAGAAATGCGTTGTCGATAATGGGGATTATGTAGTAATTCACGACAAATCTCAGACAAGGAACCTGCATAGATATATCAAATAACCTTTTAGGTTACATTGATACAATTGGGGAGGCTCACAACCTCCCCTTTTTTGTTATCAGAAATTTTGTGTACTCAAATAACTCGGACAGAGAGTGAATTTACTGGCGAGAAGGGTACTCATATAATCCTTTGATTTTTCTGATAAACACTCCCACCTCCTTAATATGCGCAAGAAATGTTAATGCTCGCAGTGTCATTGCCTCAACTCCTTAATCACCACTCCTTTATTAACCAAAACCCTATAATTAACGCTCCCCCTCTCTACGCATCGGGCTGTTGGGTGAAAATTTTTTTGCTTTTTATTTACATTTTTTCAATTTAGACTATATTTATTATAAAGACTATATTGAATATATTAACTCATTGAGTCTTAAATAATAATCTAACTAAATAGAATCTAAAATGAAGAGAATTTACAGAAATTGCATCTCTGATTCCACAAGAGAAAAACAGAGCCTTGCCCACAAGGGGCGCAGACACTCCGAAACTACGAAGCAAAAGATAAGTCGCAGTTTATCGAACTATTGGGCACAATTGCCCTATTCTCCTAATAATAACAAATCAACCAACGAGAAGATATATGGCGAATAGAGGGATGAAATGGGCAGTGAATGTGGATAAATTGAAGGTGTGTTTGAATATGCCCGAAAAACTATACTCGTATCTCAAAGAGCACCACTCTCGCAGAGATGAGCAGAATGATTACCGCATACTTGATGAGGATAACTTCTCGCTCACATTCATAGAGGAGGATGAGCAGAAAATGACTGCGATTCTCTATGTGAGAGATGTTGAGGGCTACATTAAATTGGGAACATTCGTTTTTAGCAACTCGGCAAAGTATGAGGGTAAGGCATTTTTCACCTTTGAAAATTCCGCACTCTACACCGTCTACACAAAGATTTGGGGTGAGCCATCAAACCACATCTGCGATTTGCAGTATGTAGCCGAGTTCTACGGTATGGAGTTCAACAACATCACCGAATTGGAGTTGGCTTTCGATAGCACCTACAACTACATCTCAAAGGTGCGCAGGATGATAAAAAATGCAGAGGATTACGATTTAATCCTCAACGGTAGGAAGGTTAAAAACGATGAAACTTTGGACGGTTATGGGGAGTATTACAGCCGAAGCCGAGCACGATTGAGCAAACTCCCTACGCTCTATTTCTCACAGGCGAAAAATACCGATATGCAAATGAGAATTTACGACAAAGCAAGAGAATTGAACGAGAGTACCCCGCAAAAAGCGGAACGCCTGAAAGAGTGGCTCGGATGGGATGATGTGGATAAAATATATCGTGTTGAGGTTGTTCTGCACAACACTAATGTGCGTGAATTCTGTGGTAGGTATGCAGAGCACATCTATGAGTATGGAGAACATAACAATATCCTCAACTTGCTCGGATTGGAGCGATTCCGATTGGCAATGTTGATGGATAGCGCAGATAGGCTCATATATTTCAAGGACAGGCACACAGGCGAACACATAAGCCTCCTTGAAGTTGCCACAGGTATATAACCAATATACCTATCAAGGATTGTATTTAAGGTTTAATATATTGAATAATAGAAAAATAAATAAAAAATATCTATTACACTTTTCTGCAAATGCGTTTTACAATATAGTTGTTGAATATGATTATATACAGAGTAAAAAATAGAGTAAATTATTTTATTTGCACTTGTAAATAATTATTATTTAATAGATTAACCTCTTTCTTACCATTTATTTGGTAAGGAAGAGGTCCCGAGTTCAATCCTCGGAAACAGCTCAAAGCAAACAACGAGAAGGTGAAACGAAAGTTTCGCCTTTTTTGTTCAAAGGGGCGTGGGAGTTTGCTCACAAACGCCTATTTGAACAAAAAAAGAAAGGGGTGCCACGCTTGCGGCACCCCTTTCTCGTTGTTTGCTTTGATGGCGCCCGCGGCAGCGCAAGAGGAAAGACAAGCGAAGCGCAGTCAATCCTCGCCTACAACAAGAGTGACAAGAAGAACAGGAAAAACAAGAAAAACAAGCCCCTCGACCTCATGGGTATTAAAAAAGATACCCGCGAACAAGGGGGGGGCACACAACTCTCAACTCTCGCAAATGTGAGTAAGCGAGGGCTGAGATAACTTGTTTTCTCTGCCGAGCGGGAGCATTTTAGACAAAACTTGGTTTTGTCAACTTTTCTCGGTATTTTTGTGGCAGTTATGGAACACAAGGAGTATAATGTAGTGGTCGTGGGCGGTGGTGCCGCAGGACTTATGGCAGCAGGTACTGCCGCGATAAATGGCAACAGCGTGTTGCTGCTCGAAAAGATGGAGAAAACCGGGCGCAAGGTCCGCATCTCGGGTAAGGGTCGTTGCAACCTTACGAATGTATGCACCGACGAGGAGTTCCTCGCAAAGGTGCAGAACGGCGCAGGGTTCTTCACTTACGCCTACACCCAGTGGAACAACAAGAGTCTGATGCGTTTTATGGAGCGCAAAGGCGTGAAGCTCGAAACCGAGCGAGGCGGTCGCGTATTCCCCAAGAGCGGCAAGGCGTGGGATATCGCTCAAGCACTCGTGGACTGGTGTCGTGAGGAGGGTGTAACCATTGAGTGCAACGCCAAGGTGGAGAGTGTGAATGTTACCTGCGGCAAGGTGCGCAGTGTGACCTATCGCAATGCTCGCGGCTTTCAGCGCAAGGTCGAGACCCCCGCAGTAATTCTCGCTACGGGTGGCGCCTCCTACCCTGCAACGGGCTCCACGGGTGACGGCTACCGTATGGCTCACGAAGTGGGTCACGAGATTACCCCCATCCGACCTTCGCTCGTTCCTCTGGAAACATCCTACGAAGAGGCTCCCTACATGGCGGGCTTGCTCCTAAAAAATGTACACGCCGACCTTGTTATCGACGGCGAGGTGGCGCAGAGCGAGTTTGGCGAGATGTTCTTCTCGAAGCGCGGTGTGGAGGGTGCCATTGTCCTCCGTATGAGCCGCAAGGCTGTTGATGCGCTCATCGAAGAGAAGAAGGTGGAGATTGTCGTAGACCTCAAACACGCCATGGACAACGACGAACTGCGCGAGCGCATACTCCGCGAGATTACCGAGCAACCCTCGACACTCACTGTGGGCGAACTGCTCCGCAAAATTATGCCCCGCGAACTCGTAGTGCCTATGGCTAAGGCCTGTGGCGCACACGCCAAACACTCGATGGGCGAACTCAAAGAGGACAAAATCGAGCGTCTTGTGGCGGCTCTCAAACACTTTGTAATTCCCATCAGCGACTACCGCCCCTTCGAGGAGGCTATCGTTACGGCTGGTGGCGTAGACCTCGCCGAAATTGACCCCCACACCATGCAGTCACGCAAGGTGGAGGGCTTATATTTTGCGGGCGAACTGATGGATATTGATGCCAATACGGGTGGATATAACCTCCAAATAGCCTTCTCGACAGGTCGCCTTGCGGGACAACTTCGCAAGAGCAAAGATGTTATGTTGTAGGCAAAACAAAGAGGGGCGCAACAATGTGGATAGACGAACACTGCCTGCGTAGCAGGGGTTACGGGATACACTCCCCTTTCCTCTACCGCATTGTGCGTGAGGCGATGATGCCCCACGACCCGATGGAGGGCGACAAATCGCTCTATGAGGCTCTGAGGAGCAAAGGTGTCGGCAGACGCACAGCCACAAGACTCCACAACCTCTATACTTTGGAGCAGTACGATGGTTGGGCTATTGACAACTCTTTGGGCGGAGGAGTTATGGTTGCCACGCCAAAGTGTAGCACCGAGTGCATCGCAACGATGGTACAGACTCTTGGGGAGCATGGTGGTGTATTGTGCATCCTCCACCCCATAGGTAACTATTCGAGGCGTAGGCTGTGCAAAGGGTTGGTTAAGGCACACCACTCTATGAGCGCAGCGAAGGTGGGTTTCACACTCCTATTCTCGCGCCCCGATCTACGCAAGCAACACATTATTATATAGTATAGACTTTTTTTCTTATGGCACGAATTTACACTCGCTCTGGCGACAAGGGCACAACCTCGCTCATTGGTGGCGAGAGAGTTGCAAAGAACGACCCTCGTGTGGAGGCTTACGGCACCGTAGACGAACTCGGGGCGCACATCGCTCTACTTACGGACTTTGCGACCGAGGAGGGACTCAACGATATGGTTGCATTGCTCGACAGGGTGGCTGTGGAGTTGATGACCGTGGAGGCAGAACTCGCACTCGGCGAGAATTTCAAGGGCGAAATCCGTAAAATCACACCCGAGAATGTCGCACAACTCGAAAGAGATATCGACAACCTCTCGGAGGGTCTTACTCCATTTAGGGGTTTTACCATCCCTGGGGGACATAGGGTTATATCACAATGCCACATTTGCCGTACGGTGTGCCGCAGGGCAGAACGCAGCATCCTCTCTCTTGGCGAGCAACACCCTCTCAATGAGTCGCTTTTGGGCTACATCAACCGCCTCTCCGACCTGTTCTACACCCTCTCGCGCCACAGCACACAAAGGCTCGGGGTGGAAGAAAAAATTTGGGGAAAATAGACAATATATTGCGGTTTTATGTTTTTTTTATACTTTTGCAGACCGCAACAATATTAAAAATAACATAACAACCTAATATTCAAAACTTTATGTATTGGACACTTGAATTAGCATCGAAACTCGAAGATGCACCTTGGCCAGCCACCAAAGAGGAACTTATCGACTACGCAGTGCGCACCGGTCTTCCTTTGGAGGTCATTGAGAACTTGGAGGAGATTGAGGACGAAGGCGATGTTTATGAGAGCATCGAGGATGTTTGGCCCGACTACCCCAGCAAAGAGGACTTCCTCTTTAACGAGGACGAGTATTAAGAGGTTGAGAAAGGTTAAAAACCTAAATATCAACGACTTATAATGACCGATTGGGTAGTCCCATCGGTCATTTTTTGTCAAAATACTGCCCAAATACTGCCCGAAATTGAGCAAAAACTGCCCAAATACTGCCCTGAAACTATGACCAAATCCTCCCGAAAATAAGAGTAGTAAGTGAGGGACGAGAGACTACCCGAACACTGCCCTGATGCTCTGTGGGGCACTTTTTGCCCCAATTGAGCGAACCGCCAAAACTGCTCATTGAAGTCAAAAATTACCCATTATTTTTCTGCTTTCACTACCCTGAAACAAAAAAGGACAAAACCGAAGTTCTGTCCTGATGTTAATATATGATGATTTGACTGGTGGATTTGGAACTTTGAATTATTGTTCGTATATTTGCGAACAGAAACAAGCATAGACACTATGGCGAACAAGGAATATACACTTAATCAAGAGCAAGTTGCACGCTTTGCAAAGGCAATGGGACACCCTGCACGCATTGCGATTTTGCAGTTCTTGGCAAAGCAATCAACTTGCTACTTCGGCGATATTCACGAGGAGTTGCCGATTGCCAAAGCTACCGTATCGCAGCACCTCAAAGAGTTAAAAGAGGCGGGGCTAATACAGGGAGAGGTCGAAACACCGAAGGTTAAGTATTGTATCAACCGAGAGAATTGGCAGTTAGCAAACAAGTTATTTGGCGAGTTCTTCGGTCAGTGCGTATGTAAGAAGGAGAGTTGCTGTAAATAGACAGCCTCTTTTTTTAGCAATAATGTTCGTTGTTCTACGAATTACTAACAACTAATATAAATTATCGTATGAAAAGGATTATATTGATGCTTGCCCTATGTGTGGGTATTGCGTGTTTAGTGGGTTGCAACCTACAGAAGAAGAGTAGTGATGGCGATGGCAAACGAGATGTTGTCGAAGTGCTCTATTTCCACGGCACTCAAAGATGTAAGTCGTGTGTTATTGCAG
>JAZNTX010000029.1:0-34324 GCA_045591965.1 Tidjanibacter sp. | reverse complement strand
TTTTTAATACTCGCGCCTTTTGCGTCTTGCCACGACTGCCCCAAACACCATCTTCTAAGTTAGGAGAGGGTGCCGAAGGCGGGTGAGGTCTGTCCGTCTTGCCACGACTGCCGAATGGCAGGCGGTTGGCATCTACCTTGCGTTATTCCCCCTCTAAGTTAGGGGGGCGCGGAGCGCGGGGGCGTGTGTTTTAGGGCGACTGAGGTTGCCCAATTTCTTTGCCACTTTTGGTGGCAAAAGTGGCGCAAAAGCCACGCACCGCATCTCTGGCGGGAGCAAGACTCGCAAAATCTAAAATGAACGCTGCGCGGGCAAAGCATTTGCCGTCTTCATTTTTTAACGCTTTTGCGACTCTTGCTCGTCACGACCGCACAATGCGGTCGCTTATCCGTCGCCGATGCAAGTGCGATTTTTTTTCTTGTGCGCCTTTGGCGCACCCCACCCGCCCCGCTCGGAACGGCGTTCCTCGCTCCCAAATTGGGAGGTTGCCCTGAACTTGTGGGGGGAAAGGGGACACTCCTCGCTCTTCAATTGGGAGTGCTTCAAATTTTGTTTTGAAAGTTGTTATTATGCTGAAATAATATAATCAAAAATAGGAGAGTATACCACTATACCCTCCTGTCGATTTGCTATGAACACATTGGAATACCAATAAGAAGTAGTATGCCTATTATCATGAGAACAGCTCTAAATGCTAAACCACACCCCTCCTTTTCTTCTTGTCTTGCTCGTATTTCTTTCTGCTCGTCATAGTAAGATTGAGGAAGAAGTTCTATTCCTAAAAGTGAGCATATTTGAGAACCATTAGATTGTGCAAGATTAGCGGGCATGCTTTTGCTTATCTTTTCATAGAAAGGAGTGTATTTATTGATGGTTTTTTCAATAATCTTGTCAAGAATAATTGCATTGTCATTTTGATGTTTTGCATGACCAATTATTTCCGTTTGCATACACTCGTTAAGCCATGCAAATGCTTCTTCTTGGTTTCCCGCCAAAATAAATTTAGCGATATTTTCTTGTAATTGTTCTTCTATAGTAATGTGCTTAGTTTTTTCTGCCATTTCTTCTGCTTGTTTGCGAAGGTTATAAGCTGCATTACTCATAATAGATTGACCTGCTGCATAAGCTGTACCAGCCTTGATTAAATCGTCATTTTGTCCCATAGATAAATAATAATTTAAGTGAATGTTTGGAGTAGTTATATACAATTAGATGATTATATTACACAAAAAGTGCGGTGCTTTTAGTATATTCTCTACCTAAGGTGTTTGGCGTAACCTAACAGCAGAATATCCAAAAGCCCGCACCAATTGGTACGAGCATTCTTGCAATATCCCTGCTGTTTTCTATACAGTCGCCAAACTTTTAGGTAGCAGAATAAAGCTAAAACGCTTTTTCGTATATGTCTTAAAATGTGCGTATTCGTACTACGCTAATGCTTCATAGGCTGTGTTGTTTGGGGTTAATGTTTCACAAATATAGGAAAAGTTTTCCTATTTGGTGTTATTTCGCCTCGAATAAGTTGAAGTGATTGGCTTGGGGGTTATGGTAGAAGGTTCCTTGCGGGGAGGGGTTCCTAACTTTTTGATAGGTGGTGCTATCGTGGGTTTGGGAGGGAAATTTATTGTAAAACGATAAATATTTTTTGTTTTTCGTTTGGAGTTTTGGATTTTTGCGCTATCTTTGTATCGAAAAACAATAAATAATTATCCTTTAACGATTATAAAAGTGGGTATAAGTTTAACGAAACTAACATTATAAAAATGGTATGAATTATGAAAAGTGCGAGTAGAATTTTGATTTATGTGGGGATTTTGGTCCTCTTTATGTTTATGTTGCTCCACGCTCTCGGTGTGGGGGTGCAGACCTACAACATCGCGTCGGGGCTCTGGGAGCCAGCGGTGGATTGGTCGCAGCACGGGGCGTTGAAAATGGCTATCGTCACCGGTCGTGCACTCTCAACAGCGGTGTTGGTAGTGATGTTTGTGATTTTTGTCTGCAACATCTTCCGTTCCGAGAGTGGTCCATTTGTGAGGGCAAACAGCAAGTTACTATTTTGGTCGTTGTTGCCCTATGCCATCTACGCCCTTTGCGACAGCAACCTCCCCGTCATCAGCGGAGCGCGTTACATTCAGATTGACACCCACACCATTTTGGGCGGTGGTTTGCTGCTCTTGGTGGCTTTCTTCTATAACCGAGCCGTACTATTGAGCGAGGAGAGTGATTTAACCATCTAATAGAGGAGGGCGGAGTTATGATTATAGTGAACTTGGATGTGATGCTTGCCAAGCGCAAGATGTCCCTCAGCGAACTCTCGGAGCGCGTGGGCATAACCATTGCCAACCTCTCCATACTGAAAACGGGCAAGGCGAAGGCTGTGAGGTTCTCCACGCTCGATGCTATTTGCAGGGAGTTGGAGTGTACGCCCGCCGACCTGCTCGAATACCGAGCCGAGTAGAGCGGCTCGTGTCGTTGCGCAATAAAGGGCACGCAAGATATCTCTTGTGTACCCTTTGTGCATTTCAGGGGGTAAAAATTAGTACCCAATCTCCTCGAAGAATTCGAGTAGCAGGTCGCCCACGCGGGTGGAGTGGATGATGTAGGAGCCGTGGTCGGCATCGGGGACAATCAGCGTTTTGCCCTGCGGGATATTGTCGCCAATCAGTTGGGTGTGTTCCTCGCGTATGAGGTCACCATCGCCCGCCATAATCAGTGCAGGGCAGGCTATGGATTGCATATCCTCCACCGTCATGGTGGGCTCGTTCATCATCATAACATTCAGTGGGTTGGGGTCGGTCTGCGAGAGAAAATACTCCTCGAATTCGGGCGTTAGGGCACCCCTCACGAAGATATTGGCACCGCCCGTAGCGATGGCTCCAAGCGTCCCCGGGTACATAACCTCCGTCATCAGAGCCACGATGCCACCATCGCTAAAACCGAACACCGCAGGTTGTTCCAATCCCTTGGCGGTGATGAATTCGTGCAGGTCGGTAGCCATATCGTGGTAGTGATACTCGGCAAGTGGGGTATTACTGCCCTGACCGCGTGAGTCGAGGGCGTAGACCATGTAGCCCGCCTGTGCTATCTGGCGTGTGGTGGTCTCCATATCGTTGTGGCTGCCTCCGTTGCCGTGGAGTAGTATGACGGGTTTGCCCTTGCCCTCGGCGGCATAGAAGAGTGTAACATCGCTCGCATCGAAGCTGTCGGTGTAACTAACATAACGCTCGCCACAGCACGATGCAAAGGCTGTGGTCGCAAGGAGTAAAAATAGGGTGCGCAGTTTCATAACAAATCAAGTTTTTACAAAATTAGGCAATTGTCGGCAAATTATCAAGGGGGAGGCTTAGTCGGTCGCGAGTTCGATACTACACCGATACAATAAAAGAGCAAAGGAGTCCGAAAGGACTCCTTTACTCTTTGCGGTATGGACGAGACTCGAGCCCGCGCTGCGCGCGTGCCATTTTCTCGCGAACAATATTTACATTCCCCCTAAATCCCCCTTTGAGAAAGGGGGACTTCGGAGGTCGCGAGTTCGATATCACAACCGACCATAAACAAAAAACGGAAGTCAAAAGACTTCCGTTCTTTGTTGCGGTATGGACGAGACTCGAACTCGCGACCTCCTGCGTGACAGGCAGGCATTCTAACCAGCTGAACTACCACACCGTGTTTCTGATTGCGGTACAAAAGTAGTACAAATTTTTGTTTCTGCAAATTTCCAACACCTTTTTTTTGAGTTTTTTTACGCTTTTTTGAAGAACGAAAATTGTACACTGCCGTAACTTCTTGATTGCCAAAAGTTAGGGTGGTCTTCAAAGTTCTTGTCCTTGGAGTGTTCAAAGACCAAAAAACCCTCTTCTCTAAGCAAGTCGCGCTCCAAAACAAGGCTGATAACCTCCTCGCTACCCTCCAAGTCGTAGGGAGCGTCCGAGAATATCACATCAAACTGCTTGCCACAACTCTTCAAATAGAGGAAAACATTGGCGTGGGTGGCGTAGAGCGTCGTAAATCCCAACTCCTTGGCAGTCTTGCGTATGAAAGCGTTATGCACCGGATTGACCTCTACACTCGTAACACTCCTCGCACCCCTCGAACAAAACTCGTAACTAATAGAGCCGGTGCCCGAAAAGAGATCCAAAACATCGATATCCTCGAAGTCCACAAGGTTGCCCAAGACATTAAAGAGGTTCTCCTTAGCAAAATCGGTCGTGGGGCGAGCCCTAAGATTGCGAGGGGGAACGATAGTTCTGCCTCTATATTTACCGCTTATTATACGCATACATATTTGTTGTTCGACTCCATCTCGCGGGCATCTGCTGCGTTACGCTCGTGCTCGAAATGCTCATTTGCGCCAAGCAAACTCCGCTTTCTCGCATTTCGCAAGCCTTGCATCTGCTCCGTGATATGGAGTCTTAAAGTTGTTTTTTCGTTGTTCGATTGCATCTCGCGGGCATCTGCTCAGCGAGATGCACTCTTAATGTTTTTATCGTCTAATGTCAATAGTCCTAAGGCTTATGAGAGTTGTGGGAGATATGAGAGATATGGGAAAACTCTCAACTTTCAACTCTCAATTGACCACGCTACGCGTGCTCTAAAATGCTCCTGCTCGGCATAGCGTGCAAGCCCGCTCTACCCTCGCTTACTCGCATTTGCCTCAACTTTCAACCCTCACCCTGCGGAAGTATTGGCGGAGTATTTTGTAGTACCTCTCGCTACTCTCTCCGAGAAGTGTGAAGCGTGCCTTGCGCAGGTCGAAGTCTTGGTTGAGATGTGCCAGCAAGTTTACCAATTCCTCCTCGCCATCCACGGGCAGAGCCTCGGCATAGTGGAGGTGTTTCTCGTGGGTGTATGCCACATAGGCAATGCCATCTAATATGGTTATGACGACCATCTTTTTGCGCCTGCAACCCATAACTGCGCGGGTGACGCAACTCATAAGAGGCGAGAGAATACGCACGCTCTTGCCCTCCTGACGCCACGCATCAACCACAGCAGCACTCTCCGCCGAGAGCCTCAGGGCATAGTTTATCGCCCCGCTGTTGTCGCTCACAAAGAGTCTGTCGCCCTCGTCAAACGCCACGCCCGAAGAAGTCATCATAGACCTCAAATCCAACTGCTCTACAAGAGCCGCGGGGTAGGGGACAACCACTGCACCCTCAACCCAAAGGTCGATGGTGGTGACCTCTGAGCCTACGGCAGAGTTCTCACAATGCAAAGATTGTCCACTCGGGATACGAATGGACAATCTTGAAACATTGTTTTTTATCTCATTACTCCCAGTTACCTGCATCGTTGGTTGCTTGGTGGAGGTCACCTACTTTGATACCGGGGTAGCGGTAGAGTACATTCTTCTGCTCGTCGATAAGGTTAATAAGCAACTGCTCGTTCTGGTCGAGGAGGAATGTTTTGTAGGGAGCCTTAGCCTCAAATACGGGAACCATCACATTACCAACCTCTACCTTGCCTGCGCCCATGATGAACTCCTTAACCTCGCCATCATTAGCGGCTGCCGAGAAGGGGATATAGCGGAGTTGCTCAACCTGCTCGGGGGTGAGTTTCTTTGCGCCGAAGACAGTATCGATAGCCTTAACGGTAAATTTCTCAATATTTTTCTTGCGGAGTCTTTTCAGGCGAGCCAAACCTACCGAGTCGTCTGCCGACACGAGCTGACGCTCAAAGGTCATCTCGGCGGTGAGAACGAAGTTGATAAGTGTGTCAAACGAGCCTGTGTATACACCGTGTACCTGCTTGTAACCACGCTGAGCAGCACGAATGTCGCTGATACGCTCAATTACAGCCTTCTCGCGTGCGATACGAGTGTTGTCAAAACGCACAGGTGCCATAATGCTGTCGTAGAGCAGATAAGCCAATGCAACCATAACAATTGCAAGAACGATTTGGATAATAGTCTTTTTCATTTCTATTTTTGTTGTTAAGTTTGTAGCGTAAAACAATAGTTAATATGCTTAGTGAGCACATTGCGTCCCAAATTTACGGCAAATTTCAATTTGCTCCAACTTTTGGGCAGAAAAAAATTATAGAATCTCTCGCAGAGTGGATTTCCGACGAAGATTATGAGCGTATATTTATCCTCAATGGCTATGCCGGAACGGGTAAAACCACACTCATAGCAGCCTTCGTGGAGGTACTCAAAGAGTTGAACCTTAAACCCATTTTGCTCGCCCCCACAGGGCGTGCAGCAAAGGTTATGACTCGTTTTGCGCCTTCAACCCCAGCCTATACTATCCACAAGCGCATCTACCGCGAGCGTACATCGGGAGGTTTCGACTCCAAATTCGACCTGAATTTCAACCGCGAGAAGGATGCCGTATTTATTATTGACGAGGCTTCGATGATTGCCGACTACTCCGACGAAGGGTCGCTCTTTGGTTCGGGCTCGCTGCTCGACGACCTCTTTGAGTATGTGCGTCAGGGGCAGAGGTGTCGCATAATGTTTGTGGGCGATTCGGCACAGTTGCCACCCATAGGACACGAACTCTCGCCCGCACTCAACCCCAGCAAAATGGCGGTCTATGGCTCGGTGAGTTACAACACCCTCGATGAGGTGGTGCGTCAAGAAGAGCAGAGTGGCATACTCTTCAACGCTACGATGGTGCGTTGTATGATTGAAAACCGCATCTACGAAACACCCCTGCTGGATATGAGTTACCCAGACTTTAAGGCTATTTCGGGTGGCGAGTTTATGGAAAAAATTGAGGAGTGCTATTCGCGCTACGGCAAAGACGAGGTTATTGTCATTACGCGCAGCAACAAGCGAGCCGTACACTTCAATCAGGGTATTCGTGCGCGTGTGCTCTATGCCGAGGAGGAGATTGACTCGGGCGATATGCTGATGGTTGTCAAAAATAACTACCACTACACCGAGCGTGACGAGGATGCGAAGGCTGCCTTTATTGCCAATGGCGATGTGGCGCAACTCAGGCGCATACGCCGCTTCAAAAATCTCTACGGTTTTCGCTTTGCCGAGGCTACACTCCGTTTCCCCGACTACGACGACTACGAGGTGGAGTGCAATCTGCTGCTCGACACGCTGAACTCCTTCTCGCCTGCACTCTCGCGCGACCAAATGAAGGAACTTTTCTATGCTGTTGAGGGTGACTATCAGGATATTAAGAGCAAGCCTAAGCGTATGCGCGAGGTGAGGGAGAACGACTACTACAACGCCATGCAGGTAAAGTTCGCCTATGCTGTAACCTGCCACAAGGCGCAGGGCGGACAGTGGAGTGCTGTCTTTATCGATAGGTTACTCTTTGGCGAGGAGCGTATGAATAGGGAGTTCCTGCGCTGGCTCTACACCGCCATTTCGCGCGCTACATGCGAAGTCTACTTAGTCAATTTTGACGAGAGTTTCTTCGACCCCACCACATACGAAAAGGAAGATTTTTAATAAAGACTCGGGCGAGCCATTAGGCTCGCCCGCTTAACTTTCAACTTTCAACTTTGACCAGCCTACGGCTGCTCTAAAATGCTCCTGCTCGGCATAGTCTGCAAGCAGCCTCTGCCCTCGCTTACTCGCATTTGCCAACTCTCAACTCTCAACTCTCAACTCTCAACTCTCAACTATTTTAGCCCTCTCACATTCTTCTCCCATGCCCAAGCGGCAGCGAGGGTTTCGTCGAGGGTGCGGGTGGCTTTCCAGCCGAGTTCCTCGTTGGCAAGCGAGGTATCTGCCCACACCTCCACAGTGTCGCCAGCCCTTCTGCCCGTAATGCGGTAGTTGAGCGAGAGGTTATTAACCCTCTCAAAAGCCTTCACAAGTTCCAAAACCGAGGTGCCATTGCCGGTGCCCACATTGAAAACTTCATATTTGGCTCTATTCCTACCCTCTATCAGGCGGCTGATGGCGGCAACATGTGCGCCAGCCAAATCCACCACATCAATATAGTCGCGGATGCAGGTGCCATCGGGGGTGGGGTAGTCGTCGCCAAAAATCGAGAGGCACTCCCTAACGCCCGCAGCGGTCTGTGTGATGAAAGGTACAAGGTTGTTGGGCACGCCACGAGGCAACTCGCCAATGAGTGCCGATGGGTGTGCGCCCATAGGATTGAAATAGCGGAGAGCAATACCCTTCATACCCTCGTATGCGGTCATCGAGTCACGCAGGATATCCTCGCACATCTGCTTGGTATTACCGTAGGGCGAGGTGGCAGGTTGGCGGGGAGATTGCTCCGTAACGGGCAGTGCCTCGGGCTCGCCGTAGACCGTAGCCGACGAGGAGAAGAGAATATTCTCCCTGCCCTCTTCCCTCATCAACTCCAAGATGTTGAGGAACGATGTGAGGTTGTTGGAGTAGTATTTCAGTGGGTCTTCAACGCTCTCGCCCACAGCCTTATAGGCTGCAAAGTGGATAGCCGAGCGGAAAGGGTACTTCTTGAAAACAGCACGAAGTGCCTCCTTGTCGCAGCAGTCTACCTGCTCGAAAGGCACATCTACGCCCGTAATCTTCCTTACACCCTCCACGGCTCCCATATCCGAGTTGGAGAGATTGTCTATTATTACCACATCATAGCCCGCCTCGATGAGCGCAACGGTGGTGTGGGAGCCGATATAGCCCGCACCGCCACATACCAATACTTGTTCCTTTGCCATAGTTTCTTATGCTTAAAAAGTGACCTACCTGTCGGTCGGTACCGATAGGTAGGTCACAAAGATAGGTATTATTTATGGATTATTCAACCACAAACATTGCCTGACCCTCTTGCAGGGTGTCGCCCTCGGCAACCAAAATCTGGCGAACAACACCGTCGTAGTCCGAAGGAATGTCGTTCTCCATCTTCATAGCCTCCAAAACGGCAACTTTCTGACCTGCCTTAATGGTGTCGCCCTCTTTTACGCAAATTTCGAGAACTTTACCTGGCAGAGGAGCAGCAACCTTCTTGCCTGCTACGGGAGCAGCGGCTTTGGGAGCCTCCACTACTGCATCGGCAATCACGAGGATAGCCTGACCCTCCTGCAAGGTGTCGCCCTCGGCAACCAAGATCTGTTTTACAACACCCGAGTGCTCCGAAGGAATGTCGTTCTCCATCTTCATAGCCTCCAAAACAGCAACTTTCTGACCTGCCTTAACGGTGTCGCCAACCTTCACGCAAATCTCCACAACTTTACCTGGGAGGGGAGCAGCCACAACCTTACCCGAAACTTTCTCGGCGGGTTTTGCAGCCTCTGCTTTGGGTGCCTCCTCAGCCTTGGGAGCCTCGGCAGGTTTGGTAGCAGCCCAGCGCTCGGTCTTAACCTTGGTGAGGTAGTCCTTAGCAACTGCGGGGAAGAGTTCGAGCAACAACTCCTCTTTCTCGTTCTCGGCGAGTTTCACGCCACCAGCATTCTCCAATACGGGGTTGGGCTGACGCTGGTTCTTCGAGGTGTCGTAGGGGATAGCCTCGCGAGTGCCGGCAATCTTCAAACGGAACTCGGGGTCAATCTCTACGGGAGAGCGACCATACTCACCTTTAACCAAGTTTACAAACTGAGTCGAGGTGGTAGCATATTTATCTTTACCCTTCTCCAAAGCGATAGCGCAACTAACAGCCTGCGAACCAACAATCTGGCTGGTAGGAGTTACCAGAGGAGGAAGACCTGCGTCCAAGCGCACCGAAGGAATGAGTTTCATTGCGGGCTCCAAGAGGTGCTCGCTCTTCAAGCCTTTAAGTTGAGCCACCATGTTGGTATACATACCACCGGGAATCTCGGCTTTCTGCACGAGTTCGTTGGGTTTGGGGAAGCCGAAGTAGTCCTCAATCTTGTGGCAAGCGTCAATCAATGTCTCCTCGTCAACAGCGTAAGCAGCCTTCACTGCGCGGTCGAATTGAGCATCAATCTCAGCAGGGAGAGTGTCGGTGAGGGGGTTGAAGGGGTTGGGGAATTTCTTCACTGCATCGTAAGCCTCCAACTCCTTGCGGATGCCGAGCAACTCGGCGTTAATCTTAGCCACAGCCTCCATATTTACGCCCAACTTAACATCCATCTTGCCTGCGAAGATGTAGACGAGTTCCAACGCGGGAGCAGCAGGACCGCCTGCGAAGTTCCAGATGTTGGTATCAACAATATCAACACCAGCAGCAATAGCAGCCACAACCGAAGCCAAGCCGTAACCAGGGGTACAGTGGGTGTGGAAGTCTACGGGAATGGATACATTAGCCTTGATAGCCTTGATGAGGTTGTAAACCCTCTTGGGAGGAATAAGACCACTCATATCCTTGATGGTAATCATATCTGCACCCAGCGCAGCGAGTTCTTTTGCCTTGCCTACGAAGTAGTCGTCGGTAAATACGGGAGCAGGATTTTTCTTACCACGGAGTTTGTCAAAGAAGGAGAGTTTGGGGTATTTGGGGTCTACGGTGTAGCACACAGCGCAGTCAGCAATACCGCCATACTTCTTAATATACTTAATGGTCGATTTTACATTGTCCACATCGTTCAGAGCGTCAAAGATACGCATGATGCCCAAGCCGCTCTCGATAGCGTTACGCGAGAAGCCCTCGATAACATCGTCACCATAGGGAGCATAGCCGAAGAGGTTACGACCACGCGAGAGTGCGGTGAGGTACGAAACATCGCCCACAGCCTTCTTGATGCTCTCCAAACGGTTCCAAGGATTCTCACCCAAAAAACGCATCACCGAGTCGGGCACTGCACCGCCCCATACCTCCATTGCATAGAAAGCAGCGTCTTTGTAGTAGGGCAAAACGCGCTCTACCTGATTTTGGTTCAGACGGGTAGCAAAAGCCGACTGCTGACCGTCACGAAGGGTTAAGTCTCTGATTTTAAGTTCTCTTGCCATAGTTTTTTGTTTTAAGGTAGTTATTATGATTGATTGTTTCTTCTTTTCGTTGTGTTATTCAATTCACAAATATAATAAAAAACTCTTATTGTTGTGCAACAAAGGGAGTTTTTTATTGTCTACCGCCAACCGTCTGCCGACCTCTTACCCAAGAGCAAGGGGTGCTAAGCCTTAGGTCGTTAGACATTTGACCTTAGACATTAGACATAGAAAAAAGGTCAGTCGAAACCGACTGACCTTTTTTCTACTTCACTTCGCCAGTGACGAAGAGTGTTACATAGCCGCCCGCGATATTGGCGTGAATCTCTATGCTCTTATTAAATACGCCCACATCCTTCGGGTCGTAGGTTACCTCTATCGCCCCCTTTTCGCCTACTGCCACGGGGCGTTTGGGTGCCTTAACGCTAATGCAACGGCACGAAGAGGTGGTGCGGGTGACAACGAGCGGAGCGTTGCCCGTATTGGTAAACTCGAAGAGGTACGAAATCTTCTCGCCCCCTTGTTGGAGTTCTCCGAAGTTGTGGCTCAGTTGCTCGAAGGTTATCTCGGCAACCCTTTTCTCGCCCTTCGCGCTAAACAGGTTGATTATGGAGAGAATAATAAGGGTAAGTAACATAAACCTTTTCATTGCGAGATTAGTATTTGTGCGTAAAGAGGTAGGTTATGAAACCCTCCTGAATATCCTGTTCGCTCTCGTTAAACTTCACTCCGAGGGCAGCCTTGCGAGCCTCGTTCACAAGTGGAGAGGTGGGTTTGACAGTAGAGCCTTTTGCCTCGAAATCGGCACCCATAACATCGCCATTGCCATTAACCCATATCCTCATAACGACCACTCCACGGTCATCGCCCACATATTTCGGGCGGGGGAATTCTGTGCGGGGTCGTCTGCCCTCCAAGTTCCAGTCGGGCTCGAAGCCTCCCTCGCCGCCTGTACCATCGTAGGTGTCGCTCTGGGTGCCGCCAATGTAGCCCTGATTACCCTCCGACTTATCGGTCGTGCCCTCGCTCTGGGACTCCGAGGAGGGTTTATTGCCGGGGAAGAGTGCCCTCTGGTTTACCTCGCGGGGCTTGGGTTCTTCGGCAGGAGGTGTGGGCTCGACCTCCTTTTGCTCCGCCTCGGGAGCGGAGGTGTCGGTGGCGATATTTGCCTCCTCCACCGCGGGACTCTCCTCGACCTGCTGGGTCTGCACGGGCTCCGCAGCCTTGGGAGTTGTTGTGGGCTCGGGTAGTGAGTAGTCGTCGGCAAGTGTCGCCTCCTCCTCGCCACTGCCCACATCGGGACTTGTGCCGAAATCGACCAAGATACCCTGCTGGGTCTGCTCGACATCGACACTCACGCCACCCCACAGCATAAGGGCACCAAACAGCAGTGCGTAGAGTCCTACGAAGACTCCACCCACAACTCTACCAAATGGACTGCCACCGATATTCATAGTCTGCTGTTTGGATTAGGGTTTAATATTCTCTGCTATTCGGGCTGTGTCGCCAAAATTAGGCGGTATTGGTTGCGATTGGCGATATTCATAACCTTCACAATCTCGCCAATAGGCACACCCTCGTCGGAGTGGAGCGAGATGGTCTTATCCTCGCTCTCTGCCATCTTCAAGGCGAGTGCTGCTTCGAGGTTGCCGAAGGGTATCCTCTCGCCATCCACATAGAATTGGAGGTCTTTGGTAACGCTCACAGTCGTATAGGGACGCTCTTTGAGTTGGTTGCTACTCTTGGGGAGCGTCAGTTTCAGGGCGTTGGGGTTGATGAGGGTGGTAGCCATCATCATAAACATCAAGAGCAGAAAGATAAGGTCTGTCTGCGCCGAAGAGCCCGCCTCCTTAATGATTTTCGTTCCGCGTTTGATAGCCATCGTTACACCTATTTTTTCTCTACGGGTTGGTTCAAAATATCCATAAAGGCGATGGAGTTAGCCTCCATCTGGAAGATGAGTTTCTCGATGCGAGCCACAAGGTAGTTGTAGCCAAAGTGGGCAGGGATACCTACAATAAGACCGGCGATGGTGGTAATCATTGCCACATACATACCGCCCGAGAGCGCACTCATATCTACAACACCACCAGCCTCGCTCATCTGCATAAATGCCTTAACCATACCGAGTACCGTACCCAAGAAACCGAGCATAGGAGCACCGCTGGCAATGGTCGCCAAGATGGGAAGACCGTTTTCGAGTTTGGCAACTTCGAGGTTTGCAACATTCTCAATAGATGTCTGGATGTCGCCCATAGGACGACCAATGCGGCTGATACCCTTCTCCATCATACGGGCAACGGGGCTGTCGGTCTTCTTGCACAAGCGCAGTGCAGCGTCAATCTTGCCATCGCAGATAAAATCCCTCAGGCGATTCATGAAGTTTGGGTCAATCTTGGTCGCCTTACGGATGGCAATAAACCTCTCAACAAAGATGAAAATCACCACGCCACCCAACAGCAAAAGAGGCCACATAAGCCAGCCACCTGCCATAAAAAGTTCGCCAAATCCCATTGTCTTTTCTGCAACTGCCGCAGTACCTCCGTCGAGTACCACGCTTTGAAGTAGTCTAATCATAGTTTCTTTATTGCTATTTATTTTTCTTTATTGTTTTCGTTTGGAGTTATCTCTTGCTCTTCTGTGGCTACAAAGTTACCATTTTTTTCACTATCATCCCTTTTGCTGCTCTTTTTTTTGCGCCAAAGGTCCGAAAGGCGGTTGAAACTGCGTTTGTAGTACAAGCCCACACCGTTCTCCTGCAAGCCTTGGTTCTCGTCGAAGCGGTCGATGGTGCGCGAGAAGCCCCTCAGGTAGAAGTCGCCCATATCATCGAGCAGCAGGGTGACGGCACCTCCGCCCGAGAGTTGGTTGCTATTGTCGCCCAATTGGTAGTAGTCGCCCGTATCCACATTTGCCTCCAACTCCAACAGGAGCCTGTCGTCTATAATCTCCGTTTGGAAGTCGATACTATAACTCGACGAGGTGTCGTCAATAGCCCTATATTTAAGATCGAACTTATAAGCATCGTTCGACACAAGGCGGCTCACTTGGTCTGCCAAGAACTCAAAGCCGATAGCCGTACCCGCAGCACTCGCAGTATTGGTCTGCGATGCCGAATTGTCGGAGTAGAAGTTGCCGAGTGTGAGCAGGTAGACAAACTGTGTTGCCATCATCTCCTGCGAGGAGAAGTAACTCGACAAAATGCTCTGGTACTCGGTATTGGCGTTGGGAACATTGATGTCGAAACTTACATCCACATTTGCCAGACTACCCGTGAGATCTACGATACACTCCACTGGGGTCGAAGCCCTCGAAGCGGTGCTCTCGCCACCAAGCAGAGGGGCGAGCGAGGTTTTGAGTTTATAGGTGGCTCCAACATCTATATTCGCATCCAGAGGACTTCCATTCCAGCGTATATAACTATTGGGGTTGATTTCAAATTGTTTGGTAATAATGTTCTGGAAGTTGAAGTCGTAGACACCCTCCGAAATCTCGTAGTCACCACGGATGGCAAACTCGTTCTTGCGTTCGTCGAGCGTTATGCCAAGGTCTGCCACACCGCGAGCCTCAATGATATTCTCCGTTTCGGGGTCGATAATAAGCCTTAGCAGTGTGCCCGTATCCACGCTCAACATCATATCGATAGTGGTGTTGCCCACAATGCGTTTTAGTTTGCGCTCCATCATTTCCATCTTCTTGCGAGCCACAAGTTCCGAACTCTCTTCGACCTGATCTTGCGAGTGGTCTACAAAGGTTACAAAGTCGGCACCTGCAAAGTCGTTATTGCCCGTAAGAGGTAGGCAGAAGAGAGAGCCTGTACCCGTACTTATGGCTCCGCTAATCTCGGTGTTGCCTCCGTGCGAAGAGAGGTGTGCGGCTCCCGAAGCGAAGACTTTGCCATAGAACGGACTGCCGCTCTCCTCCGTGAGGTCAATGGTCACAAGGTTGTGGGGTATGAGCGAAAGGCTATACTCCACATTCGAGAGTGTTTGGAGGTTGAGGTTGCCATCGGCATCTGCCCAGCCTCCCTCGCCATCCTCTATCCTAACGGGGGAGAGGGTGGCCCTGTTGTCCGCAAAGTTCAACGCCACCTGCGAGGCACTATATCGTGCGCCCGTAAAGCCCAATTTGGCTCCAAAATTATCGATGGTAATCGTGCCATCGAGGTTGAGTTGGTTGCCTACGCCCGAGATGTTTAGGTCGATGGCTCCTTTGCCCCCAATATCCTCCGCAACGCCATCCAGCAAGGGATTGAGCATCGAGAGTTCCAACTCCTGCACATCAACACGCGCATCGTATCTCGCGGTGGAGTAGTTGAAGTGTCCCTCGGCAAGTCGTTTCTCTTGGAGGCTGTTGTTGAGTTCAAAGAGTATGTTTTCGCTCCGTTTGGGAATCTCCACACTGATATCCAAGGGGTCAATATAGACACCTCCAACCGAAAGAGAGGAGAGTGCAATGGCTCCCACACCATAGGGGCGGGAGAGGATGGAGTAGAGTTCCATCTTGCCATCCAAAGCACCCGAGATGTTGTCGGTGCCACCACCTATAAGACCCATCCATTCGTTGAGCATAAGGTTTTGGAGAGTAAGTTGCAGCCCCTTCTTATTGGATTTGGATATTTCGCCATTGACATCAACGCTTCCGTTGGCACTCTCAATGCGGAAATTATCTATCGCAACACCCTCGGGTGAGTAGATAATGCTGGGGGCGAGAATGTCCCAACGCTGGTGGGGTGTGATGATGTAGGAGTCGGTAATGTGGGAACTTACCGTTATGGCGTTGTTTGCAGCGCGTGCAAGGGTGGCGTGGGCGGAGAGTTGTCCGCTAAGTGCCGAGTCTGCATTGCTGAAAAAGAGCGCAACATCCACCTCGTTGTCGCTACTTGTAACCGCAGAGAGTGTAATGTCGGGAATGGAGAGTTCCGCAGCAAGCAACTCCTCGCACTCCACTTCGAGGTTGAGGCTCTGGGCTTCGCCATCTGCCTCAATGCGTAGGTGCGATACGACAACATCGTCGAATGACATATAGTCACTTTCGAGCAACATGTTGAACTCCTCGCTCTTGGGCGAAAATTCTATGCTCAGCGAACTGTCGGGCGCAAGGTCGGCATTGGGGTATAGAACGGTTGCTAAGCCTTCTCCCTCTTTGATATTAACCGACACTGCCGTATGGTCGTCTGCGGCATAGAGTCTGTCGCCATACACCACAACCGCTTGCTCCGCATTGTGGCTATCGTGAGTACCGAGAGGAAGTTGCGAGGGGAGTGTCTTGGTTAGGTAGTCTATCACATCGCCATAGGATGCCATACTGCGATACTCCAAATCGAGGATGGGGGAGTAGATTGAAAAACTCTTATCCCTCTCGCCACCCGCAAGCGAAATGTTTACAAGTTCCGTAGAGAGTGTGTCGGTAGCGGTGGCGTAGGTGAGGTTATTAATCATAGCCCTACCAATCATCCTATCGAGCGAGCCCCCTCTAAGCGAGGCGTCCATATTGCACGATAGCCACGCCTCGCGCTCCGAAGTACTCAATCCAATAGCGTCGAAATTGACCCTTTCGAGGTTGAGGTTAAGGTTGTATTCGGGCTCCTCGGCAGAGAGCACGCCACTACCCTCGGCAGAGAGCAACACATTGGGGTCGTTGGATACAACGGATGCTTGGATGGCACTCTCCGAGAGGTTGGCGTGGAGGTTTATGTTCTCAAAATCATAATCCTTCCAATTGAAGGAGTCGATAGTAACACCTATATCGCCCACGACAGCCGTATCCATAAGAGCCACATTGCCCGTCGCTGCTACATCCGTTTCGCCAATGTCGGAGATTTTCAGCAACTTGCCAATCTCTACTCCGCGACCGCTCAGGTTACCAACAAAAGCGGTACTCGAGCCATAGGTCAGTGTGCCGTCGATATCCACATCTCCAAGGTCGGTGGAGAGGGTAGCGGTGGTGGTGACCTCTTCGGGTTGCACCTTAGCGTGAGCCACCAATGCGAGCGAGTTGAACTTGTCGAGCCACAAACTAACCTCCTTTGTGAGGGGTTGGTGGAGTATGCTTTGGTAGATATCTGCCACCTTCGCGGGGGTGGTCGAGAGGTCCAAGTTTAGGTCGGCACGAAGTTTCGAGGGTAGCGTGATATCCTTTACATTGCCATCTACATAGATATCCGAGTCGTAGAGCGTACCCCCGATATCCACAATAAAGTCGTTTACAACACCATCGAACAAGCCGCTGATGTCGTATCCCCTAACTCCAAATACGCCCAATTCGTGCACCCACTTACCTGCCGATTGAGGCTCCAAAACAGAGCCCTCGGTTTCGAGCGTGAGGCGCACCTTGTCGCAAAACTCCTTGTACTCCTCCCAGTCAGACGCACTCAGCACAAGCGAAGGAATTACAAGGTGGGAGCCGCCCGAAAGGAAGTCTATATCCTTGAAGTCGAGAAGACCACCAACGCCAACCCTCAGCATTCCGAATGAACTCTCGTGAAGTTCGGCACCGCTCTTGTCGGTGGCGTTGAGGTTGCTCACATTGCTGATTACCACATCGGCTCCCTCTATGGCAATCTCGCCAAAGTTCGCCGAGGCAATCATAATATCCATATCGGAGTAGTCGATGGAGGTGGGAGGGGTTTTGCCAGCAAGTTGTGTATTGTAGAGCTTAAAACGGAAATTCTCTGCCTCGACATCGCGGATAGAGAAGTCCCCACCATTGGAGGTGGTGTCGGCTGCAAGGCAAGAGGAGATGTGTTCTATAAGCCTGTCAAGGTTGGTACTTTTTTCACCATTGTTGTCGTCTACAAGGTAGAGTTTTGCATCCCTAACCTTTGCGTCGTAGGGGACAAAACGCCCATCGTGGAGAAGAGCCTCGCGGTCAATCCTGCCGCTCAACTTACCTACCCAAAGGAGTGTGTCGCCCGCAAGGTCCTCGACATAGAGTTCCTCGGCTGTAAGGGTTGTGATATTTTCGAGAGATATGGCACCAACAGAGATGTTTGTGCCGCACTTATTATTGAGCCACTCGGTGGCACTCTGAGCAACAAAAGTCTGCACGCGGGGCAACGACATCGCCATCGCCACAGCCAAAATGAGCAAAATAGCAACTAAAACCACGCCCGCGAGGGTGTGAAGTAGGAATTTTGCTATTTTTTTTGTAACTTTGCTCATCGTTGGTGCTTTTAACCTACAATTTTACGAATTTTATTGTCGAAAAACAAATATGGAACCCATTATTTTAGGTATAGAGTCCTCGTGTGACGACACCTCGGCTGCTGTTTTGCAGGATACAAAGATGCTCTCCAATGTTATTGCCTCACAGGCGGTGCATGTCAAATATGGTGGCGTAATCCCCGAACTTGCTTCGCGTGCGCATCAGCAAAACATTGTGCCTGTGATAGATACGGCACTGCGCGAGGCAGGCATTACGGCAGACGATTTGGACGCTATCGCCTTTACGCGAGGACCTGGGTTGCTCGGCTCGCTCTTGGTTGGAGTGTCGTTTACCAAGGGTCTTTCGCTTGCAAAAAATATACCTATGGTCGAGGTTAATCACTTGCAGGGACACATTCTCTCGCACCTCATCGACCTTCCCAACGAGGAGTTACCTCATCCCCAATTTCCCTTCCTCTGTCTGCTTGTTTCGGGCGGACACACCCAACTTGTGAAGGTTATCTCGCCCCTCGAATTTGAGATTGTGGGCACAACTATTGACGATGCTGCGGGCGAGGCTTTCGACAAGTGTGCAAAGGTTATGGGCTTGCCCTACCCAGGGGGCCCCGTAATCGACCGACTTGCACACGAGGGTGACCCCGAGCGTTTCCGCTTTGCCAAGCCCTCGGTGGATGGTTTCGATTATAGTTTTAGTGGTCTGAAAACATCGTTCCTCTACTTCCTGCGCGACCACATGGAGGAGAACCCCAACTTCATTGAGGAGAACAAAGCAGACCTCTGTGCGTCGCTCCAAAAGACCATCATCGACATACTCTTGAAGAAACTTGTGAAGGCTGCTAAGGCACTCGATATTAACGAGATTGCCATTGCGGGTGGTGTGTCGGCAAACTCTGGTTTGCGTGAGGCTATCGCCGAGGAGGGTAGGCGTCGCCATTGGAAAACCTACCTGCCACCGCTGAAATTTACTACCGACAATGCAGCGATGATTGCCGTTGCGGGTTACTATCGTTACCTCAATGGCGAGGAGAGTGATTTGGGCGTGGCTCCCGTGGCAAGGCTCGAAGAGCTGTTATAATAGCGTAGAAGATTTTTGTTATGAACTACATTGGAATTATTGTCGGCTTGGCGACATTTCTCATAATAGGACTTTTTCATCCCATTGTTATCAAGGCAGAGTACTACTTTGGGAAACGATGCTGGTGGATATTTGCGCTATGTGGAATAGGTTTTGGTATTTGGTCGCTTTTCATCCATAATCTCATTTGGGCGACTATCACAGGTGTGGTGTCATTCTCCTGTTTTTGGTCTATCCACGAACTTATTGAACAGGAAAATAGGGTTAAGAAAGGGTGGTTTCCAGCCAATCCCAAGAAAAAATAACGGGTTAACAGCCACAGTCGCCTATTCCCTATCCTATGTTACGGGTATTAAAAAAGATACCCGTGGCAGAGGGGTGTAACAGGAAAGATAGGAAAGATAGGATTCTGTCACTCTTGTCACTCCTTAATGCCATTAAGGGCTTTAATGATTTAGGGGCGGTTGTCGGTCGTCGGTCAACAAAAAAAGAGAGGCTCGTTTTGGCGAGCCTCTCTTTTTTTATACCCAAATAAGGGAATTAGTCGCAGAGCGATACGCGGTAGAAACCAACGATCTTAGCCTCAGCGTCAGCGGCTTTGAGGACATCCTTAACGGAAGTCTTGCCATCGCCCATCTGGTAAGCCTGCTCCTCCAAGGTCTGCTCCTTGAAGAACTTAGCCAAACGACCTTTTGCGATGTTCTCAACCATCTGTGCGGGGAGGTTTGCAGCCTTCTCAGCCGATACGGTCTTGATGATCTCGCGAGCCTGCTCAGCCTGCTCAGCGGTGATCCAACCCTTAGCCTGATTCGACTCAATGTGGTCCTCGCTATCAACATGTGCGGGATTGATACCTGCTTTCGAAAGAGCAGCATCAACAGCCTTCTGTACCAACTCGTCTTTGGTCTTCTGAGTAGCGGTTTTGAGCTCCTCATCAACAACTTCCTGGGGAACGAGGTCTGCCGACACAGCAACGGGGTTCATCGATACAACCTGCATTGCGATACCCTTTGCAAGCGACTCCTCAACCTCTTTGTTGAAACCAACAAGAGCACCGAGTTTTTTGTTGAAGTGTACATACTGAGCGCAGAAGGGAGCCTCGATACGATAGTAGTAGGGAACCTCTACCTTCTCACCAGTCTGACCGGTCTTCTCGGTTACGAGGTCTGCAACGGTACGACCGTCAGCAGTTGCGCAAGCCAAGAGAGCCTCGAGGTTTGCTGCGTCGTTAGCAACAGCAATGTCAAGGATGGTCTGTGCAGTAGCACCAAAGGTGTCTACCTGAGCAACGAAGTCGGTCTCGCAAGCAAGGCATACGATGTATGCTTTGCCCTGAGCAGCAGTTGCTACAACGATACCCTCCGAAGCGGTACGATCCGAGCGTTTTGCGGCTACGAGTTTACCTTTCTCGCGAATGATTTCGATTGCACGCTGCATATCGCCATTAGCCTCTTCGAGAGCCTTTTTGCAATCCATCATACCCGCTTGGGTCATGTCGCGGAGTTTTTTGATGTCTGTAAGTGTAACAGCCATAGTCTTTTTTCTCTATTAAAAGGTTTGACTTTGTCTATCTTTTTGCTTACTCAGCAACTACCTCTGCGGGAGCCTCAACCTCAGCAGCAGGAGCCTCCTCAGCAGCGGGAGTCTCAACCTTTACGGTCTTGCGTGCGCGGGTTTTCTTCTCGGGAGCGGCTGTCTCTTTTGCAGCGTTCTCCTCAGCCTCTTTCTCTTTCTCAATGCGGCGCTCTTCGAGACCCTCGTTGATAGCACCACACATAGCGTCGAGAATTACAGCAATGCTCTGTGCGCGGTCGTCATTTGCAGGAATTACATAGTCGATGTCGGTGGGGTCACAGCAAGTATCAACCATTGCAAAGACGGGAATGTTGAGGCGGCGAGCCTCACGCACTGCATTTACCTCTTTCTGCACATCTACAACGAACAATGCAGCGGGGAGGCGAGTCAAATCGGCAATAGAGCCAAGGTTCTTCTCCAATTTAGCCCTCTGACGAGCGATTTGGAGTTTCTCGCGTTTGGAGAATTTGTCGTAAGTGCCGTCGGCGTTCATCTTGTCGATGGTAGCCATCTTCTTAACGGCCTTGCGTATTGTGGGGAAGTTTGTAAGCATACCACCGGGCCAACGCTCGGTAACATAGGGCATACCTACTGCTTGCACCTTCTCGGCAACAATCTCTTTAGCCTGTTTCTTGGTTGCTACGAAGAGAATCCTGCGACCACTCTTAGCAATCTGTTTCATGGCTGCTGCCGCCTCATCGATTTTTACCACAGTTTTGTGGAGGTCGATGATATGAATCCCGCCCTTCTCCATGAAGATGTAGGGAGCCATTTTGGGATTCCATTTTCTTTTGAGGTGGCCAAAGTGTACGCCAGCCTCCAATAATTGATTAAAATCTGTACGTGGCATTTCTAATCGTGTGTTTTTCTTTTCTTTTTTCTCTTTTTTTCAACCGAGCGGGTAGCGTCACCTTGTGACGGTCTCCTCGGTTTTCCGCGAAAGGGCAATCTTCCAGTAGCACTCCCTATGCTGCCATAGGCTCTTGGCTTCCCCTTTGTATTCTTAGGCTGCCTTCGCTATGCAGCAAATAGGGGTGGTCTGGCGGATTTGTAAACCTCTTTCGTGCAGTTTTTTGGTGCGAACGCTTGGAAAAATTAACGCTTGCTGAACTGGAATTTACGGCGAGCACCGGGCTGACCGGGTTTCTTACGCTCAACCTCGCGTGCGTCACGAGTGAGGAAACCGTTCTTCTTCAAGATAGTGCGGTTCTCAGCGTCGATCTCGCAAAGTGCGCGAGCGATACCCATGCGGGCTGCTTCTGCCTGACCGTGAATGCCACCACCATCGAGGTTGATGTTGATGTCATAACTCTCCATCTGGTTGAGAACAAGCAAGGGCTGTTTCACAACGAACTGGAAAATGTCCAAGGGGAAGTAAACCTCCAAGGGTTTCTTGTTGATGGTAATAGTACCGTTACCGGGCTTAACGTAAACGCGAGCAACAGCTGCTTTCCTGCGTCCTACGGTGTTTACAACTTCCATAGTTTTCGTGTTTACTTAATCTCGTTGAGTTTGATTGCTTTGGGGTTCTGTGCAACATGGGGATGCTCCGCACCTGCATAAACCTTCAAGTTTTTAAGAATAGCAACGCCAAGGCGTGTTTTGGGCAACATGCCTTTAACAGCGTTCTGAACAAGGAATTCAGGCTTGTTCTCCAAGCGCTCAGCGGGAGTGTTGAATCGCTGACCACCGGGGTAGCCTGTGTGGTGTACATAGACCTTATCGGTCATCTTCTTACCCGTAAGTTTCACTTTGTCAGCGTTGATAACGATAACATAGTCACCGCAATCTACATGAGGAGTGAAATCGGGCTTGTTTTTGCCGCGCAAGATTTTCGCAACCTGCGAAGCAAGTCGTCCGAGCACCTCGTTTTCTGCGTCGATAACATACCACTGTTTGTTAACAGTAGCCGCATTAGCCGAGATGGTTTTGTAACTCAAAGAATCCACTTCTTCGTACTTTTAATTGGTTAATACTTTGTGTGTTAATTATGTAATTCCATTACCCGTATATTTCGGGCGTGCAAAGATACGGAAATTTTTTGGAATTCAAAATTCAAAATGCAAAAATCAAAATTATTGTCTACCGTCTACCGTCTACCGACCTAAGGCTTATAGGAGAATTGAGAATTGAGAATTGAGAATTGAAAATTGAAAATTGCGGTGCAGGCTTCGCCTGCGAGTATTTTATCCCTCCCCTAAGTTAGGAGAGGGAAAATCATAGGCTACTTAAATACTCTATAAGACTTAGGACTATTGACGTTAGACGTTGGACATACAACACGATACTCGGAAATGCTATTGGGCATTTCCGAGTATTGCGTTGTACCTTGTGGGGTTGAGCAGGATGCTCATTGCCTCCGAGAACTCTTTGTCGTTGTGGGTGGTTGTTACCCTAAATGCCGACTCCTCGCCCCATAGTTTGCGAGCAAGAGTGGCTTTGAGGATAACGCTGAGTATCTCGCGGCTCTCGGTCATACCCTTTTCGGTTGGGGCTATGCCTTTGTTGTTCATCTCCTCCACGAGTTTGTCAATGAGAGATTGCGGAACAATGAACTGCTCGTTGAACTGCTCAAAGGTGGGGTAGTGGGCTTGTAGTTGCTCCCTATAATCCAAAAATAGTGTGCTGACAAAGTCGTTGAAATATACCGACATAGATACACGATTGGCGTAGGTGTAGTCCTCGGTGGGGTCTATATCGATATAGACATCGGGGGTTATGCCGCCACCACCCGTCACAGTACGACCATTGACCAGCGTTTTGTATTTGGGTGCTACTGCCAAGAGCGAATCGCGGTAGGTGGGCGAGAGCATACGCTCGGCGTGGTCGAAGTAGTACTCCTTGCTCTTTCCCTTCTCGTAGGGACGCTGTATGCAACGCCCGCTGGGAGTGTAATAGTGCGAGGTTGTTATGCGAACTGCCGAGCCATCGTCGAGCATCACCTGCTTTTGTACCAATCCCTTGCCAAAGGTTTGGCGACCAACAATGACAGCCCTATCGTAGTCCTGCAACGCTCCGCTAACAAGTTCGCTTGCCGAGGCAGAAGAGCCGTCTACGAGTATCACAAGTGGGGTAGTGGTGCAGGTGCCTTTGCCCTTGGAGTAGTGGTTGTATGGTTCCTCTTTGCGCCCCGAGGTGGTGGTTATGAGCGATTTGCGGGGCAGGAAGAAGCCCGCCATATCTATTGCCTCGGTGAGTAGTCCGCCACCATTGCCTCTCAGGTCGAGGATAAGTCCCTCAATCTCCCCAAGCGATTCGTATGCTTTGCGGAATTCCGCCATAGTTTGGTCGGCAAAGCGATTGACGCGTATATAGCCTATATTATATAAGGTATAGGCGGCATCGACGGTCGCAATAGGTATGGCTGCGCGTGTGAGAGTAATCTCTTGGGGAGAGGTTTCGCCCTCTTTGAGTACTCCAAGAGTTATGCTACTACCCACCTTGCCACGCATAATCTCGCTTATGCGGTTGTGGGTAATGCCTATGGCGGTGGTGTCGCCCACAGAGATGATTGCATCGCCTGTCACCAAGCCTGCCCTATGTGCGGGAGTATCTTTGCGGGTGGAGATAACCCTCACCGTATCCCTTACAATGCTAAACTCAACACCCATACCACCAAAGGAGCCTTCGTTCATCTCCATCTCGCGTTTCATCTGTTCGGGAGTGGAGTAGGAGGAGTGTGGGTCGAGGCTTTCGAGAACGGCTGTGATGGCTTTGCCTACGAGTTCCTTGTTGTCGGGCTCTTCGACATAGAGCGAGTTGAGATAGTAGTAGAACGAGGTGAACTTCTCCACCTCGTTTCTAAAACCTTGTGCTGCCGCGGAGCCGAGACCCACAAGCAACATAACTATCACAACTGCAACTCTTTTCATTATCTCAAATAGTCTACCAAAGCGTCAAATGCGACCCTCTCTTGGGTGCCTTCGGTCATATTCTTTACGGTGGCAACACCCTCCATACGCTCGCTCTCGCCTACTATTACAACGAATGGAATGGCTCTTTTATTGGCATACTCCATCTGTTTTTTCATCTTTGCACTATCGGGATAGATGTCGCTGGAAATACCTGCTGCACGCAACTTTTTGAGTAGACCGAGCGATGCGGTGCGCTCCTCGCCACCGAAGTTCACAAACATAACCTTGGTGGTCATCTGAGCCTCCTCTGGGAAGAGTCCCAAGCCGAGCATCACATCGTAGATGCGGTCTGCACCAAACGAGATACCCACACCGCTGGTGTCGGGCAGTCCGAAGATACCCGTCAGGTCGTCGTAGCGACCGCCACCGCAGATGCTACCAATCTGGTAGTCCTTAGCCTTAACCTCGAAGATTGCGCCCGTATAGTAGTTCAAACCGCGAGCGAGCGAGAGGTCGAGTTCGATTTCGAGCCCTGTGCCATAGTCGGCAATCAGTCCGAAGAGTTCCTCCATCTCCTCCACGCCTTTGAGTCCCGTGGGGCTCTCGGCAAGGGTGGTGCGGAGTGTGGCGAGTTTCTCGGCAGTGGTGCCAGAGAGCGCGAGGATGGGTTTGAGGCGCTCGATAGCCTCGCTCTCAATACCCCTTTCGAGGAGTTCTTTCTCCACATTCTCCATACCGATTTTGTCTAACTTGTCGATGGCTACGGTAATGTCTATCATCTTGTCGGCGTGACCGATAGCCTCGGCAATACCGAAGAGAATTTTGCGGTTGTTGAGTTTCAAAACTACATTGATGCCGAGTTTCGAGAATACGCTCTCGACAATCTGCACCAACTCAGCCTCGTAGAGCAACGAGCGGCTACCGATGGCATCCACATCGCACTGATAGAACTCGCGATAGCGACCCTTCTGTGGGCGGTCGGCACGCCATACGGGCTGCACCTGATAGCGTTTGAAGGGGAAGGCAATCTCGGCTTGGTGCTGAACTACAAACCTCGCAAAGGGCACCGTAAGGTCGTAGCGCAAGCCTTTCTCGCAAATCTTCGTTGCGAGGGCTGCCGACGAGCCAGCGAGTTGCTCGGGGGTCACTTTGTCCATAAAGTCGCCCGAGTTGAGAATCTTGAAGAGGAGTTTGTCGCCCTCCTCGCCATACTTACCCATCAGTGTCGAAAGGTTCTCCATGGCAGGAGTTTCGAGGGGCGCGTAGCCGTAGGCGCGGAATACGCTCTTGATGGTGTCGAACATATAGTTACGCCTTGTCATCTCAACAGGCGAAAAGTCCCTTGTTCCCTTTGGAATACTTGGTTTTTGTGCCATAATTTTTTGTCTAATGTCCAATGTCTAATGTCTAACATCCAATGTCTTTTCTATTTTGTTTTGTAAAATTCAATTATTTTTTTGCCTAACATCTTTGTTTTTAGAACTTTTGACGTTTGTCGTTAGACGTTAGACAGTACAGAAAATTAGTTCTCGATTAATTTTCTGTATTTAACCCTGTGGGGCGTGGTGTCGATGCCCTGAGCCCTCTTGTGCTCCTCGTACTCGGAGTATGTACCCTCGAAGAATACCACTTTGCCCTCGTCCTCAAACGAGAGGATGTGGGTTGCAACCCTATCGAGGAACCACCTATCGTGCGAGATAACCACCGCACAACCAGCAAAGTTCTCCAAGCCCTCCTCCAAAGCACGCAGGGTGTTTACATCGATATCGTTGGTGGGCTCATCGAGGAGCAGTACATTACCCTCCTCTTTGAGTGCCAACGCGAGGTGGAGCCTATTGCGCTCACCACCCGACAACACACCGCACTTCTTTTCCTGATCGGCACCGCTGAAATTGAACCTGCCAACATAGGCGCGAGCGTTAATCTGGCGGTTGCCGAGGGTTATGAGTTCGCTGTTCTGCGAGATAACCTCAAAGACGGTCTTCTCGGGGTCGATACTCTTATGTTGCTGGTCTACATAGGCGAGTTTTACCGTCTCGCCCACTTTGAACGAGCCGCTGGTGGGCTGCTCCAAGCCCATAATCATACGGAACAGAGTGGTCTTACCCGTACCGTTGGGACCAATAACACCCACAATACCTGCGGGGGGCAGTACGAAGTTCAAATCCTCATACAGCACCCTGTCGCCAAATGCCTTAGACACGCCATGAGCCTCGATAACCACATTGCCCAGACGGGGACCGTTGGGAATGTATATTTCGAGTTTCTCCTCCTTCTGCTTTGTATCCTCGTTGAGCATCTTGTCGTAGGCACCCAGACGGGCTTTGCTCTTGGCGTGGCGAGCCTTGGGGCTCATGCGCACCCACTCCAACTCGCGCTCCAAAGCCTTGCGGCGTTTGCTCTCCTGCTTCTCCTCCATAGCCAAACGGGTGGTCTTCTGGTCGAGCCAACTCGAATAGTTGCCCTTCCAAGGAATACCCTCGCCACGGTCGAGTTCCAAAATCCAACCTGCCACATTGTCGAGGAAGTAGCGGTCGTGGGTTACGGCAATGACCGTACCTTTATATTGGTTGAGGTGCTGCTCCAACCAGTCGATACTCTCGGCATCGAGGTGGTTGGTAGGCTCGTCCAAAAGAAGCACATCGGGCTCCTGCAACAACAAACGGCAGAGTGCTACACGCCTACGCTCGCCACCCGAAAGGGTACTCACAAGCCTGCTCTCCTCGGGACAACGCAGAGCATCCATAGCCCTCTCCAACATACTATCAATCTCCCAGCCGTTGACATGGTCGATAGCCTCGGTAAGTTCGCCCTGACGCTCGATGAGTTTTGCCATCTCCTCGTCGCTCATAGGTTCGCAGAATTTGAGGTTTATCTCCTCGTACTCCTTCAAGAGGGCAACGGTCTGTGCGCAACCCTCCTCCACAATTTCGCGCACGGTCTTGCTATCGTCGAGTTGAGGCTCCTGCTCCAAGTATCCCACCGAGTACCCAGGGGAGAAGACCACCTCGCCCTGAAAACTCTTATCCAAGCCGGCGATAATCTTCATAAGGGTAGATTTACCCGAGCCGTTTAGACCTACGATACCAATCTTTGCACCATAGAAGAACGAGAGGTAGATGTTGTTGAGAATCTTGCGGTTGTTGGTAAGCACCTTGCTCACACCCACCATCGAAAAAATAATCTTTTCGTCTGCCATTATTGTCGCGTGATATTCTTATGAATTAGTAATCTATTTGTTTTTGCGGATGATGCGCAGCACCTTGCGCGAGCGCTGCGTCATATAGACCTCCTCCGACTCCACAAACTCCGCAAGTTGCTCGTGACGGTAACCGCGAATGGTCAGAAGTTCCATATCGGTATTATACTTCACCGAGAAGCCCGCCTTGTGGAGCGAATCGACAATCTCGCTCAAATAGCGAGTATCGTCAATGCAGAGAGCCATGCTGATAGCCGAGTTCTGCACCAAATGTACCTTTGCGCGGTGGCGCTCCAAAATGGCAAAGACCTCCGCCATACGCTCCTCCAAGATGAAGGAGTAGTCCTCGGGTTTGATGGAGAGCAGTATCTGGTTCTTCTTCAAAATGAGGATGGGGGTGTCGATGGGTTTCTCAATCTCCGCCTTGATGACACTGCCGGGGAGCGATGGGTTTACAAAGCACTTCACATAGAGCGGAATACTCTTATTTTGAAGAGGTTTGATGGTCTTGGGGTGGATAATCTGAGCACCACTATATGCAAGTTCGATAGCATCCAAGTAGGTAAGTTCGGGGATGTAGGTCACATCCTTGAACTGCTTGGGATCGCCATTGAGGATACCCTCCACATCCTTCCAAATCGACACGCTCTCAGCCTCCAAGATGTAGCCCGCTACGGCTGCCGAGTAGTCCGAGCCCTCGCGACCAATGGTGGTTGTTGCGCCCTGCTCGGTGGCACCAATGAAACCCTGACCAACAATAATCCTCTCCTCTGCCAACTCCACAGCACGCCTAAGGCGTGGCGAGGAGGTCTCAATGTCAATGTTTGCATCGCGGAAACGATTGTTGGTGAGGAATATACGCCTCATATCGAGCCAATGGCTACCAACGCCTGCGTGGTTGAGATATTCGCTCACAATGGCTGTGGAGATAAGTTCGCCGAAACTCACAATCCTATCGTACCACTCCTCATAGGTGCGGCTCTTGGGATTGGAGAGCGTGATAATCTCCTCCAACTCCTCGTAGAAGCCCCTAACCCTCTCGGGCAAGTGAGGTTCGCCCCAAAGGTTGGCAAGAATCTCGGCGTGGTAGTCCACAATACCCTGCATAGCCACCACTGCCTCGCCTGTGCGACCATTCCAAAAACTCTCCATAACCTTTTCGAGAGCGTTGGTAGTCTTGCCCATAGCCGACACAACAATAAAGAGTCGACCCTCCGTCTGGCGAGCAATCTCCATAAGGTTCTTAACGCCTGCCGCCTCCTTAACCGAGGCACCACCAAATTTATATACCTTCATACCTTTTTCTTTTTTGTCAAACGTCTAACGACTAATGTCAAATGTCTTTACTTTTCAAAATCTTCCAACTTAAACATTCATAATTCCAGCGGGGAGTATGGGTTCTCGGGCGCATCGCGCCCGCGCCTTTTGACATTAGACATTTTTAGAGAACAGATTGTTCTCTAAAAACATTTTGATTGCCTCAGCGCACGCCTCGGGCTCCTCGAAGTAGCCGAGGTGTCCCGAATTCTCCAACCACACAACCTTTGCCTGTGGGTGGGCGGCAACCATAGCCTCCGCCTTGTCGAGAGGGATATAACTATCTTTTTTGCCAAGAATAAAGAGTTGAGGAACAGATGATTGGCGCAGCAACTCGTTGCTATCCTCACGCTCCTTCATACCCCTAAGGAGTGCTACAACACCCTCGGGCTCGGTAACAAGCACCTGCTCTTCGAGGAAGATAATCTCGTCTTGCATCCTCTTCAAATTGTCGCTCGCAAAGCCATTCTTGGCAGCCGTTGTCGCCAAGAGGTCTTTGTGTCCACCCTCCACAAGCGCAATTTCCCTATCGCGGTCGGCAAGTTTCTCTGGGCTGTCGGGGTTGGGGGTAGAACTGAGCAGCACAATACCCTCCATACGCTCGGGGTGCAGGCGCAAGGTTTGGAGTGCCACATAACCACCCATAGAGTGACCAACAATGGTCGCCTTCTCAATCTCCAACTCGTCGAGCACGCCCACAACCGTATCGGCAAGGAAACTCATGGAGTGTTTCTCGCCCATAACCTGCGAGATGCCGTGCCCAGGGATATCCATAGCCACAACACGGTACTCCTTCGAGAGAAGTTTAACGAAGTCCTCCCACACATCGAGGCTTTCGAGGTAACCGTGGAGAAGCATTATGGTTTTCTCGCCCTTACGCGAGTCGGTAATACGCAGTGCGCAACCGTTTGATATAATGAATTTTTCCATATATTTTTCCTTGTCTAACGACTAACGACTAATGTCTAACGACTTTTTCTATATATTGTTTTCAGTCGGGTATTTGCCCGACTGCGACTTTTGACATTAGACCAAATTTTTAGTGTAGAGTTTGCTCTACAAATTAAAAACTTTCTTGATGTTCTCTACCTCGTCGAGTTCCTCCCAGCCGAAGAATTTTACAACCTCGGTGGTGGTCTTGCCATTCCTTACGAGTTCTATCTCCTCGGTATAGGGACGGCGACCGAAGTGACCGTATGATGCCGTAGGCTCGAAGATGGGGTTGGTAAGACCAAAACGCCTTACAATGCTTGCGGGGCGAAGGTCGAACATCTCGTCTATAATCTGGGCAATCTCGCCGTCGGTTTGCGAAACTTTTGAAGTGCCAAAGGTGTCTACAAAGATATTGATAGGCTCTGCTACACCAATAGCGTAACTAACCTGCACCAACATACGCTCCGCAACACCTGCGGCAACCATATTTTTGGCAATATGGCGTGCAGCATATGCTGCCGAGCGGTCTACCTTCGAGGAGTCCTTGCCCGAAAAAGCACCGCCACCGTGCGCGCCCCTACCACCGTAGGTATCGACAATAATCTTGCGACCCGTCAAGCCCGTATCTCCGTGAGGACCTCCAATAACGAACTTGCCCGTGGGGTTTACATAGAGGATGTACTCCTCGCCAATGAGGTCTGCCAAGTGGTCGCCAGCCCTCTCCAAGCGAGCCTTCACGCGAGGAATAAGGATTGTGCGCACATCCTCGGCAATAATCCTCTGGCAATCCTCAAAATCGTCGTGCTGGGTCGAAACAACAATGGTGTGAACCCTCAGAGGAGTGCCGTTGTCGTCATACTCGATAGTTACCTGACTCTTTGAGTCGGGGCGCAAATAGCGCATAACCTTGCCCTCGCGGCGAATGGCTGCAAGTTCTTTGAGGATAACATGTGAGAGGATGAGTGTCGCGGGCATCAACTCGCGGCTCTCGGTACAAGCGTAGCCGAACATGATACCTTGGTCGCCGGCACCCTGCTCCTCATTCTCGCCACGCTCCACGCCCTGATTGATGTCGCCCGACTGCTCGTGGATAGCCGAGAGAATACCGCACGAATTGCCGTCAAACTGCAACTCGCTACGGTTGTAGCCAATCTGGTTGATAACCCTACGAGCCACGCCCTGAATATCAACATAGGCATCCGAGCGCACCTCGCCCGAAACAACTACTAATCCTGTGGTGCAAAGTGTCTCGCACGCAACCTTACTCGTTGCATCATTGCGTAAAAACTCGTCGAGAATTGCGTCCGAAATCTGATCCGACACTTTGTCGGGGTGTCCTTCCGAAACCGACTCGGAGGTAAACAAAAAAGCCATAATTTACAAAGTTGAAAGTTGAAAGTTGAAAGTTGAGAGTTATTAGGCTCCCAAAAGTCAATTTTTCAACTTGGTTATACTTCCTTTTTTTCTGTTGGTGGATTGTTTGGAAGGATAGGTTAGGGGTGACCCTAACTCATTGCCTTTTAGCACTTTTTTGCCAATTGCGAGCCCCCAATCGAGCCCACCTATGGCGTGGTTTGCAAGCAGCCAAATCATTCCACGCCACAAAGGTATAAAAAAAGTTGAAAACGGAAAATTCGTAGATAGAAAAAGGGAGTTGTTTCAACTCCCTTTTTCTCTATTTATGTATCAGTTTCACGCTTCTTCGGATGAAGGCTGCAAGACTTTCGCCTTTGAGCATTCCGTTGGAGAGTAGCGCGAGGTCAATGAGTTGTTTTACAAGCACATTCTTAGCACCCTCTTCGCGCAAGAGTTCGGTGCGTTGGTTGCGTCGCTCGGCAATCTTGGCTTCGAGGTCGCTCCTCTCTTTGCGCTCCTCTTCGCTGAGGTCTTCGGCTTTCTTGTCCTTCAAGAGAGTGTTGAGGCTGTTGAGTTGGTTTTCGAGGCTTTGGATTTTCTTCTCTGCTGCGCTTACCTGCTCGCCGCACGCACTCTCCACATCGCCCAAAATCTCAGCCACAAGTGGGTGGTTGCCATTGATTGCTATGGTGTAACTGTCGGGCATCTGGGCATAGAACTGACTCATACCACCGCCACTTACCTGTGCCATCTCCTTCATGCGGCGCATAAACTCAACGCGAGTGATGGTTAGGGGGTCCTCGACGCTGCCCATAGCCTCAAATGAGATGTTGTAGTGTATTTTCTCCTCCACGGGCAGTTGGCTCTCAAATACGGGGCGCAACAACTCCTGCTGTGCGGTGGTGAGGGCGAGCGAGAGATTGTTCTCCTTTTCGATGAGTTTCTCGATGACATTGGAGTCCACCCTCACAAAGCGCGTCTTTTCGTTCTTGCTCTCGAAGTAGCCCATGAAGTGGTTGTCCAAAGCACCATCCATCACAAGAATATCGTAGCCCTTCGCCTTGGCTGCCTCCACGAAGGAGAACTTGTCCTCCACCGAGTCTGTGTAGAGCCATACGAGGTTGCCGTTTTTGTCGGTCTGGTTGTCTGCTGTGAGCGTGCGGTACTCCTCGGGAGTGAAGTATTTACCCTCGCTATTTTTCAGCAGTGTGAAGCCCTTGGCTTTCTCGGCAAACTTCTCGTCGGTTACTATGCCATACTCAATAAAGATTTTCAGGTCGTCCCATTTGCTCTCGAATTCGGGGCGCATGGTGTTAAAGAGTTCCTGCAACCTGTCGCCTACCTTGCGGGTGATGTAGGAGGAGATTTTCTTTACATTGCTATCGCTCTGCAAGTAACTCCTCGACACATTCAAGGGGATGTCGGGCGAGTCGATAACACCGTGTAACATAGTGAGATACTCGGGAACTATGCCCTCTACCGAGTCGGTAACAAATACCTGATTGCAGTAGAGTTGTATACGGTTTTTCTGTACCTCGAAATTGTTGCGAATCTTGGGGAAGTAGAGAATACCCGTAAGGTTGAAGGGGTAGTCGATGTTCAGGTGGATGCTGAACAGAGGATCCTCGGCAGTGGGGTACAACTCTGCATAGAACTCCTTGTATTGCTCCTCGGTAATCTCGGTGGGCTTGCGGGTCCAGAGGGGATCGGTGTCGTTGATGACATAGTCGCGGTCGGTGTCCTCGTACTTGCCGTTCTTCCACTCCTGGTGCTTGCCGCAGACAATCTCCACGGGCAAGAAACGACAATACTTGCGGAGCATCTCGCGAATACGGCTCTCGCTAAGGAACTCCTCCGACTCTTCGGCAATGTGCATGATGATATCCGTACCCCTCTCGCGTTTGCTCTCGCTCTCGGTAAGGGTGTATTCGGGTGTGCCGTCGCACGACCACAGCATTGTGGGCTCCTCGGCGTGGTAACTCTGGGTGCGAATCTCCACCTTGCGGCTAACCATAAATGCCGAGTAGAAACCGAGACCAAAGTGACCGATGATGGCTTGGTCCTTGTACTTCTCCATAAACTCCTCAGCCGACGAGAAGGCAATCTGGTTGATGTACCTATCAACCTCCTCGGCTGTCATGCCAATACCGTTGTCGCTGACAGTGATGGTCTTGTTCTCGGCATCGACTTTGACTTGCACCTTCAACTCGCCAAGTTCGCCATTGTAAGCACCGCTGGCAGCAATTGTACGCATCTTCTGCGATGCATCGACAGCGTTGGCAACAATCTCACGAAGGAAAATCTCGTGGTCCGAGTAGAGGAATTTCTTGATTACGGGAAAGATATTCTCCGTTGTTACTCCGATAGTTCCGTTTTTCATAGTTCTCTATTTTTTTGTTTTTTTAAGTTCGTTTTGGCACTATGGGAGCAAACTATATGCCAAGCAGGGAGGACTGACATTTTGTCAGTCCGAGTTCATCTCGCGGAGTGGCGAGCGTGCCTTATGGGTGCTTTTTGCACCAAACCGCATATCGCAAGTTCCTCATTTACCCTTAGTAAACTGCGGACTTGCTCATTTGTTTGGCACAAAAATCCCTCCACAAAACCCACTCGCAGGGAAGAGGTCAACCGTCAACCGTCAACCGTCTACCGACCTAAGCCCCCAAAAAAAAACTTCGTGGGCATCTTTTTTAATACCCGTGAGGTTTGGGGGTGTCTTTTTTGTATTCCCCTTTTTGTTCGCGGGTATCTTTTTTAATACCCGTGAGTGTTTTATGGGAGTTATGGGAGAAATGAGAGATATGGGAGTCCAACAACCACCTCCCTCCCCTGTGTCAGGGGAGGGTGCCGAAGGCGGGAGAGGTCAGTAAATTCGCACTTCGCATCGGCGGCAGAGAAGCGACCGCCTTGTGCGGTCGTGACGAGCAAGACTCGCAAAAGCGTTAAGAAACAAAGACGGTAAATGCTTTACCCGCCAAAGGCGTTTGTTTTAGGTTTTGCGAGTCTTGCTCCCGCCAGAGATGCGGTGCGTGGCTTTTGCGCCACTTTTGCCACCAAAAGTGGCAAAGAAAT
>JAZNTX010000028.1:0-26275 GCA_045591965.1 Tidjanibacter sp. | reverse complement strand
AAAACAGGAAAAACAAGAAGAACAAGAGTTCCAAGAAATCCCTTACAAGTGGGTTTTCCAAGTACCACCACTCCTCCACCCTGAGGGTGATTTATGTGTGGCGAGTTCAAGGCTTGGTTTTGATTTTGCTCCGCAGTTTACTCGGAGTAAATGAGGAACTTGCGATATGCAGTTTGGTGCGAAAAGCACCCACAAGGCACACTCGCTACTCGTGGCGGACAATTTTTAGCCCGAGATTATTCAGCCTCTGCTCGATATTCTGGTAGCCGCGGTCAATCTGCTCAACATTCTGGATTATGCTCCTACCATCGGCGTTGAGTGCAGCCAAGAGCAGAGCAACACCTGCACGAATATCGGGAGATGCCATTGTTGTGGGACGAAGACGGCGCGAGTGGTCGTGACCGATAACCGTAGCGCGGTGTGGGTCGCAAAGGATAATCTGCGCACCCATATCAATAAGTTTATCCACAAAGAAGAGGCGGCTCTCGAACATCTTTTGGTGTATCAAAACCGAGCCCTTTGCCTGAGTTGCCACCACCAAGAATACACTCAGTAGGTCGGGAGTAAGACCAGGCCATGGTGCATCGGCAATGGTCATAATCGAGCCATCCATAAAACTCTCTATCTCGTAGTGCTCCTGCTTGGGGATATAGAGGTCGTCGCCTCGTTGTTCAAAGTGGATACCCATACGAGCAAACTGTGCGGGGATGATGCCGAGGTTCTCAAACGACACATTTTTGATTGTGAGTTCCGACTGAGTCATAGCCGCCAAGCCGATGAAACTACCCACCTCAATCATATCGGGCAACATTGTATGTGTCGTACCACCCAGTGACTTCACACCGTGAATTGTGAGCAGATTGGAGGCTATACCCTCAATCTTTGCACCCATACGGCAGAGCATCTTGCAGAGTTGTTGTAGGTAGGGCTCACAAGCCGCATTGTAGATTGTTGTTGTGCCCTCTGCCAAAACGGCTGCCATAACAATATTAGCCGTACCCGTCACCGAAGCCTCATCGAGGAGCATATAGGTACCCTTCAATGCCGAAGCGTCCACCTCGAAAAAGTCGCCCGAAGAGTCAAAGTTGATATGTGCGCCCAACTTTTGGAAACCAATAAAGTGGGTATCCAAGCGGCGGCGACCAATCTTATCGCCACCCGGTTTGGGGATATAAGCCACTCCGAAGCGAGCCAGCAGGGGACCGATAACCATCACCGAGCCACGCAACTTCGAGCCACGCTTGCGGTAATCCTCGGTACGAAGATAGCCAAGGTCTATATTCTTTGCGCGGAAGGTATATGTGCCCTCTCCGAGGCGTTCAACCTCCACACCAAGATTGCGCAACAACTCGATGAGAGCCAGCACATCGACAATCTCGGGAACATTGTGGAGTGTCACACGCTCCTCGGTGAGCAGCGTGGCACAAATTATCTGCAAAGCCTCATTCTTCGCACCCTGTGGGGTAATCTCGGCACCCTTGTCCATTGGGCGACCGCCATAAACCTCAAAATATGCCATAGGTAAACTGTGTTATTTAAGTCCGATTGGTAAAGTTAGTTATTTTTATGCAAAGGAGCAAACTCCGCGCTCTACTCCTTGCCGCTCCCAAAGAGATTGAAACGAGCAAGCACCCTATTGCGGCGCGGTAAAACAAACCACTCCACCAGCAGCAAGACGAGTGCTGCAATGAGTGGAATATGGAACTTCTCGTCATACTCCTCGAATATCTCGGTTTTGAACTTCGATTTCTCGGTGCGGTTTATCTTATCGACAATCTCCTGCACGCCGACACTCGCACTCGTAGCCCTCACATAGGCTCCGCCCGTTGTGGCTGCAACCTTTTGGAGTGTGGTTTCGTCCAATTTCGACACCACAATCTCGCCCTTATCGTCGCGAATAAACTCGTCGCCAATGCTTATAGGGGCTCCCTCGGGTGTTCCGATACCAATGGTATAGACCACAACACCCTTCGAGGCTGCCCTCTCGGCTGCCGCCAAAGCATCATCTTCGTGGTTTTCGCCATCGGTCACCAGCACCACAACCCTACTACCCTCCGACTCGCTCGAAAAGGCACTTGTGGCGAGGTCTATGGCGGCACCGATAGCCGTACCCTGCTTCGACACCTGCGAGGGAGAGATGCGTTCCACAAAGTTGCGTGCCGTAAGGTAGTCCGAAGTGATGGGTAGTTGCACATAGGCATCGCCCGCAAAGACAACAACACCTATGCGTTCCTCCGAAAGCCCCTCGATAACACGACTTACGGCATACTTCGTACGCTCCAACCTATTGGGCGCAAAGTCGCTCGCAAGCATCGAGTTGCTGACATCTATCGCCATCATAATCTCCACGCCCTCGCGCTCAACCTCTCTCAGTTTGGAGCCTGCTTGGGGACGCGCTGCGGCAACAATCACAAGACCGCACGCCACCGCAAAGAGCCAAAACTTAGTCCTTAATTTACGCTGTGACATATCGGGAGCCAAGCGCACAACCGCCCTCTGGGAGCCAAAGCGTGCCAGAGCCCTACGCCTACGCGAGAGCATAACCTCAAACACCACCGCCATCACAGGCAGTAGCAAAAGCAGGTAGAGCCAATCTATATTTGCAAATCTAAACATCTCTCCTTAGGGTAGTTTATTTATCCACACTCGCTCAACCAAAAACTCTGCAACCAACAGCAAGAGTGCCCACAAAAGCAACACCGCAAAGTGTTCCGTATGGCGGGTGTAGTTGTCGGTCTCTATGCGAGTCTTTTCGAGTTCGTTAATCTTCGCATAGACATCGCGCAGAGCCCCCTTATCCGTAGCACGGAAGTACTCTCCGCCTGTCTTGGCTGCAATATCCGTCAGTGTCTGCTCGTCAATCTCGACCTTCTGCTGCTGGTAGCGTACCTTACCCCACGCATCGTAATATGGATAGGGCGCATAGCCCCTCTTACCCACGCCAATGGTGTAGACCCTGATGCCATACTCGGCAGCAATCTCGGCAGCCGTAAGGGGCGCAATCTGTCCTGCATTATTGACACCATCGGTAAGCAGAATGATGACCTTGCTCTTAGACTCCGACTCTCGGAGCCTATTGACTGCCGTAGCCAAGCCCATACCGATAGCCGTACCATCATCCACCACACCAAACTCAACCTGTGCCAAGAGTGTTTGCAATGCAGCCTTGTCGGTAGTCAGGGGACTTTGAGTATAACTCTCACCCGCAAAGACCACCAATCCTATACGGTCGTTGGGGCGGTCGGCAATAAACTTCGCAGCCACATCCTTAGCCGCCGTAAGCCTATCGGGCACAAAGTCTGCCGCCAACATAGTACCCGACACATCGAGTGCTAAGACTATATCTATACCCTCAACTGTCGTCTTGCTAAGTTGTTCGGTGGTCTGAGGACGAGCCAAAGCCACAACCATCATAGCCACAGCCGCACACCTTAGAACAAGTGGAAGGTGGCGCAGATAGTAACGCGCAGTACGAGGAGCCTTTGCCAAAGCCCCCACATTGGACACCCCAAGAGATGCCCCGCCAGCCCTCTCGCGCCATAGGTAATAACCCACCATCGGCACAAGCACAAGCAACAGCCACAATATGTTCGGATTTGCAAATTTCATTTCTTTCTTTTCCCTTTCTTTCGCACCTTTTTATAAAAAGGTGCTACCAAAAATTTTTATGCGATACTGCGTATCGCTATACCTTTGCTCTGTTCTAAGAGTTCTAAGAAATCATAGTAGTCCTAGATATTTCTTCTCCTCCCAGCGAGTGCATATCGTGGAGGGATTTTTGTGCCAAACAAATGAGCAAGTCCGCAGTTTGCTTAGCGCAAATGAGGAGCTTGCGATATGCAGTTTGGTGCAAAAAGCACCCACGAGATGTGCTCGCTACCAATTCTTACCAGAACGCCCCACAACCACCGCCTTCTCAGCATCAACCTTATCGCGAGTCTTATCCTCGGCGGCCTGCACAGCATCGAGCATCTGCTCGCTCTCGGGGCGAGGCTGAGGTTGCTCGCCACTCTCGGGTTGCTCGTTCTGCCCGTTGTCCTGCTGGTTGTCCTGCTGTTGGTCGTCCTGCTGACCTTCGGGCTGTTGTTGCTGGTTGTCTTGGTTTTGTTGGTTATTCTGCTGATTATCTTGGTTTTGTTGGTTGTCCTGATTTTGCTGATTTTCCAACATCGCCTTCGTGTAGGCGTAGTTAAACTTCGCCTCCATATCGTTAGGGTTGAGCCTCAGCGAGGATTTGTAAGACTCCAACGCCTCCTCCAACTTCTGTTGTTGGAACTGCGCGTTGCCGATATTGTAGTGAGTCTTAGCCTTTATCTCATCGGTAAGGTCGGGGTAGTTCAGAAGTTCCTTAAAGGTATTCTCGGCACTCTCGAAATCCCCCATGGCAAACTGCGAGTCACCAAGATTGAACTTACCCTCCACCATTTGAGGCTCCTTTTGGAGCACTGAGCGGTACTCCCTCTGTGCTTCCTCCATACGCTGGCTCTCGTAGAGTCTATTGCCCTTGCGGACATGTTTGCGCTCGGGGTATTTTTGTCCGAAGGCGGCAGTCGCCACGCAGAGTGCCAGCAGTGGCAACAGATATTTCACAAACCTATTCATCTGCACCTTCCTTTCTATCTTCGGTGACAACATCCTCTAAGTTTTGTGCCTCGGGGGCGACAATCTCCTCGGCAACCTCCTTGCTCTCCTCCACAAAGTAGTAGACGGTATTATAAGCCTCCTCGTGGTACTCCTCGGCAGGGATATATTTCGCAAACTTCACAAGGTCGCTCTCTGAGAGAAGTGTGCCAAGCGAGGATATCTGTTTGGGCGAGAGTTCCACCTCTTTCATCGCCCCAACAATCTCGTCGGTGGTCATCTCCATAGCACCCACGCCATAGCGACCCACGAGGTATTCGCGCAAAATCTCCGTTAGGCGCGAGTAGTACTCCTTAACCTTACCATTCTGCCACAGTTTTTGGTTGTGAAGCATCTCCAAGTGGCGTATTGCCACAATGTGGGCAGGCTCTTGGGGTTTATCCGCCTCGCCGCCCTTGCGCCTTATCTTCCTCACAACGAGCACCACTGCAACCACCAATGCCGCCAACACAGCCAACACACCAAGCACATATCCTCCCGTCTCGACAACCTCGCCAAAGAGAACGGGAATTTTAAGGGGTTGTTTGATGTCGTAGATGGTCTTCTGTGCCGTATCAACAGGCATCATCTGCACCTCCAAGTGCAGGGGTTCCGAGGCAAAGAGTGTGTCTATTCTCCGACCATCGGAGTAGAGCACACCAATCGAGTCGATGCTATACATGGCAGGCTCGAAGGAGGTCATACGCCACCTCTTGCGCAAGCGGTAGTCGCCATTCTCCGCCCCGAGGGTATCAATCTTCTCCTCTTTGAGGAGTTCTATTTTGCCCTCGCCAATATTAGTGATGGTGGGAAAGCCCACAGCGTAGCCCTCGCGGCTCACAACCTCCATAACAAGGTCGAAGTGGTCGCCAAGCAGCACACTATCGGGCACAAAACGGGCACTCTCAATCCTCACAGGCTCCACCGCAAAGACCGACAGCAAACCACCCAGCACCACACCAAGCGCAACAATATATCTTCTCAAACCTCTCATCTATCGTCTTTTGAAAAGTTTAATAAGTTCCTTAACATAGTCCTCCTCGGTGGTAATATCGGCGTGGTCTACCCTTGCACGCGAGAGTACCTTATCCATAGCCTCGTGGCGTTCTCTCCACACCTCTGCATAATGCTCCCTTGCAGCCCTCGAAGAGGTGTCCACAAAGAGTCTGCGACCACTCTCCAAGTCCTCCATCTCCACCAAACCCATATCGGGCAACTCGGCATCGCGCTCGTCATAGACCTTGATGGCCACAAGGTCGTGTTTGCGCGAGGCAATACCCAGCACATTGGAGAGCCTTTCGTCCTCGCTCTTGGGTGTATCAAAATCGCTCAGCACAAAGGTTGTACTGCGCTTTTTGAGTACAGCCGTAAGGTACTCCAAGGGTGCCACAAGCGAGGTCCCCTTGCTCTCGGGCTCAAACTCCAAGAGTGTGCGAATAATCATAAGAATATGTGAGCGACCCTTCTTGGGAGGGATAAATTTCTCGACCCTATCACTAAACAGCAAGCAGCCAACCTTGTCGTTATTCTGCGCTGCCGAGAAAGCCAACACCGCAGCCACCTCGGTCATAACATCGCGCTTGCTCCTCTCGCCCGAGCCAAACGCCCCCGAACCACTGACATCGACCATAAGCATCATCGTCAGTTCCCTCTCCTCGTCGTAGATTTTGATGTGGGGCTTGCGCGTGCGGGCGGTAACATTCCAATCGATATCCCTCACATCATCGCCCAAACGATACTCCCTGACCTCGCTGAACGACACACCCCTACCGCGGAACGCACTATGATAATGCCCCGCAAAGATGTCGTTCGAAAGACTACGAGTCTTAATCTCAATCCTGCGAACCTGTTTGAGTATGTCGGCTGTATCGCGCATTGTTGAGTTGAGAGTTGAGAGTTGAGAGTTGAAAGTTATGGTGCAGGCTACGCCTGCGAGTTTTTATATCTGCGCCAAAGGCGCACCTTAATTTTCAGTTAATTTTAAGGTACTTCGACTGCGTTGAGTATCTCGGTAATAATCTCCTCCGAAGTGACATTCTCAGCCTCCGCCTCGTAGGACAAGCCTATGCGGTGGCGCAAAACATCGTGACACATAGCCCTCACATCTTCGGGGATAACATAGCCCCTATGTTTAATGAAGGCGTATGCCTTCGAGGCTTTTGCCAGCGCGATACTTGCACGAGGCGATGCGCCATAGGAAATCATGGGTGCAAGGCGCGAAAGACCATACTCGGCGGGCTCCCTTGTGGCAAAGATGATATCCACTATATACTTCTCTATCTTCTCGTCCATATAGACATCGCTCACAACCTTACGAGCCCTCAGAATATCCTCGGGAGTCACAACCTTATGCACCTCGGGCATACCCTCGCCCGCAAGATTGAGCCTTACAATATCTCTCTCCTCTTGGCGCTTGGGATATGAGATTTTGGCTTTGAGCATAAACCTATCGACCTGCGCCTCGGGCAGAGGGTAGGTACCCTCCTGCTCGATGGGGTTCTGAGTTGCCATAACAAGGAAGGGCTCGGGCAGAGCGAAGGTCTCCTCGCCGATGGTCACCTGACGCTCCTGCATAGCCTCCAAGAGCGCGCTCTGCACCTTCGCGGGCGAGCGGTTAATCTCGTCTGCCAGCACAAAGTTCGCAAAGATGGGACCTTTTTTTACGGTAAACTCCTCATTCTTCTGGGAGTAGATGAGTGTGCCCACAAGGTCGGCAGGCAACAGGTCGGGAGTAAACTGCACACGGCTAAACTTAGCATCCACAGCCTTCGACAGCGTGGTAATAGCCAAGGTCTTAGCCAAGCCCGGCACACCCTCCAACAAGATATGTCCGCCCGTAAGCAGACCTATCAAAAGCGTATCTACTAAGTGACGCTGACCAACAATCACGCGACCCATCTCCATCGAGAGGGAGTCCACAAAGACGCTCTCCTTCTCAATACGCTCGTTAAGTTCCTTAATGTTAATAATCTCGCTCATATAGTTGTGTTTTTGTATATTTTCTCCTTTTCGCCGAGCCTTCTCGGCACCGCCCACATTAAGCAAAACGGATATAAGTACAAAGTTAGTATTTTTCTCCATTTTCTCCTGCACCTTTTTGTAAAAAGGTGCCCAAAAATTTTTATGCGATACCGTGTATCGCTTATTGACCCTGCTCTACCCTACTCTTTGTCTCGGAGCCACCCTCACAAAAAAGCCACCCTGCGGAGGGGTGGCTCGAAGACTAAACATTCTTGATGTGGAGTGTTAGATTTCCCTTAGAAATGTATTCCAAAGGCGAGATCCCATGCGGGTACATCATCGTCAATCATTCCCACAAACGCAATACCTGCGGAGAGGGTGCAATTACCAATAGCCAAACCCATAGCCTCTCGGAAATATATACCACCTATTGAAGAAAGACCAAACCTAAGGTCGTAGTAAGGGGTAAATTTCTTCTTGCCGAAAACATACCAACAAACATCTCCGAAGACATTTACCATAAATTTGTCATCGTAGGCTGTAGAATAAACCTCTAAGCCAAAGCCTGCGTGGAAAAATCGACCAAGATTCCAAGCGGTTATCGCCGAAGATACTGCACCAAGATAGCCCTCTCCTTCCAAACTCATTCTAACACCAAACAACTCTGGGTTCATTGTAAACCACTTTTGGTCCCTATACCAATTCGACTTGGGGGCAGAAGTAGTCGCCGAGGTGGTTGTGCTAACGGAGGTGGAGGTTGTTGCCGATGCAACCTCGGTAGCAGGTGCGCTCTCGAAGGTGTCGCGAGTGCCATTCTCGTAGTTTATGGAGATAATGTCCGCAATGGCAGCACTATATATGGGACCTTCGATGTTTCCCCATTTGCGGTACTCAATCTCGCTGGTACCCACCTTCTCGACCTTGGCGAGAACAGTGGTGCCGTCTTTGCGTACAATGACATCTTGCGCCTCGGCAGTCGTTGCCAAAAAGAGTGCGCCAATCAGTAACAAGTAAAATTTCTTCATAATAATAGTTATTTTGTATTATTTAATTACCACTCTTCGGCGAATAGTCGCCATACAAGACCAACATTCCACAACAGATAACTATCGGGGTTGCTCTCAAAGGTCAGAGCCCCTGCAATACCACCTCTAATACCAAGTCTTTCGGTAAAGGGGAATTGCATATTTGTACCTACGGTCATACCAGAGGCACCCTCCATAAAGCAGTTGCCACCACCAACCTCGAGGTTCCAGTGCGAGGATAACCACATTTGCAGACCGATATGGAAACAGTTTTTCTTATACTCTCCCCATTCGCCATAGTTGGGGTTCTTACCATAACCAAAGGAGACACCAAAAACAAAGGGTGCTTGGTAGTTGATAGCAACACCATAACCACCATAGGAGTAGCCATAGCCTGCTGCAATATCTATCCTATGGCACTCATCGTCCCAACCATTTCCAAGTGAAGCCAAGCCCATACCAATAGCACCACCCAAGCCATAAGCCGCAGAGGAATAACCACTTGAATAGGAAGAAGAGTAACTCGATGAAGACGAATAGTCCGAAGAGGAAGAGTAGGTGCTGGTAAACTCATACGAATAAAAATCATCGCCCGAAGAGGACCAATTCTTCACCTCCTTGTAGATGATTCTATTGCCTCGGCAATCGTATGCACTATTTACCCTGCCCGCACGAAGAGTCGTGTTTCTGGTATCTCGAATGGTGAATGTTCCTTTGTCTGTATTCACCTTCACTGGCAAACAAATGCTGTTGCTGATGTGGATTTTTACATAGTCAAACGAGGCAGCACTGACACTCGCCGAAAGACCAAACAGCAACAATAGTGTTAGCAGAACTCTCTTCATTGTTTGTTGTTTTTAGAAGTTAGTTACAACCGATGTGTTGCGGACAACATATTGGACTGTGATGCCATTCTCAAAAACATCTTTGACCCAAACGCAGTAGTATTCCAAGCCGTTATTGTTGAGATAGTCGTTGAAAACAGCCTGTTGAACACTCTCTTCTATGGTATCATTGTCTTTAGATACTACACGATTGGGGGCTATCTCTCGATAAAAAATATAACCATGCCCCTTTATAACCGCACACTCGTATGCTGGATTTGGAGTAGAGAATGTTGTGATATTCCCAAGCCCATTCATTGCACCCAAATCGCATATTTGCTCGTTATAGTTAAACCTATAACGAACATCTTCATATGTATAGTAAAAATAATCACTAGCATAGTTGTAATAACCAGTAGTAGACCAATTGAATGCGCTTGTCAATTCGATATCAAAAACACCGTCTTCAATCAGCAAATTGACCGTCACAGCATCGGCAGGAGTGTTGATAACCACATCGGGTGCAACCTCCTGACCAGAGGGCGAAACATAGGGTTCTTCCTCCGCCTCGCAACCAACAAACGCAAGGGCTGCAATGAGGAGTGTCGCCAAACAGAAAGTTCTTTTAACTTCCATAACTCATAATTTTTTGCGATCGAGGCTCCCAACAATCGGGTTAGTGTCGGGTAAAAAGAAAGTGTGGAGCCGATTAGTCTATCTGAATGGAGGTTCTGGAATACCTATGCTACAAATAAACATACCCCACACTCGTATTGAGTATAGGGTATGGAACACCCCAAATACTGTGCAATACGGAGTGACGAGTGTGATGCTTCCCTTGTAGCATTGAAAATTTTCCAGATTTCCATTCAAGGATAAAAGCCAATACACTTTCATCAACAAATATGTAGCGCCGAGGAGAAGTCAATACCCCACGACATCACAAAGTTAAAAACTTTTTCATAAATCACAAACACCCCCATCTTGGGTCACCCTGTCACCCCTGAAATCCTTGGTATTCTTGGGACCTGTGGCTAAAAAATGGGGGACAAAAGGATTACAGGGGTTCAAGGATTCCAAGGACATCCAACCCTCTCGGGTATTAAAAAAGACACCCGTGAACAAAGGAGGGGTAGCAAACCTTAGGTCGGTTGACGGTTGACAGTCGACGATAGACGGTGGGCGGTAGACGGTAGACGGTGGACGGTGGACAAAATCAAGTGCGGTAGATGCCAACCGCCTGCCTACGGCAGTCGTGGCAAGACGGAGGCGGAGGCGTAACGCCTCTTTTGCGCTGGGATTTCTATTCTATGTATCGGGGGAAAACGAAGAAGAGCAGAAAATGCGCAAAACAGAGGGGTTTGGGGCGTCAGAGTGACGCTTTTATGATGGGATTTCTCCCAACCAAAAAAGCATAACACGAGATGAGAGGAGGCGTAACGCCTCTTTTGTGTCGGTATTTCTATTCAGCGTATATAGAGAAAACGAAGAAGAGCAGAAAACGCACAGAGCGGAGGGATTTTTGTGCCAAAAAAAGGAGCGAGTCCGCAGTTTACTAAGCGTAAATGAGGAACTCGCTCTCTGAATTTTGGTGCAAAAAGCACCCGTTATGTGCGTTTTAAGCCTTCTTCGAAGCGCTGGTCTTAACAGCCTTAACCTTAGCACCCGAAGTCTTAGCAGCGGTTGCCTTGGGAGCCTTGGGAGCAGCAGGTTTCTTTGCTGCGGGCTTCTTTGCTGCTTTGGGAGCCTCAGCAACCTCGGTAGCCTCTGCTACGGGAGCCTCGCCCTCTGCTACAACCTCAGCCTCAACCGCTTTCTTAGCGCGGCTACGGCGGGTCTTAGGAGCAGCAGCCTTAGGTGCTACGCCCTCAACATAGGTCTCGTTGAAGTCTACGAGCTCGATGATACACATCTCTGCTGCGTCACCTACACGGAAACCAGTGTGAAGAATACGAGTATAACCACCGGGACGGTCAGCAATCTTGGGAGCAACGGTGCGGAACAACTCCGCGGTTGCAAATTTGTCTTTCAGGTAACTGAAAACAACACGACGCTGGTGGGTGGTGTCCTCTTTCGATTTGGTAATGATAGGCTCAACAAATTTTTTCAGAGCCTTTGCTTTTGCCACAGTGGTCTCGATGCGTTTGTGGAGAATAAGGCTTGCAGCCATATTCGACATCAACGCTTTGCGGTGCGAAGCCTGACGACCCAAGTGGTTTACTTTTTTATTGTGTCTCATAGATTAATGTTTCTTTTTTGTGGGTTATTCCTTATCCAACTTGTAGGGCGATACATCCATACCAAAGTGGAGGTTCAAAGATGCCAAGAGGTCATCCAACTCAGTGAGCGACTTCTTACCGAAGTTACGGAACTTCAACAAATCGTTGCGGTTGTAACGAACCAAGTCACCGATAGTATCAACCTCGGCAGCCTTCAAGCAGTTGAGGGCGCGAACCGAGAGGTCCTGATCGGAGAGTTTGGTTTTCAAGAGTTGGCGCATGTGCAATACATTCTCGTCAAACTCCTCGGCGGGCGAAGTCTCCTCCATGTTGAGCGTAATCTTCTCGTCCGAGAAGAGCATCAAGTGGTGGATGAGAATCTTAGCGGCCTCTTTCAAAGCCTCCTTGGGATGAATCGAACCGTCAGTAGTAACCTCAATGTTGAGTTTATCGTAGTCGGTTTTCTGCTCAACACGGTAGGGCTCTACCGAGTACTTAACATTGATGATAGGGGTGTGAATCGAGTCGATGGGCAACAAACCAAACTCAGCATCTGCGGGGCGGTTCTCCTCTGCGGGAACATAACCGCGACCCTTACCAATAGTCAAATCGATGGTCAATTTGGTATCGGGTGTGAGGTGGCAGATAACCAACTCGGGATTCAACACTTTGAAGTTCGAAAGGAAATTCGAGATATAGCCTGCGGTGAGTTCGGTCTGACCGGCTACATTGATGGTAACCTTCTCCGACTCGGCGGTCTCAATGGTGCGAATGAAGCGTACCTGTTTGAGATTGAGGACAATATCAATCATTCCCTCCATAACTCCGGGGATGGCGGCAAACTCGTGGTCTACCCCAGCAATCTTTACGGTGGTGATTGCATAACCCTCCAACGAAGAGAGCAACACCCTACGCAAAGCGTTACCGATGGTCATACCGAAACCAGGCTCCAAAGGACGGAATTCAAATTTTCCGAATGTGGAGGTGCTTTCGAGCATAATCACCTTCTCGGGTTTCTGGAATGCTAAAATTGCCATAATGGTTTATCCTTTCTTTTTTGTTAAGTACTATTTCGAGTACAACTCAACGATGAGCTGCTCTTTGATGTTCTCGGGAATATCCTCACGCTCGGGACGCTGCAAGAATTTACCGCTGAGGGTCTCAGCGTTCCACTCCAACCAAGCGTACTGGTTTGCGCGACGACCTGCAAGGCTCTCGGTGATGGTTTCGAGAGTTTTCGATTTCTCGCGAACTGCTACAACATCACCAACTTTGAGGCTGTACGAAGGAACATTCACCACATTGCCATTAACAGTTATGTGGCGGTGCGACACCAACTGGCGTGCTGCTGCACGAGTAGGAGCAATACCAAGACGGTATACCACATTGTCGAGGCGGCTTTCGAGCAACTTCAAGAGGTTCTCACCGGTAATACCACCCATAGCGGCAGCCTTCTCAAATGCGTTGTGGAACTGACGCTCCAACAAACCGTAGGTATATTTTGCTTTCTGTTTCTCGTTCAACTGAGTGCCGTACTCCGAAACTTTTTTGCGTTTGCGGTTCAGACCGTGCTGACCGGCAGGATAGTTCTTCTTGTCGAGAACCTTGTCTGCACCAAAAATAGGCTCGCCAAACTTACGAGCAATTTTACTTTTTGGACCTGTATATCTAGCCATTGTTCTTCTTGTTTTACTTGTGTTGAAACTAAATGTTTACTAACTCCTTCTACCAAGCGAAATTATACGCGACGGCGGTTAGGAGCGCGGCAACCGTTGTGGGGAAGTGGAGTAACATCGATAATCTCCATTACGGTGATACCTGCACCGTCGATGGTACGGATTGCCGACTCACGACCCTGACCGGGACCCTTAACATAAACTTTTACTTTACGCAAGCCCAAGTCGTATGCAACCTTTGCACAATCTGCGGCAGCAGTCTGTGCTGCGTAGGGAGTGTTCTTCTTCGAACCACGGAAGCCCATCTTACCTGCCGAACTCCAACTGATAACCTCACCCGCACCGTTGGTGATAGTGATAATTACATTGTTGAAAGTCGAGTGTACGAAAGCCATACCGACTGCGTCTACTTTAACAACGCGTTTCTTTACTGATACTGGTTTCTTTGCCATAACTCTCTACTTTAATTATTTAGTTGCTTTTTTCTTGTTTGCTACGGTCTTCTTCTTACCCTTGCGAGTACGAGCGTTGTTCTTGGTGCTCTGACCACGAACAGGAAGACCAAGACGGTGACGGATACCACGGTAGCAACCGATGTCCATCAATCGTTTGATGTTGAGTTGTACGATCGAGCGGCACTCACCCTCAACTTTGATACCGCTCTCTGCGATAGCGTTACGGATTGCACCTACCTGCTCGTCGGTCCAGTCATCAACTTTTGTGTTGTAGTCGATGCCAGCCATATCAAGAATCATTCGTGCGGTGCTACGACCGATACCATAAATGTAGGTCAAACCGATCTCGCCGCGTTTATTTTTAGGTAAATCTACACCTACTATACGTGCCATAAATCTTCTTTTTTCTTTTTAGTTAATTACTTTTGGCGCATTTTGAATTTAGGATTCTTCTTGCAAATAACATAGAGGTGGTTGCCACGCTTTACGATTTTGCAATCCTCGCTTCTTTTCTTAATTGATGCTCTAACTTTCATCTTTGAAAAGTTTTTAATTTAGTTTGTTTTTGTGGCATAATCTCTTCGCCGTAAGGTTTAACCAAAAGTAGCGACTGTCGTATCTTCTCTTCTTTTCGGGGGTCAATGTTGTGCCCTTGGCACCCATTCACCTCTTTTCTCAACCGCAACTCGTCTATCTTTGGTTGCCGTTGTTACCTCGCAAAACCAACGCGCCTTGCGCCCTGTCTTTGCTCCTTACAACACTCTGTACTCTTAGCCCCTTGTTCTTCGGCGGGGAGGTTATTTGTAACGGAAGGAGATGCGACCTTTGGTCAAATCATAGGGCGACATCTCTACCTTTACTTTGTCACCGGGAAGGATTTTGATGTAGTGCATCCTCATCTTTCCCGAGATGTGGGCGGTAATAACATGTCCGTTGTCCAGTTCAACGCGAAACATTGCGTTGCTGAGCGCCTCCACGATAGTTCCGTCCTTTTCGATAGCAGCTTGCTTTGCCATAAGAGTTCTTTTTGTTTTGTTTGGTTTACGAAATTCCTGTTTTTCTGTTTAGCGCGCAAAGATAGTAATTTTCTTTGGATTACCAAATTTTCAACTACTTACGCTCTGCCAGCGCCTGCTCTATAATCCCAAAGTCGGTCAGCACATCAGCCTCGCCATTGCGTATTGCCACCGCAAATTCGAAGTGAGCCGAGGGTTTACGGTCTTTGGTGCGGACTGTCCAGCCATCGCGCTCAAAAACCACATTCTTCGAGCCCATATTAATCATCGGCTCAATGCAGATGACCATTCCCTCTTTGAGGAGAGGTCCTGTACCCCTTCTGCCGTAGTTGGGAACCTCAGGCGACTCGTGCATCTTCCTGCCCAAGCCATGTCCCACAAGTTCTCGAACAACGCCATAACCGTGCTTCTCGGCGTGTGCCTGCACCGCTGCCGAAATATCGCCTACGCGATTGCCCGCAACAGCCATCTCCACACCCTTATAGAGCGACTCCTTGGTAACCCTGAGCAACTGCTCCACCTCGGGAGCAATCTCGCCCACACCAAAGGTGTAAGCCGAGTCGCCATAGAAGCCTTTGAGGATGGTACCACAATCCACCGACACTATATCACCCTCCCTGAGGGCGTAGTTCGATGGGATACCGTGCACTACATTCTCGTTCACCGACACACAGAGTGTGTTGGGAAAACCTCCGTAGCCAAGGAAGCCTGGAACTGCTCCGTGAGAACGGATAAACTCCTCAGCAATCCTATCGAGTTCGAGCGTTGTTACACCCGCCTTGATATGCTTGCCAACCTCGGCGAGTGTTGCGCTCACCAGCAGGTTATTCTCACGCAGCAGTTCGACCTCTTCCTTTGTTTTGAGATATATCATCTATAATCTCTCGTTTTTTAGAACTCTTACTAAAAGTAAGCCTCGGCTAAAAATTAGTGGCGACCTTTAATCCTACCGGTCTTCATAAGACCATCGTAGTGACGAAGGAGCAAGTAACTTTCAACCTGTTTGAGAGTGTCGAGAACAACACCTACCAAAATCAGCAGCGAAGTACCTCCGAAGAAGAGCGCGAACTGACGGTTGATGCCAATCATCTCAGCAAATGCAGGCAAAATAGCCACGAGTGCCAAGAAAATTGAACCGGGGAGGGTAATTCTCGTCATGATGGTGTCGATGTAGTTACGGGTCTCCTTACCGGGTTTAACACCAGGGATGAAGCCACCGTTACGCTTCAAATCGTCTGCCATCATTTGGGGGTTCACAATAATTGCTGTGTAGAAGTATGTGAACGCGAACACCAAGAGTGCAAAGGTAAAGTTATACCAGAAACCGGTGTAGTTGTTGAAAGCAGCAGCGATACCTCGGGTCGATTCCCAGTTGCCGAACAACATAGGAATGAACATAAGTGCCTGTGCGAAGATGATAGGCATCACATTCGCAGCGTTCACTTTCAGAGGGATGTACTGGCGCACACCACCGTACTGCTTGTTACCAACAATGCGTTTTGCATACTGTACAGGAATCTTGCGGGTTGCCTGCACAAGTGCAATAGCAGCCATAAAGATAAAGTACAGCAACACAAACTCTACAACCAACATCACCCAGCCACCTGTTGCGGCATTGGTCCTTGCGTCCAACTCAGCCAAAAGGGCGTGAGGCAGACGAGCAACGATACCCACCATAATGATGAGCGACACACCGTTGCCAAGACCTTTGTCGGTAATCTTCTCACCCAACCACATCACAAACATAGTACCGGCAATAAGTACCACGAGCGCAGTGAAGATGAAGAATGCACCATTACCCAAAACAAAAGCCTCGGGTGCCTGATTGTGAAGGTTTGCAAGATAAGCGGGACCCTGCAAGCACAAAACCGCAATGGTCAAATATCTTGTAATTTGGTTCATCTTGCGGTGACCGCTCTCGCCCTCACGCTGCAACCTCTGGAAGTAGGGAACTACAATACCCAAAAGTTGCACGATAATCGAAGCCGAGATATAGGGCATTACACCGAGTGCAAAGATAGACGCATTCGAGAACGCACCACCCGAGAAGATATCCAACAAGCCCATAAGACCATCGGCGGTCTGCGCACTCATCGCGCTAAGGGCGTTGGGATCGATACCGGGAATCACCACAAAACTTCCGAACCTATATATAAGAAGGAGACCTATCGTATAGAGAATTCTCTTTTTAAGTTCTTCAATCTTAGATATATTCTTAATGGTTTCGACAAGTTTCATCGCTTACTTTGTTTGTCTTGTTGGAAATTAGAGTTTTTCAACTTTACCACCCTTAGCCTCAATAGCAGCAATTGCTGTCTGGCTGAAAGCGTGAGCGGTTACATTGAGTGCCTTGGTGAGCTCACCTTTACCAAGAATCTTCACGCGGTTGTTCTTCGAAATGAAACCAGCCTCAATGAGAGTCTCGATATTGATGTCGGTGATATTCTTGTTGGCAGCCAACTGTTCGAGAGTGTCCAAGTTAATGGGTTTGTACTCAACTCGTTTGATGTTGTTGAAACCGAACTTGGGCATACGGCGCTGCAAAGGCATCTGACCACCCTCAAAGCCCAGCTTGTGGCTGTAACCCGAGCGCGACTGTGCACCCTTGTGACCGCGTGTGGAGGTACCACCGTGACCCGAACCCTGACCGCGACCAATTCTCTTCTCGTGGTGAGTAGAGCCTGCTGCGGGTTTAAGATTGCTTAAATTCATCGTTATTCTTTTTTTACTTTTTTACTTCTGTGAACTTTACTCTTTAACGGTCTCAACCTTAACCAGATGTTTAACCTTGTTAATCATACCGAGGATGATGGCCGAATCCTCATGCTCAACGGTCTGATTCACTTTGTGAAGACCAAGTGCATCGAGGTTGCTGCACTGGTTCTTAGTCTGACCAATGCGACTCTTTACCTGAGTGATTTTCAATCTTGCCATAATTTCTTCCTTTCTCGATTAGCCGTTAAATACTTGATTCATAGAGATACCGCGCAACTGGGCTACCGAAGCAGCATCGCGAAGCTCCATAAGAGCACCTACGGTTGCTTTCACCAAGTTGTGGGGGTTCGATGAACCTTTGCTTTTTGCAAGCACATTGTGGATACCTACGCTCTCAAATACAACACGCATTGCACCACCTGCCTTAACACCGGTACCAGGGGCTGCGGGGCGCATAAGCACCTGCGAACCACCATAGCGGAACTCCTGCGAGTGGGGAATTGTGCCGTTGATTACGGGAATCTTAACCAAGTTCTTCTTTGCGTCCTCAACACCTTTCGCAATTGCCGACTGAACCTCGCTTGCCTTGCCAAGACCGTAGCCTACAACGCCAGCCTCGTTACCAACAACTACGATTGCCGAGAAGCTCATTGTGCGACCACCTTTGGTAGTCTTCGACACCCTCTGAATTGCTACAAGCCTGTCTTTCAGTTCGAGGTCGCTTGTTCTTACTTTGATATTACTGTTTGCCATAGTTGTTACTTAGAATTTAAGTCCGCCTTCACGAGCGGCGTCTGCCAACATTTTTACTCTTCCGTGGTAGAGGTAGCCATTACGGTCGTACGACACAGCCTCGATGCCTTTTGCAAGTGCAATCTCAGCGATGCGTTTGCCAACCAACTTAGCCTGCTCAATACCATTTACTTTCTGTGCTGCCTCTGCAATCTCTTTGTCCAACGACGAAGCGGCTGCCAAGGTTACACCCTTAGTGTCGTCAATCAACTGTACATAAATCTGCTTGTTGCTGCGGAATACAGTCATACGAGGTCTTGCTGCGGTACCCTCAACCACTTTGCGGATACGCATTTTAATCCTCTCTCTTCTTTCGATTTTATTCAATGCCATATTTACGCGATTTTACTATTTAGCGTTAGCAGACTTACCAGCCTTACGACGCAAGGTTTCACCAATAAATTTAATACCTTTACCTTTGTAGGGCTCGGGTTTACGGAACGAGCGAATCTTTGCAGCAACCTGACCAACAAGTTGTTTATCGATGCTCTTGAGAGTGAGAATGGGGTTGCCCTTCTTCTCCTGCTGTACCTCAGCCTTAACCTCGGCGGGCAACATGAGGAAAATATCGTGCGAATAACCCAAAGAGAGTTTCAAAAGTTGACCTTCAACCTCTGCTTTGAAACCAACACCTACGAGTTCCTGTTTAATCTCGTAGCCTTTCGAAACGCCCACTACCATGTTGTTGATAAGTGCGCGGTACAAGCCGTGCATAGAGCGGTGGCGTGGCTGGTTCGTAGGACGAGTAACTGTCAATACGCTACCCTCTACGGTTACGGTGATGTCCGAATCAACCTTCTGACTCAACGCACCAAGAGGTCCTTTCACGCTTACCACATTGTTAGCAGCAACCTCAACGGTTACGCCTGCGGGCAAGTTTACAGGTAATTTACCAATTCTTGACATTGTTTTACTTTGTTTTTGGATGTTAATACTAGTAGATGTAGCAGAGTACCTCGCCACCTACATTTTCCTGACGTGCTTTTTTGTCGGTCATGATACCTTTGGGAGTCGAAACGATAGCGATACCCAAGCCGTTCTGAACCTTAGGCATATCGGCTGCCGAAGAGTAACGACGAAGACCGGGGCGCGATACGCGCTCCAAACCCTTGATAGCGCACTGCTTGGTCTGGGGGTGGTACTTCAACGCAATCTTGATAGTCGAAAAGCCCTTCTCGTTCTTGTCAAACTTGTAGGCGAGAATGTAACCCTGTTCGTAGAGAATCTTGGTCATCTCTTCCTTCATTTTTGAACCGGGAGCTTCAACCGTTTTGTGGTTGGCTTTCGCCGCGTTTCTAATCCTCGTGAGGAAATCCGCAATAGGATCTGTCATAGTTGTAATGGATTAAAAGTTAAAAATGTAGTTAATTATTTAGCACCTCAATTGCCGACCACCCCTTTTGAGGGATAGTCGGCAACATTGGTGTTTTTGTTTTTTCGCTTTTTAAGCCGCCAAAGATAGGAACTTTTTGTGGATAAATTGCAAACTTTGGGGCAGAAATTCAATATTTTACGATTTCTTAACTCGCAAATATCTCCTACCACACCCTGTCGCTTGGCACCACTCCGAGGCTCCTATCCTCGAACCGTCTTTACCACGAAGCCTTCTTAACGCCGGGGATAAGACCGTGCGAAGCCATCTCGCGGAACTGAATACGGCTCAAACCAAACTGGCGAATGTAGCCTTTGGGACGACCGGTAATCTGGCAGCGGTTGTGCTGGCGGATGGGGTTCGAGTTGCGGGGCAGTTTCGAAAGAGCCTGCCAAGCCTCCATCTCGTTCATCTCACCTGCCTTAACAGCGGCAGCGATAGCCTCACGCTTTGCAGCATAGCGTTGTGCGAGTTTAACTCGTTTAACCTCGCGTGCTTTCATTGATTCTTTTGCCATACCTTATGCTTTTTTAGCGTTTTTGAATGGAAGACCAAACTCACGGAGAAGAGCGTAACCCTCCTCGTCAGTCTTAGCGGTGGTTACGAAGCAAATCTCCATACCGAGAATCTTGGTAATCTTGTCGATGTCAATCTCGGGGAAGATAATCTGCTCCTTGATACCGAGGGTGTAGTTACCCTGACCGTCAAATTTCTCGTTGATGCCTTTGAAGTCGCGGATACGGGGAAGCGCAACTGCAATAAGCCTCTCCAAGAACTCGTACATACGGTCGCCACGAAGGGTTACGCGAACACCAACGGGCATACCTTTACGGAGTTTGAAGTTCGAAATATCCTTGCGCGAACGGGTCTGAACAGCCTTCTGACCAGCGATAATCGAGAGCTCCTCCTGAGCAATCTCGATGAGTTTCTTGTCAGCAACAGCCTCGCCAACACCCTCGTTCAGCACGATTTTCTGCAATTTGGGTACCTGCATGATGCTCTTGTAGCCAAATTCTTTCATAAGGGCAGGTACAATCTGCTCCTTATAAGTGGTTTTGAGTGTAGGAATGTAAGCCATTATTTAATCTCCTCTCCTGATTTTTTAGCGTAACGAACAAGTTTGCCATTCTCACCCTCTTTGCGACCTACGCGGGTAGGTTTGCCAGTTTTGGGGTCTGCAAGCATGAGGTTCGAAATGTGAATAGGAGCCTCCTGCTCAACGATACCACCCTGAGTGTTCTTGGCACTGGGTTTGGTGTGTTTTTTGATGATGTTGAAACCCTCAACGATTGCACGCTGGTTCTTGGTATCAACCTCCAAAACACGACCGGTTTTCTCTTTGCTTTTGCTACCGCCCGAAACTACGAAAACGGTGTCGCCTTTTTTGATATGTAATTTCATACTGCCTATCGGTATTTAAGATTACAATACTTCGGGAGCAAGCGAGATGATTTTCATATACTGGTCGCGCAACTCACGAGCAACGGGACCAAAGATACGAGTACCACGCATCTCACCCTGACCATTCAGAAGCACAACGGCGTTGTCATCGAAACGAATGTACGAACCGTTAGCACGACGAATCTCCTTCTTTGTTCTAACTACAACCGCTTTCGATACGGTACCCTTCTTGATCTCGCCCGAAGGGGTTGCGCTCTTAACGGTCACAACGATTTTGTCGCCAATAGAGGCATACTTCTTCTTGGTACCGCCCAAAACACGGATGCAGAGAACCTCTTTTGCACCGCTGTTGTCAGCTACTACCAATCTGCTTTCTTGTTGTATCATGACTATTTAGCTCTTTCAATAATTTCTACTAATCTCCAACGCTTAGTCTTGCTCAGAGGTCGCGTCTCCATAATCTTAACGGTGTCGCCCTCGTTGCAGGTGTTCTGCTCGTCCTCTGCCACAAAGCGAGTGGTCTTGTTTACGAACTTACCATAGATAGGGTGTTTAACCTTACGGTGAACTGCAACGACAATGGATTTCTCCATCTTATTGCTGACTACCACACCGATTCTCTCTTTTCTAAGATTTCTTTCCATAGCCTCAATTAACATTTAGTGTTTTTCTGGTGCAGTACAGTCTTCATACGAGCGATGTCTCTGCGAGCTTTCTTAATAACGGTAGTATCCTCCACGGGAGATACGGCGTGATTAACCTTCAAAGTGGCAAGTTTTGCCTGCTCAGCCTCGATGCGCTCTACCAAATCGGCTACTGCCATCTCTTTCAATTCTGCTGTTTTCATAACTTTTCTTGTCTGCTTTTAAGGTTTCTACTATTCTACATAATCTCTGCGTACAACGAGTTTGGTCTCGATGGGCAACTTCTGTGCGCCAAGGCGAAGAGCCTCTTTGGCTACCTCGAAGGGCACGCCCTCAATCTCAAACATAATACGACCGGGAGTAACAGGAGCAACATAGCCCTCGGGGTTACCTTTACCTTTACCCATACGAACCTCAGCGGGTTTCTTGGTGATGGGCTTATCGGGGAAGATGCGGATCCAAATCTGACCCTCGCGTTTCATATAACGCACGATAGCCTGACGAGCAGCCTCAATCTGACGACCGGTAATCCAAGTCGAGTCCATTGCTTTCAGACCGAACGAACCGAACGCAAGTTGGTTGCCACGCTGTGCAAGACCTTTCATGCGTCCTTTCTGCATTCTTCTAAATTTAGTCCTTTTTGGTTGTAACATTGTCTTATCTTATTTAGAAGTGTTCCTATTTGTTGTTATTGTTTCTCCTGCGCTTGCGGTCGCCGCGGGGTTTGCCACCACGGTTGTCGCCCTGTGCAGGACCTGCTACCGACGAAGCACCAGCAATCTCGAATAGATCGCGTTTGCCATATACCTCGCCTACGCAAATCCATACCTTAACACCGAGGATACCTACTTTGGTAAGAGCCTCAGCCAAGCAGTAATCTACATCAGCACGGAAGGTGTGCAGAGGAATACGACCCTCTTTGTAGGTCTCGCTACGAGCCATCTCAGCACCACCGATACGACCGCTAATCTGAATCTTGATACCCTCTGCGCCCATACGCATAGTCGATGCGATAGTGGTTTTGATTGCGCGGCGGTACGATACGCGACCCTCCAACTGGCGAGCCAACTGATTAGCAACGATTACAGCGTCAATCTCGGGGCGTTTAACCTCAAAGATGTTAATCTGTACCTCTTTGCCGGTGAGTTTTTTGAGCTCCTCTTTGAGTTTGTCAACCTCCTGACCACCTTTACCGATAATCAAACCGGGGCGAGCGGTGCTGATGGTTACAGTCACAAGTTTCAAAGTGCGCTCAATGATAATCTTCGAGATGCTTGCCTTTGCAAGACGAGCGTTAAGATAGGTACGAATTTTCGAGTCCTCAACCAAGCGGGTTGAAAAATCTTTACCGCCGTACCAGTTGGAATCCCAACCACGGATAATACCGAGACGGTTTGCAATTGGATTAACTTTCTGTCCCATCTTCTTACTCAGCTGATTTAGTTTCTACTGCCATTTTATCTACAATAATCGTAACGTGGTTGGAACGCTTACGAATGCGGTGTGCGCGACCTTGGGGTGCGGGCTGAATGCGTTTGAGCATACGACCACCATCTACCTTGATCTCTTTCACACAGAGTTTGGTATCCTCCAAACGCTCGGTGGGGTTCTTAGCCTCCCAGTTGGCGATAGCCGAACGAAGAAGTTTCTCCAACCTTACCGAAGCCTCTTTCTTAGAGTAACGGAGAAGACCCAGTGCTTTATTCACCTCTACGCCGCGAACGGTGTCGGCAACGATACGCATCTTGCGGGGCGAGGTAGGGCAATCACGCAGCGAGGCAACAGCCACCTGCTTCTTTGCGGCCTTCATTTTCTCGGCCATTTGATATTTTCTTGCTCCCATATCCTACTTTATTTTTTTCTGTTACCGGCGTGACCGCGGAAGGTGCGTGTGGGTGCGAACTCTCCGAGTTTGTGGCCTACCATATTTTCAGTTACATAAACGGGTATAAACTTGTTACCGTTGTGTACAGCAATTGTCTGACCTACGAAGTCGGGCGAAATCATACTTGCCCTCGACCAAGTCTTGATTACGGTCTTCTGATTGCTCTCGTTCTGAGCGATAACCCTCTGTTCGAGTTTGGGCTCAATGAACGGTCCTTTTTTAAGTGAACGACTCATTATGCTACTATTTTATTATTTTGACTTCTTTGAGATAATGAATTTGCTGGTGGTCTTCTTAGGATTGCGAGTCTTGTAACCCTTAGCCAACAGACCTTTGCGCGAACGGGGGTGACCACCGCTTGAACGACCTTCACCACCACCCATGGGGTGATCAACAGGGTTCATGGTTACACCACGGTTGTGAGGTCTGCGACCCAACCAACGCTTCCTACCGGCTTTACCGTGCTGTTCGAGGCTGTGGTCGGGGTTCGACACAGCACCAACAGTGGCGCGGCAAGTGCAGAGAACCATACGGGTCTCGCCCGAAGGAAGTTTAATAATAGCATATTTACCCTCGCGAGCCAAAAGCTGTGCGTAGGTACCAGCCGAACGAGCCAAAACTGCGCCCTGACCGGGGTAGAGCTCAATTGCGTGGATAATGGTACCCAGAGGAATGTTTGCCAAAAGCAAGGTGTTACCTACCTCGGGAGCAACGCCCTCTGCGCCACTCATCACGGTCTGACCTACCTTCAAGCCGTTGGGAGCCAAAATGTAGCTCTTCGAGCCATCTGCATAAACGATCAAAGCGATGCGAGCCGAACGGTTGGGGTCGTACTCGATGGTTGCAACAGTTGCAGCCATACCATCTTTTGCGCGTTTGAAGTCAATAACACGGTACATCTGTTTGTGACCACCACCGATGTAACGAACAGTCATCTTACCAGCGTGGTTACGACCACCGCTGCTCTTCTTAGGCTCGAGCAACGATTTCTCAGGCACCGAGCAGGTAATATCCGTAAAGGTACCTGCGATTTTATGTCTTGTTCCCGGTGTTACGGGATTAAACTTTTTTACTGCCATCTCTCAATTAGATATTACTGTAGAAATCAATAGTATCGCCCTCTTTCAAGGTTACGATTGCTTTTTTCACTGCATTGGTGCGACCAACCAAGTAGCCTGCTTTGGTGTAGCGTGCTTTGAGCTTACCTTTGGTGTTGATGGTGTTTACGCTCTCAACTACTACATTGTACATCTGCTCTACGGCTGCGCGAATCTCCAACTTGTTAGCCCTGCGGTCAACAATAAAACCATACTGACCGAGTTTCTCGCCCTGACCTGCCATTTTCTCGGTCAAGATGGGTTTGATAATTACATTCATTGTCTGTTCGGTTTTTAAGGATTAGAAATTCTCGTTTACTTTTGCCAATGCGCTCTCGGTGAACAACATCACACCTGCGTTCATAACATCATAGGTGTTGAGGTTGGCAGCCTGCATAACCTTCACTTTGGGAAGGTTGCGTACGCTGAGGCAAATGTTGTGATCGGTCTCTGCTACTACGAGCAATACCTTCTTACCAGCCAAGTTCAAAGCCTCTGCCATTGCTACGAAAGATTTGGTTTTGGGAGTCTCCATAACGAAATCCTCAACAACGGTGATAGCCTCTGCCTGTGCTTTCAAAGAGAGTGCGCTGCGGCGTGCAAGCGATTTGAGTTTCTTGTTGAGTTTGAAACTGTAATCGCGGGGTACGGGACCAAAAATGCGACCGCCGCCGGGGAAGAGAGGCGAAAGGATGCTACCTGCACGAGCACCGCCTGTGCCTTTCTGGCGTTTGAGTTTACGAGTAGAGCCGGCTACCTCGTTACGCTGTTTTGCTTTGTGAGTACCCTGACGCTGGTCAGCCAAGTACTGCTTAACAGCCAAGTAGATAGCGTGAGTGTTGGGCTCAATACCAAAAACCTCCTGCGAAAGAACTGCTTTCTTCGAGGTCTGAGTTCCTGTGGTGGTGTAAATTGTAAGTTCCATCTCCTCAATCCTACTTTTCAATGATTACATAAGTACCTTTTGCGCCGGGAACCGAACCTTTAACAAGGATCAAGTTGTTCTCAGCAATAACTTTGAGGACTTTAAGGTTCTGAACCTTAACCCTCTCACCGCCGGTCTGACCAGGCAAGCGTTTGCCCTTGAAGACGCGCGAAGGATAAGAAGATGCACCAAGCGAACCGGGCTTACGCTGACGGTTGTGCTGACCGTGGGTCTGACCACCTACACCGGCAAAGCCGTGGCGTTTTACAACACCCTGATAGCCTTTACCTTTCGATACACCCACTACATCTACCCAGTCACCCTCTTCGAAGGTGTCGGCAACGGTGAGCACCTGACCCAGAGTCACCTCCTCGGCGAACTCTTTGAACTCCACCAATTTGGCTTTGGGGGTAACACCCGACTTGCCAAAGTGACCTAACAAGCTTTTGCTGGTGTGCTTTTCACTCTTCTCGCCATAGGCAACCTGAACTGCGGAGTAGCCATCCTTCTCCTCGTTCTTGATTTGCGTAACTACACAGGGACCAGCCTCAATAACAGTGCATGGTATATTTTTACCCTCGGCACTGAAAACGGAAGTCATTCCGATTTTTTTTCCAATAAGTCCTGACATTTTACCTGTCTTTAATT
>JAZNTX010000027.1:0-72214 GCA_045591965.1 Tidjanibacter sp. | reverse complement strand
ACCTCTCCCCCGCTTCGCGGACCCTCCCAGTGCGCGGGGACGCGCACACAATTTCGACCACCCCTCCCAACCTCCCCTTTCGTAGGGGAGGAGTATTCATAGGGGAGGGAGGTGGTTGTGGGTTTTCAAAGCACCACAACTGAAAAACGCAGAGAATCGAGGCGAGTTCAAGGCGCACAAGAAAACCACCTCCGCAGTTTACTAAGCGTAAATGAGGAGGTGGTTTATCGCAGTGCAACGACTAAATCGCCGATTATATGCGTTTTTTAATTAGAACTCCTGTTTTGCCAAACGGACATAACCATTATACCTCCACTTAGCATTCTCCTCTGCCGCTGCGAAGAGTTCCTCTGCCTCAGCGGGGAACATCTTTTTGAGCGACGAGTAGCGTACCTCGTCAGCGAGGAACTTCTGGAACTTGCTCCAATCGGGCTCCTTCGAGTCGAGTTTGAAGGGGTTTTCGCCCTTCTCTGCCAACTCGGGGTTGTAGTGCCAGAGGTGCCAGTAGCCACACTCGATAGCCTCCTTACCGATGCTGGGAGTGCGAGTCATACCGCCCTTGATGCCGTGGTTGATACAGGGAGCGTAGGCGATGATGAGCGAAGGACCATTGTAAGCCTCAGCCTCGCGCAATACTGTGAGGAGTTGGTTGGGATTAGCAACCGAAACCTGAGCAACATATACATAGCCGTAGGTCATAGCGATAGCACCGATATCTTTCTTGCGGATGCGCTTACCTGCCGAAGCAAACTTAGCAACAGCACCCACAGGGGTCGATTTCGACGACTGACCACCGGTGTTAGAGTAAACCTCGGTATCGACGATGAGGATATTAACATCCTCGCCCGAAGCCAAAACATGATCAACGCCACCGAAGCCAATGTCGTAGCCCCAACCGTCACCACCGATAATCCACTGTGACTTCTTCACAAGGAGGTCTTTGTGCTCCAAGATATATTTGCAAGTGTCACAACCGCAAGCCTCTGCCATAGGAAGAAGTCTTGCAGCAACCTCTGCACTTGTTGCGCTGATGTGACGAGAGTCAATCCACTCCTGCATTACACCTTTGAGTTCCTCCGAGCATTTGGGACAGTTCTCGATAGCCTCTGCCATCTTCGAAGCGAGCATATCGCGGCGTTTCTCAACAGCCACCTTCATACCCAAGCCGAACTCTGCGTTGTCCTCGAAGAGCGAGTTTGCCCAAGCGGGACCATGACCCTTAGCGTTGGTGCAGTAGGGGGTCGAAGGTGCCGAGCCGGAGTAGATAGAGGTACAACCCGTAGCATTAGCCACCATCATCCTATCGCCAAAGAGTTGGGTAATGGTCTTAATATAGGGAGTCTCGCCGCAACCTGCGCAAGCACCCGAGAACTCAAACAGAGGTTGAGCAAACTGGTTACCCTTGATGGTCTTGGTCTTGTCCATCACATTCTCCTTGTAGCCGACCTCTTTGTTCATGAAGTCCCAATTCTTCTGCTCGCCCATCTGCTCTGCGAGGGGTTTCATAACAAGAGCCTTAGTCTTAGCAGGGCAAGCATCCACGCAGTTGCCGCAACCGGTACAATCGAGGGGCGAGAGTTGGATACGGAATTTGTAACCCTTGGTCTGTGCCATACCATCGCGGAGAGCAACGCCTGCGGGAGCCTTTGCAGCCTCCTCCTCGGTCAGAAGGAAAGGACGAATTGCTGCGTGGGGGCAGACAAACGAACACTGGTTGCACTGGATACAGTTCTCCGAAATCCACTCGGGTACCTTCACAGCGATACCGCGTTTCTCGTAGGCAGCAGTACCATTGTCCCAAGTACCATCCTCACGACCATTGAATGCGCTAACGGGGAGAAGGTCGCCTTTGAGGTTGTTGATAGGCTCACAGATGTTCCTTACGAAGTCGGGCTTATCGCAAGCCTCGCCTTTGCACTCTGCCTCGCTCTCGGTGAGGTTTGCCCACTCAGCGGGAACTACAACCTCCACAACCTCGCCACCTTTATCCACAGCAGCGTAGTTCATATTCACAATATCCTCGCCCTTCTTGCCATAGGATTTGTAGATAGCCTTCTTCATCTCCTCAACAGCCTGCTCGAAGGGGATTACATTTGCAATCTTGAAGAATGCCGACTGCATGATGGTGTTGGTGCGGTTGCCCAAGCCAATCTCGGCAGCAATCTTTGTTGCGTTGATGATGTAGAAACGGATATTGTTCTTTGCCAAGTAAATCTTCATGTGGGTGGGCAGTGTTGCCAAAGTCTGCTCTGCATCCAGCACACTATTGAGGAGGAACGAGCCACCCTGCTTCAAACCTTTGAGCACATCGTACTTGTCGACATACGAGGGCACATGGCAAGCCACAAAGTCGGGAGTGGTTACCAAGTAGGGCGAGCGGATGGGGCTATCGCCAAATCTCAGGTGCGAAGAGGTGTAGCCGCCCGACTTCTTCGAGTCGTAGGAGAAGTATGCTTGGCAATATTTGTCGGTGGTGCCACCGATAATCTTAATCGAGTTTTTGTTTGCACCCACAGTACCGTCTGCACCCAAACCATAGAATACAGCCTCGAAGGTACCCTCCTTAGCCATCGAAATCTCCTCACCAACGGGGAGCGAGAGGAAGGTTACATCGTCTTCGATACCAACGGTGAATTGGTTGCGGGGCTCCTCTGCTTTCAGGTTATCGAATACTGCGAGCATCTGTGCAGGGGTGGTGTCCTTCGACGAAAGACCATAGCGACCACCGATGATGAGGGGTTTCCTCTCGGCAGGAATATCCTTGCACGAAGCGAAAGCCTCAACAACATCGAGATACAAGGGGCAACCGTTTGCACCGGGTTCTTTGGTGCGGTCGAGTACGCAGATGCGCTTGGTGGTCTCGGGCAGAACTGCACCGAGGTACTTCACCGAGAAGGGACGGTATAGGTGTACGGTAACAACACCCACCTTCTCGCCCTTGGCTGCGAGGTAGTCAATGCACTCTTTGATGGTCTCGGTAATCGAACCCATAGCAACAATCACACGCTCTGCATCGGGAGCACCATAGTATGTGAAGGGTGCATAGTTGCGACCAGTGATTGCCGAAATCTTCTTCATGCACTCTGCCACAGCGTCGGGCACTGCATCGTAGAACTTGTTGCTTGCCTCGCGGGTCTGGAAGTAGATATCGGGGTTCTGAGCGGTACCGCGAGTTACGGGATGCTCGGGGTTGAGAGCGCGGGTGCGGAACTCTGCAAGAGCCTTCCTATCGAAGAGGGGCTCCAAGTCCGACATCTCCATAAGTTCCACCTTCTGAATCTCGTGCGAGGTGCGGAAGCCGTCGAAGAAGTGAACGAAGGGGATGCGTGTGGTGAGCGACACAAGGTGAGCAACACCTGCAAGGTCCATAACCTCCTGCACCGACGAGGTTGCAAGCATTGCAAAACCTGTCTGGCGTGCAGCCATAACATCCTGATGGTCGCCAAAGATGGAGAGCGACTGAGCAGCGAGTGCGCGTGCCGAAACATGGAATACGCTGGGAAGCAACTCGCCCGCAATCTTGTACATGTTGGGAATCATCAGGAGCAAACCTTGCGATGCGGTGAAGGTCGAAGTGAGTGCGCCTGCCTGCAACGAGCCGTGAACTGCACCCGCAGCACCAGCCTCGGACTGCATTTCAACAACCTTTACGGTCTCGCCAAAGATGTTCTTCTGACCTGCGGCAGCCCACTCATCAACGAGTTCTGCCATTGTGGAGGAAGGGGTGATGGGGTAGATAGCAGCAACCTCGCTAAACATGTAGGCGATGTGTGCAGCTGCATAGTTACCATCACAGGTGATAAATTTCTTTTGTGCCATATCTTTACTGTATATAAGTATTATTTTTCGATACCTAACCAATCAATAATCGGCAGAGTCTTTTGCCACGAAGAGTTTTTGTGGCTTATCTGCTCCCAATTCATCATGCAAAGATAATTATTTTAGTTAAATTTGCCCAAATTTTGTGAGCCACAAAAAGAGGTTCGTTTGTTATTTGTCTAACAGTATCAATGTGTTACAAAAATAACAGCACCTCGGAGAGTAGTTTTGGGGCTGATTATAAATGAGTTGGTTTTGGGGCGTTTGGCATAGGATTTTTATTCTGCCCACACCTCGCCCCAAAAAAAGATAAACATAATTTAACATACGATTAAACCGATTTAGCAACCGAAATATATTGCTGGTGGCAAATGGCTATAATAATTGAACAAAATTCAAAACCGATTCTTAGATGATAGATTACAAAGAACACACGCTTCCCAACGGACTGACCGTCTTGGCAAACTGTGACGAGTGTTCGATGATGGCGGCAGTGAACCTTCTCTACAAGGTCGGCTCGCGCGACGAGGAGCCCTCTCGTACGGGCTTTGCCCACCTCTTCGAACACCTGATGTTCCGAGGTACAAAAAACATACCCGATTTTGACCTTCCTGTGGAGGAGGTGTGTGGCGAGAATAACGCTTTTACCTCTGCCGACTACACCAATTATTATATAACCACTCCCAAGGAGAATTTTGAAACAGCCCTGTGGCTCGAAGCCGACCGAATGATGGGACTCGACATCACGCCCGAGAAGTTGCAAGTCGAGAAGTCGGTGGTTATTGAGGAGTTCAACCAGCGATTTCTCAACCGCCCATACGGCGAGCAGTGGCACACACTGAGGGAGATGGTCTACACCGTTCATCCCTACCGCTCGCCCGTCATTGGTCTTACTCCCGACCACATACGCAACGCTTCGTTGGAGGATGTGAGGGGTTTTTATGAGAGGTACTACAACCCCTCGAATGCCATATTGAGTGTGTCGGCGGGGTTGCCTGCCGAGAGAATTTTCGAGGCTGCCGAGAGGTATTTTAGTGAGTTGCCTGCTTGTGGTGCTACCGAGCGAAGGGGTAGGGTGGTGGAGCCCGCCATCGCCTCGCCGCGCCGAAGGGTCATTGAGGCGAATGTTCCTGCCGACCAGATAACCATAGCCTTCCTTATGGAGGAGCGTGGCGCGAGGGGATACTACCTCTGCGACCTTTTGACCGACCTCTTGGCAGGAGGCGAGTCGGCACGCATCTATCAACATCTTGTGCGCGAAAGGCAGATTTTCTCTGCTGCCAACGCCTACATTACGGGCGAGATGGAGCAGGGAATGCTTATTCTCACCGGACAACTCAACCCTTCGGTCACTATCGAGGAGGCGGAGGATGCCCTCTATGGCGAGTTGGAGAGGCTCGTCAGGGAGCCGGTGGGCGACTACGAACTGCGCAAAGTGCAGAATAAGTTTGAGGCGAACATCACTTTTGGCGAACTGAATGTGATGAACAAGGCGATGAACTTGGGCTACTACCGAATGTTGGGCGATATGAGCCTGCTGAATGGCGAGGTGGCGATTTACCGCTCCATCACTGCCGAGGAGGTCGCCTCCTACATCCGCCACCACCTCAACCGCAACCAAAGTGCAACCCTTATCTACCGCCGAAAACAATGATACAGCGTCCCGAAATAAAACCTGTGGGTATGCCCCACATACCTCACTATACGCACCTTGCAGCCGCCAATGGCGCACCACTCTATTCGCTCCACAACTCCTCGCAGGGTGTTGTGAGGGTAAGTTTTGTCTTCCGTGCGGGGACCTCCTACCAAAGCGCACCTTTCAGTGCTTCGACAGTTGTGAATACCCTCTCGGAGGGGACTCAGAACTTCTCGGGCAGGGAGATTGCCGAGGGGCTCGACTTTTTGGGCTCGTACTACGATGCGAATATCGACCGCGATTGGGCTGTTGTGACCTTCTGTTCGCTCAAAAAGTTCGCTACCGAAACTCTCGACATTGCCGAAGAGGTTATCCTGCGACCCTCCTTCCCCGAAAAGGAGATAGCCTCCTACTGCACAAAACGCAAGGAGCAACTCCACATCCAGCGTAGTAAACCCGAACAACTCTCGCGCGAGGTCTTTGGCAAAGCCCTCTTTGGCGCAGAACACCCCTACGGCATAACCTCCCACGAGGAGTGTTACGACAACATCACACCCGATGTGCTTAGGGAGTTCTACCTCTCGCACTACAACTCTTCGAGTGCCTTTGCGGTCATTTGTGGCGACTTTGGCGCGGAGGAAGAGCAGAGAGTTGTCCGTATTCTCGAAGGGTTGCCAAGTGGCACCACTCCCGAGCGCGAGATACCCGAGCCCGAGCCCACACAGTTTGTTCGGGAGAGTTTGGAGGGGAGTGTGCAGTCGTGCATCAAGATTGGTCTACCTCTCTTCCCTCGCACCCACCCCGACTTTGTGGCAATGCAGGTTGTGTCTACGGCTTTGGGTGGCTATTTTGGCTCGCGACTGATGCAGAACTTGCGCGAGAGGAACGGTTACACCTATGGCGCATACGCAGCGATGATAAACCTCGACCGCTCGGGCTACTTTGTGATGAGTGCCGATGTGGCAAAGGAGCACACCGAGGCGGCTACCCGCGAGATGCTCCGCGAGGTGGAGCGCATCTGCACCGAGGAGATGAGCGAGGAGGAGTTGGAACTCGTGCGCAAGACCATTGTAGGCGATGCACTGAGGGTCTTTGATGGTCCTTTTGGTGCTGCGGATGTCACGATTGAGAATATCCAAAACGGCGAGAGGAACGACTACACCGAGCGTTTCCTTGGCGAGGTGGCAACCATCACTCCCGCCCGATTGAGGGATGTTGCGTGCCGATATTTGCAAAAAAATCACTTTGTAACGACAATTGTTGGTGAGTAGTTGTGGTTTTCTCAAAAAAAGTTCGTACATTTGTAGGAACAACGCTTTTTTCGCGCGTTGAAGAGAGGAAATAAACTTTATAAACAATAACTAAAACACAACAATTATGAAAAAACTGCTTTATTCTTTGATGATTGCAGCGGCTACTTTGGTAGTAGGTTGCTCGGAGCCCGAAGGTCCCAACAATGGTAGCGGTACGGGTAATAATGAATTCTATGGCTTGGCGATGGATAGTGCCGATGTTACCGTAGTAGGTGCCGACGAGTATGTTATCCAAATGTATAATATCGCAACTGTTGAGGAGCAGAAAATGATGACTTCTATCGCTTCGGCTCATGTTATCATCCCTGGTGTTTCCGAGGATGGTATCATCCCCGAGGGTACCTACGATATCGTGGCTGGTGAAGCGGGTGCTACTCCCTACTACTACAAGGGCTCGTTCTATCAGGATATGTATTCGTCCACACCCTTCGACGCTCTGCTTTCTGGTAAATTGGAGGTTAAACACATTGCCAAAGGTCACCGCATTACCATCCTTGCCAACGGTGTTAATGTAGAGACAAATGCTACCATCAAGAACCTCGACTTCCGCTATGAGGGTTCGCTGGAATTCCTCTCCAATGAGACGCCTATGATTTCTATGGGTGCGCAAGACCCCGACGAGCCCGAGCCTGATCCATATTTCTACTATCGTGGTGCGTTATCCGAGGATGCAAACCTCTGGGAGTTGCAGATTTTGGCAGATGCCACCGAAGAGGTGGTTTACTATTACGATCTCTATGTAATTACCTCTCTTGAAGGTAATTTGGAGAACGGTATTCCCACAGGCACATATCCTCTTAATTTGTCAATGGAGGCAGGCTCTGCTATCGCTGCCTACTATACCAAAGATGGTTATATAGATGGCTCTATGTTTGTTTATGAGACAGCGGCAGGTGCAGGTCTCTATGATGTGTTCTTCGGTGGTGAACTCGATGTTGTAAACAATGGCGATGGTACCTACGACCTCATATTGAACTACTACAACTACTACAGTCTGCCTATGACCGCTACTTATAGTGGTGTTGCTACTCTTGTTGATTACACCGATTCCGTTGAGTTGTATTATGGTGGTGACAATCACTGGAATGCGTATTGCTATGATATGAACTTTATGGTTTGTAGTGTGCTTGATGTATATACCGCAGCAGATAGCACCTATGCAGATGGTCTTGCAGATGGTACCTATACCGTTGCCGCCACTGAGGAGCCTATGACTATCGTTACCGGTTCGGTTACAGCTGAAGGAAGTCTGTTGGGTTCGGCATTCTGGGCACTCGATTTTAGCAAACTCTACGATGTTGTTAATAGTGGTACTATGACAGTTGCCAAAGAGGGCGATATTTACACTATTGAGTTGGCTTTGGAAGGTGAATATGGCATAGAAGGATATGAGTGGGCATACGAAGGCACTGTTTATACGGAAGATGTGTCCGATGCAGTAGCGGCTGCCAACGCTGGTGCTGCTCCTTTGAAAGTTGCCGAGAAACAGGTTCCCTCCAAGTTCGCTACTTACAGGAACTGCGGCGAGATTCACAAGAGCGATGTCTTTGTAAACCGCAACCGCGCTTTCTAATCTAACAAAGATAGTGCTCGGCACACCCCCCGAGCGCATACAAAACAGCCGCTCCCGACACCCTCGGGAGCGGTTGTTTTTGTGCCGACCGACCGCCGACCGACAGACCTAAGGCATCCCCCCCTCTTTGTTCTCGGGTATCTTTTTTAATACCTCTGTTATTCGGCAGTCGTGGCGAGGTGGTTTTACCCCACTAAATTTTTCAAAAAAAACCACAAAAAATTTGCGAATTAAATTTTTTGCACTATCTTTGTAATAAATACAAATATAAACTAATAACAATGTAAGACTATGAAACTGATTATCTCATTATTTACACTCGTGGCTTCGTTTGTTGGATTGCAGAGTTGCGACGACGATAAGCCCATCAACCCCAACGAACTCCCCGCTGTTGCAGAGAGTTACATTGACACCCATTTTGCAGACGCAAGCGTCACCAGCGTGTTGAAGGAGTACGACGACCTGACATATACCTACAAGGTATATCTCTCCGACGGCACTTTCATTGAATTTAAGAAGAACGGCGAGTGGAAGCAGGTGGAAAACCGCGTGACGGGCGTACCTGCATCGGTTATACCCGAAAAAATCGCCACCTACATCACCACAAACTACGCCAGTAACTTTGTGGTGGATATTGAGCGCGACCGCAACTACGATGTGGAACTCAACAACGACCTCGACCTCGTATTCTCGCTCGATGGCGACTTCCTTCGCATAGATTATTAAAAAGATTTTGTCTAACGTCTAACGTCAAAAGTCGCGGGCGAGCCCAATGGCTCGCCCGAGTATTTAATAGTATGCTAAACTCCTCGGGTACGCAGTGCCCGTAGGCGTTAGACATTTGTCGTTTGACATTAGACTACAAAAAAAGGCTCTCAGCAATCTGAGAGCCTTTTTTTGTTATTAGTAACTCTTGGCGAAGAGTACGCGGCGAGAAGAGGGTTTGCCACTGAATACACAAGTGCCCTCCTCCTCAACACTGTCGAAGGGGATACAGCGGATGGTCGCCTTCGTAGCCTCCTTGATTGCCACCTCGGTTTCGGTGGTGCCGTCCCAGTGAGCGAGGATGAAACCACCCTTGTTCTCCAAAACATCCTTGAACTCCTCCCAAGTGTCTACCTTGGTAATCATCGAGTTGCGGAATGCAAGAGCCTTTTGGTAGATGGTCTTCTGCATATCTTCGAGTGTCTGCTCAACGAGGTTCTCGATACCCTCCAAAGCAACATTCTCCTTCACGAGAGTGTCACGACGCATCATCTCAACGGTGCCGTTTGCCAAGTCGCGAGGACCAACAACCAACCTTACGGGCACACCTTTGAGTTCGTACTCGGCAAACTTGAAGCCCGAGCGAACATTGTCCCTATTATCAATCTTCACGCTGATGCCCTTAGCGCGCAGGGGAGCAGCAATCTTCTCCAACTCCTCGGTCATCCTCTTCAACTCCTCGTCACCTTTGTAGATAGGTATCATCACAACCTGAATAGGTGCCAACTTGGGAGGCAAAACCAGACCGTTATTATCCGAGTGAGCCATAATCAAAGCACCCATAAGGCGGGTCGAAACGCCCCACGAGGTGGCCCAAGCGTAGTCCATACCACCATCGCGAGTTGCGAACTGCACATCGAAAGCCTTACCGAAGTTCTGACCGAGGAAGTGCGAAGTACCGCTCTGCAAAGCCTTGCCGTCCTGCATTAGAGCCTCAATGGTGAAGGTATCAACAGCACCTGCGAAACGCTCGTTGGCACTCTTGGTACCCATAATCACAGGCACACCCATCCAATTCTCGGCGAAGTCAGCATAGACGCGAATCATCTTCTGTGCCTCCTCGATAGCCTCCTCGCGAGTTTCGTGGGCGGTGTGACCCTCCTGCCAGAGGAATTCGGCGGTGCGGAGGAAGAGCCTTGTGCGCATCTCCCAGCGTACTACATTAGCCCACTGGTTGCAAAGAATGGGAAGGTCGCGGTAGGAGTGAATCCAGTTCTTATAGGTATTCCAAATGATGGTTTCGGAGGTGGGGCGCACGATGAGTTCCTCTTCGAGCCTTGCCTCGGGGTCTACAACCACACCGTTACCCTCGGGGTCGTTCATCAGGCGGTAGTGGGTAACTACTGCACACTCCTTAGCGAAGCCCTCAACATGGTCTGCTTCGCGACTGAAAAACGATTTGGGAATAAACAAGGGGAAGTAGGCGTTCTGGTGACCTGTCGCCTTGAACATGTCGTCGAGGGCGCGTTGCATCTTCTCCCAAATAGCGTAGCCGTAGGGTTTGATAACCATACATCCCCTCACTGCGGAGTTCTCTGCCAAGCCTGCCTTTACTACGAGGTCGTTGTACCACTGCGAGTAGTTCTCCTCGCGAGGGGTAAGTTGTTTAAGTTCTTTTGCCATATTTTCTGATTTTTTGTTTTTCGTTTCAAAAATCACTCTTCGAGTGTGGAAATCTTGCGCGAAATCACTATTTTTGCCTTTGGCGCAAAAAACCGACACAAAGGTACACTTTTTTGTCGAAATTTTACACACTTGGCATCTTTGCAGCGGTAAAAGCAATTTTTTTTGCATTTAATGCAACTATTTGCCCCATTTTTGCGTCTATATTATAAGAAAGAACTCTCACCGAAAACAAAGTATACGACTATGATGAGAACAAGAAACATCCTACTGATGATGGTTGCCTTGGGGGCTGTGGCTCTGGGTGCAACCTCGTGTGGTACTGCTCTGAATTTGGCAAGGAGCGGTGCTGCGACCTATGTCGATGATCTCTATGGTGTGCACAACACCGAAGCACTACGCGAGGCAGAGCGTCTGCTCGCTGAGCAGCAGGCAGCCGAGAAGGCAGAACAAGAGAAACGCATTGCTGCAATGATTGCCGCCGCAAATGCCGAGGCGGATATTGACGACATCTTGGGCGACCTCGATGTTGTTGCAAGTCCCGCGGGGGTGGTTGTTACGGGCGACGGCTCGGGGGCAGCGAGTTCATACAACTCCATCTATGTTGATGACTACGCAAGTGCCTATGCACGCCGCTTGCAGGGTTTCACTTCGCTTACCTATCGTATGCCCTCCTCCTATTGGGACTACCGCTATGGTGATGCCTATTTCCTGACGCTTGCCTACGACCCCGCATTCTACACCGTAATGATTATGGGCGACCAAGTGTGGGTAGAGCCACGCTACATTACCAATATGTTTGGTAGTTGGAACAATCCATACTACTACGGCTACCGTTATGGTTACAACCCGTATTACTACGGCTATGGCTACACCTATTGGGACTTCTATTGGGGATGGAATTCGCCCTATTGGGGCTACGATCCCTTCTTCTACCACCATTGGTATGGACCACACTATGGACCCCACCATCCGCCACATCATCCCTCTGTGGGTGGCGGACACAAGAAACCCGCTGTGACGCATCGCCCAAGTTATGGCACCTCGCGTCCTTCGTATCGCCAGCAGTTGGGAGAGAGGGACGGTCTGCGTGGTGGCACACAGATTGCAGGAGGAACAAGCACATCCTCGCGTAGAGGCACAACCGTAGGCTCCTCGGCTCGCCCCTCAACCGACAGAGTGTCGGGCTCCGTAAGTGGTAGCACTTCGCGTGTGGAGATAACCAAACCTACCAGCAAGAGCGAACTCTCGGGCACGCTGAGTGGTACAACCATCAAACAACCCGTTTCGCGTCCCACAAGAGGTAGTGGTATAAGCGGAGTGAGCAACTCCTCGTCGCGCTCCTCGCGCTCGGCAACAACCACAAGGAGCAGTAGCAGTTCTTCGTCGCGTTCCTCGGCTACGAGCAGTAGTTCTTCGCGTAGCAGCAGCCGCTCCTCCTCATCGTCGAGTAGCAGTTACTCCTCGGGTAGTAGCAGTCGTAGCAGTTACTCTTCGGGAGGTGGCAGTAGCCGAAGTGGCGGAGGTGGTAGCAGCAACAGCAGCAGTCGCTCTTCGAGGAGGTAGTGCCCCAAGTGACAGGTTAATAGGATAGATAATTGAATAAGCGAGATATAGAACTATGAAAAGATTTTTCAGCATAGCAACCTTGGTTGCACTCTTCTCTCTGCCAATGGGTGTATCGGCACAGACCTTGGGGTTTGGCGGAGAGGTTATATCGCCTGTTAATATGAGCCATTGGGATGCCACAAAGTTCGCCCAAACCGAGCATACATTCCTCTCGGCAAGGGTTGCGGCAATGGGTGGTGCCTACACCTCGCTCGGTGCCGATTTGTCGAGTATGGCAATCAACCCCGCAGGTCTGGGTATGTACCGCTCTTCGGTGCTGGGCTTGTCGGGCGCGTACGATAATACCCGCTCCACAAATGGCAATGTGAGTTATGGTGCCACAAAGGGCAACTTCTCATTCAACCAAATAGGCTCTGCACTCAATCTCTATCAGAGTTCGGGAACGCTTGTGAGTTTCACGCTCGGATTTGCCTACAATAAACTCGCCGACCTGAACTACCGCAACTCGGCGGGCTGGAACGATGGCGAGGTTACCATTGGTGAGTTCTTTGCCGAACAGATGTGGGGCATCAACCCTACGGACCTTACTGCTCAGGGCGCACCCTTCACCAACCCCGACATCTATCCCGACGAGTGGGGTGGGGTGTTGGCATATCGCACAAAGTTCATTACCCCAATGATGGATAGCAACGGTCAGTTTACGAACTACTACGAGGTTTCGGTTGTACCTTTGGAGAATAGGGTAAATTCTCGCCTTGCGGTGGAGAGTGTGGGTAGTGTTGGCGAGTACGACCTTTCGATGGGTTTCAACTTTGGCAACCTGCTATATGTAGGTACGACGCTCGGCATCCAGAGCATCGAGCAGGTGCTTTACTACGACTACTCGGAGGAGTATGTTGGTGCAAATGCGTCTGGCGAGCAGACCGCGATGAGTTACCGTCCTACCGTTGTTAATTATGGCTCGGGTCTGAACTTCAAGATAGGAGCCATCCTGCGTCCCACGACCGCACTGAGGATTGGTGTGGCGTACCATTCGCCCACCAGCGTAAGCCTTACAAAGGACTACAATACGGCAATGAGTACGACATTTTACAATGGTGGCAGGTATAATGAGGTTTCGTATACCAACTCCTACACCTACGACTACTCCTCGCCCTCGAAATTACTCTTGGGAGCCTCTCTGACCTTCTCCAATAGAGCAATCCTTTCGGTGGATTATGATAGGGTATGGTATGACGATATGAAGATGCATACTCGCGGTTTGGAGGAGGCTTTTGCCAGCGATGTGGCGTACGACTTGGGAAGTGCCAACAACTTCCGAGTGGGCTTTGAGGTGTTACCCATGGCTAACCTCTATGTCAGGGGTGGTTATGCCTACTACGGCTCGCCCCTCAATGGCGAGGCAACAGCCTACCACGAAGAGGGAAATCCCTTCTATGGCACCTTCAAAACACACAGCGATAACTTCTCGCTCGGTGTGGGTTGGAGATTTGCAGACGGCTCGGCACTCGATGTTGCTTGGACCCTTTCGAGGGCGCACTATACCAACAGTATAATGTACGACTACTACTATTTAAGTGCCGATGGTAGCGAAGAGATATTCGTTACGGGTCCCACATTGATTGATACCAAACACATTAACAATACTGTGGGTGTGACATACACGATTTTGTATTAGCAAGAGTCCCGCACAAAAAATGAGGTGCGTTCCGCTTGGGAACGCACCTCATTTTTTGTGTCTTATTGAAACCCTCTACTCGTCGGCAGCAACAGCAGCAGTGTTGTAGGGTTTGAGGATGCCTCGTTTCGAGGAGCGGATGAAATCTACAACTTGGTTGCGGATATCGCTCTCGGGGAATTGAGCCATGACAATGTCGCACGCCACAGAGTAGGTGTGACCATCTTGGAACAGCACTCGGAAGATGTCCTGAATCTGCTTAATCTCCTCATTCGAGAATCCCCTGCGACGAAGACCGAGGAAGTTAGCACCAACATAGGTAATGGGGGTGTGAGCAGCCTTAACATAGGGGGGGACATCCTTGTTTACATAGGTGTTGGCAGCAATCATTGCGTGGTCGCCAATGCGACTGAACTGGTGCGCTCCCGAGTGACCGCCGAAGACCACAAAGTTGCCGAGTTCTACCTCGCCCGCCAGCGATACATTGTTTACAATCACGCAGTTGTTGCCAATCACGCAGTCGTGTGCAATGTGAGCATAAGCCATCACAAGGTTGTTGGAACCCATGACGGTCTTACCCTTGGCTTCTGTACCGCGATTGACGGTGCAGCACTCGCGGAAGGTGTTGTTGTCACCAATCTCGCAAGTGGTATATTCGCCGTGGAACTTCAAATCCTGAGGTACGCCACCGATAACTGCTCCACTGTGTACTTTGCAGTTCTTGCCCATGCGAGTACCTGACATGACACTGGCGTGGGGACCAATCCAGCAACCATCGCCAATGACAACATCGCTCTCGATGTATGCAAAGGGCTCTACGGTTACATTCTCACCCAACTTTGCTTCGGGGTGGATATAAGCCAAATTACTAATCATACTTGTATAAATGTATTTCTGTGGTTTTTATTATCTCTATTTCAAACTATTTTCCAATTGTTGTGCCAATTGCGTGTTGGCGTAGTGCCCAGGGCGCAGAGCCTCCACATGACCTTTGATACGCCTGCCAAGGAGAGCCAAATCGCCCAAAATATCGAGCAGTTTGTGTCGTGCAATCTCGTTCTCGAAACGCAAAGGTGCGTGGTTCAGGTAGCCCTTCTCAACCTCTATATCCTCCCTGCCAAAAGTCTTGCAGATGCGCTTTCTGGTGCTATCCGAAATGGGTTTTTCCACCACAACCATAGCACTCTCAACGCTACCACCCTTGATAAGACCGAGTTTGAGGAGCAACTCAATCTCGTGGAGGAATACGAATGTGCGGCAGGGCGCAATCTCCTCGCGGTAATTAACCGAAGAGTCGTAGTGTGACTTTTGAATACCCACAACCGTAGAGTTGTAGTCCACAGTCACATCCACCGAATACTCCTCGGCGGGGGTAATCACTACCCTCACACCCTTCTTGGGAATCTCGAAGACAAACTCCCTGTCCACCTCGAAGTAGTGACGAGGAGTCGAGAGTTCTACTGTGCCCACCCTCTCAATCTCCGCGGCATACTCCCTTGCCGAGCCATCCATAATGGGGGTTTCGGGTGCGTCAATATCGATAAGTGCGTTGTCAATGCCCATGGTCCAGAGAGCCGAAAGGATATGCTCTATGGTCGAAACCTTTGCCTTGCCATCCTTGATGGTTGTGCCCCTCGAAGTGTCGCACACATTGTGCGCCAAAGCGGCAACCTCGGGAGCCCCTTTGAGGTCTATGCGACGAAAAACAATACCCCTGTCAGCCTCGGCAGGACGCACCGTCATTGTTACCAACTCGCCGGTGTGGAGCCCTTTGCCACTGAAAGAGATAGTTTCAGCAATTGTTCGTTGTTTCCAGGACATTATAGGTTTTTAATTTAATTTTAGTCTACAAAGGTAATCAAATTTTCAATAAAAGTACTATCTTTGTGTGAATTGTGGTATTTTTGCACTATGGTTAAACCCTCAGAGCCTCCAAAGGGGCGACCTCGCCCACGCCTTGCGCTGCCTTTTGCTCGTCGAAAGGTGGATTTTGGCGTGTGGGCATACGACCATAGGGTGGCAATATTGGTGACTGTTGTGGCTTATGTGGTCTTTGGAGTGGCGTTTGTGGCTGCCGACATTGCCATATCGCGCAAACATTCACAGACCGAGATAATGATTGACCTCTCGGATTTGGAGGCGTTGCAACAAGAGTTGGAGCGAGCACAAGAACTCAACCGACTGCTGAATGAGCGTTACGAGCAGAGTCCCACCACAAACCGCATATCCAACGAGAATGCCCTCGACGAGAGCCTCGAAGACCACCGTACGGATGCACGCGAAATCTATGCCGAGGCGGATGAGGTGCAACAGCGAATACGCGACAATGCCGCCGACTACGCTTTGGGTTTGGATAGGGAACGCGAAATTCTCGACCAACACTACGAGGGCGAGAAGATAGAGAACCGCAAGGTGAGAGGCAATGTTACGGTGTCGTACTCGCTCTCGGAGCCTGTGCGCTATGCCGTTAAGATGCCTGTGCCTGCCTATATGTGTGAGGGTGGCGGCGAGGTTGTTGTGGATATTGTTGTGAACCCTTCGGGCGAGGTTGTGGATTGTAGAGTAAACGATGCTCAGTCGGCAAAGAGTAGTTGTCTGCGCGAGGCGGCTCTCTCCAAGGCGAGTGAGTCGTTGTTCAATGCAGACCCCTCAGCCCCAAGTCGTCAAAAGGGCTCGATTAATTATTTGTTTGTGGCACAGTAGCAAACGGTGTCCTGATGGCGCAATGTCTTTGTAAAAAGCGAAAAAGGAGATGATAATAACGACAGGAAACATATTGTTGGTTGGCTCCATAATCTTGTTTGTGAGCATCATTGCCGGCAAGGCGAGCAGTCGCTTTGGTGCGCCGATGCTGCTCTTCTTCCTGTTGGTCGGTATGGCTTTTGGAGTCGATGGCTTGGGTATCGAGTTTGACAACTTCGAGGCGGTACAGTTTGTGGGTATGCTTTCGCTGAGTATCATCCTCTTCTCGGGTGGTATGGACACCTCGTTTGAGGATGTAAAACCCGTCTTGAAAGAGGGAGTGGTCTTGGCAACACTCGGCGTGGTGCTTACGGCTCTCTTTACGGGTTGTGTCATCTACTTTGTAGGTGGGCTGTTGGGACTTCATATACCCTTCACATTGGCTTTGCTCATTGCGGCGGTTATGTCCTCTACGGACTCGGCTTCGGTCTTTTCTATTTTGCGCTCCAAACGCATAGGACTCAAACAAAACCTGCGTCCGCTGTTGGAGTTGGAGAGCGGTAGTAACGACCCTATGGCATACATCCTTACGATTATGCTCATACAGGTCAATATGGGCGAGGGGAGCGACTTGGTTGCCGTTGGTCTGACCTTCCTTATGCAGATGGGCATTGGTGCCTTGGCGGGTTATCTGTTGGGTAGGGGTGCTACGCTGATTGTCAATCGTATTAATGTGGGCAATAAATCGCTCTACTCGGTGCTGTTGCTCTCGGTTGTCTTCTTCATCTACTCGTTTACCGACCTGCTGGGAGGCAATGGTTATTTAGCGGTCTATATTGCTGGTATTGTGATGGGTAACCGCAAACTGAGCCACAAGAAAACACTCGCAACATTCCTCGATGGTGTCACTTGGTTGATGCAGATTGTGATGTTCTTGATGTTGGGTTTGTTGGTCAATCCTCACGAACTTACCAACATTGCGTGGATAGGTATAATTGTGGGCGCGGCAATGATTTTCCTCACACGACCTTTGGCTGTGTGGCTTTCGCTGTTGCCATTGAGGAGCAAACTGTCGAGCAAGGCTCGCCACTACATCTCGTGGGTGGGACTTAGGGGTGCGGCACCTATCTTGTTTGCAACATATCCCAAACTTGCGGGCTTAGACCCCAATAACAGCATCTTCAATATGGTCTTTTTCATTACCATATTCTCGCTTGTGGTGCAGGGTACGACTGTCGGTCGCATGGCAGATTTGATGGATGTGTCGGAGGAGAGCCCCGATAGGGGATTTGACATAGACCTCCCCGATGAGGTTAAGGCGGCTCTCTCGGAGGTTGATATTATTGAGGGTGGTGTGCGCGACGGTGCCCACCTGAGGGATGTGAAGTTGCCCGAGAAGACGCTCGTTATGATGATTCGCAGGGGGGATAAATACATCGTTCCCAACGGCTCGACAGTGCTACACAGGGGAGATAAACTTCTGCTCATTTCGGAAGAGATTCAGGTGCCACAAGCACCCCAAATCAAACATAATGAACACATTGTTCTTTGGGACAGTATAAAACAATTGATTAAGAGATGATAGAGGAGAAAACTTTTTTGCTTAATTGGATGAGCAAGTTGCTCGATCTGCTTGGGCTCAACTCGGCAGATGGTGGCTATAAATCACTCTTTGCCACTTTGGTTGTGCTGCTTTGCTGCCTAATAGTGTGGCGACTGTTGCGCTACATACTACTCAGGGCTCATAGGCTGGGCAGGTATGTCGATTCGCGATTGGAGGTGGTCTTCAACCCAGCCAACCTCAAAAAGATAGCCCTCATGGTGGCAGCAATCATATTCTATATGATGTTGCCTTTGGCTTTCGACCCCGCCTCTACTATGGGACTTATTGTTCGCAAGGCTCTCGATGTGCTTATTGTGTGGATGCTGACAAACTTTGTCAATGCCATGGTAAAGACGGTTTTTATGCTCATCTACCGCAAACGCAAGGAGAAAGATGCGCCCCTCAAAGGCTTCATGCAGGTCATTCAGATTGTGGTTTGGGTGGTTGCCGCGATATTTATCGTGTCCATACTCATAGACAAGTCGCCGAGCAAACTCTTCACAGGTCTGGGTGCTTCGTTGGCAGTGTTGAGTTTTGTGTTCAAGGATACCATCCTCAATCTTGTGTCGGGCATCCTGCTGTCGAGCGACAAAATGGTTAAGGTGGGCGACTGGATTGAGATGCCCTCGGCGGGTATTGATGGTACGGTTATCGATATGACGCTCAATACCGTGAAGGTCAAGGGGTGGGATAATACCATCTCCAATGTTAGCCCCTATACACTCACTTCGGGCACCTTCAAGAACTGGCAAGGAATGGTCGCCTCGGGCGGTAGGCGCATTGCTCGTTATGTGGAGATAGACATCAACACCGTTAAGTTCTGCACAGAAGAGATGCTTGAAAAAATTGCCAAGTTGGATGTTATGCGCGAGTATGTAGCCTCGTTGCCGGAACCTCGTGTGCATACCACCAACCTCGAACTGCTGAGGGTGTACATAGAACGCTATATGGAGGCTCAGCCTTGGCTCAATAGGGATATGCTCCACATGGTGCGCCAGTTGCAGTCGAGCGATACGGGTGTGCCTTTGCAGGTCTATGCTTTTACGGCAACAACCGCGTGGGTGGAGTATGAGCGCATACAATCGACTCTTTTTGAGCATATTATGGCTATTGTGCCACTCTTTGAGTTGAAGATTTTCCAGCGTCCTTCGGGTGGCGATTTGGAGAAGCGTGCAACGCTCGAAGAGATTGTGAAGGTTGTGGAATGACGGTTAGTTTCAGCGGTCATCGTCCCGACAAAATTGCGGGTTACAACTCTTCGCCTTTCGAGGTAGAGATGGCTATCCGCCGAGCCTTTGCCGAGGAGATTTTGCGCCTTTCGAGAGAGGGTGCGCATACTTTTGTGAGCGGCATGGCGCCTGGGATTGATTTGTGGGCAGCCGATGAGGTGCTACGCCTTAGGGGCGAGGGGCGTATAGGCAAGGATGTGAGATTGGTGCTCGCTGTGCCTTACCCCAATTTTGAACGCTCATTTAGTGCGGAGTGGCGACCTCTCTACGATGCCATTGTGGAGAGTGCCGACGATGTGATTTATCTCTCGCATGGCTACTACCGTGGGTGCTATAATAGGCGCAACGACTACCTTGTGGATGTTGCCGATGTGGTTGTTGCTTACTACGAGGGCTCCAATGGCGGCACGCGTTACACGCTGCGCAGAGCCGAGAAGCAGGGAAGGTGTGTGGTAAATCTGCACCAGAGAGAATTGTTTTATTAACTATCTAATAACTAATTTGTTATGTTCGGTATTTTCAACAAAAAAACTCCTTTGTGCGACCATATAGAGGGGTTTTACGACATCCACAGCCACCTGCTGTGGGGTGTTGATGATGGCTGCCGCGATGCAGAACACACGCTTGCAATAGATGCCGAACTTGCCGATTTGGGGTTTAAGGGCGCATACCTCACACCCCACATCATCTATGGACTCTATGGCAACAACACCGAGGCGGGATTACGCGAACATTTCAAAAAGATGCCCGAGGGGATGAAGTTGGAGGTGCGCTTGGGTGCTGAGTACAACTTGGATGAACGGTTTTTGGAACATGTTGAGGCGGCAGATGATATGCTCACAATAGGCGACGACCACATACTTGTGGAGTTTAGTTTGGGCACCACTCGCGTAGACGCACACTTGGGAGATCTGTTCGAGGCGGCATTGAAGGGTAAGAATGTAATCATCGCTCATCCTGAACGCTACGCCTTCCTTTCGGAGGACAGGAACTTTCGAGAACTCGAAAAACTGACCTCCAAAGGGTACACACTGCAACTTAACCTGCTGTCACTCACCGGACAGAGTGGCGATAAAGTAAGGCGCATTGCCGAGGATATGCTCTTGCGCGGCGACTATACCTTTGTGGGTAGCGATGTTCATTCGAGAGCCTACACCAAAGCCATTCGCGAGGGTAAAATCTCCCCAAAGGTTGTAGAGCCACTGCGAGAATTGATGTCGAATAACCATCGCCTCCTCTGGTAAAAAAACGCATATAACGGGTGCTTTTTGCACCACACTTAAAGTGGCGACCTTCCTCATTTACGCTTAGTAAACTGCGGAGGTCGCCCTCTCGTTTGGTACAAAAATTCCTCCGTTCTATGTGTTTTTGCGTTCTTTGGAGCCAACAACCACCTCCGCAATATGCACTCGCGGTCGATCGTCAACCGACCTGAGCCATAAGGAGTTGTAAAACTCCGTCTTGCCACGACTGCCGAATGGCAGGCGGTTGGCATCTACCGCGTTTTTTCTGGTCGACCGTCGACCGACAGCAGGAGCAATAGGAGTGACAGGAGTAACAGGAGCAACAGGAAATCTTGTTTTTCCTGTTCTTCTTGTTCTTCCTGCCTAAGTTTTCGGGCTCGGCGGTTTGCCGAGCCCGCCCAACTCTCAACTCTCAACCCCAAAAAAGTCGCCACCAAGGCGACTTTTTTTGTACAATTCTCAACCCTCAACTTTCAACTCTCAACTTTTTAACTTAACTTTGTAAGTTAAATGTGAATTACACTATGGAAAATAAGGATATTTTGGTTGATAACGCAAATTTGAATACAAATCCCGAGAGTGTGCCCGAGAGTCGCAGGTGCGACCTCTCGCTTGGGCATGGTTGTGAGTTCTGCCCAAAGGATGGCGAACTGACAGCCGAGGCACGCCCAGGGTGCTATAAACTTCACGAAACGGATTGGCTTGCCGACTATCCCAACAATCTCCCCGCCGAGATTGTGGAGGTAAGGTTTAAGAATACCCATCGCGGTTACTACGCCAATGTAAACAACTTGCCTTTGGAGATTGGCGACATTGTGGCTGTTGAGGCTTCGCCTGGTCACGACATCGGTATTGTATCACTTACGGGCGATATGGTGGCGCGTCAGATGCGCCGTGTGGGTTTCAACCCCCACAATGGCGAATTTCGCAAGGTCTACCGCAAGGCTCGCGCCTACGACATTGAGAAGTGGCACGAGGCGGTGGCGAGGGAGCACGAGGTGATGATTCGCTCGCGCCAGATTGCAGCCGATATGAAACTCGATATGAAGATTGGCGATGTGGAGTTTCAGGGCGACGGCATCAAGGCTATCTTCTATTACATTGCCGACGAGAGGGTGGACTTCCGCGAACTCATCAAGGTCTTTGCCGAGCAGTTCCGCATCCGCATCGAGATGAAACAGATTGGTGCGCGTCAGGAGGCGGGTAGGATTGGCGGCTTGGGGGCTTGCGGCAGACAGTTGTGCTGCGCATCGTGGATTAGTTCGTTCAACTCCGTAACTACGGGTGCCGCGCGTACTCAGGAGCTCTCGCTCAACCCTCAGAAACTCGCGGGTCAGTGCAGTAAACTCAAATGTTGCCTCTCCTACGAACTCGACTGCTACACCGATGCTCGCAAGGAGTTCCCACGACTAAATGGTCCTTTGCAGGCTCTCGATGCCGACTACTTCCATGTTAAGAGCGACATCTTGGCACGCACTATGAGTTTCAGCACAGCCCCCAACTCTATGGCGGGCTTGGTAACGCTGTCGGTAGGTAGGGTGAAGGAGATTCTTAGGCTCAATGCCGAGGGTAAGAAACCCGAGAAGATTACCTCCGATACGGTTGTGGATATGACCTCAGAGGAGCCAACCTATATCAATGTTATTGGCGAGGATAGCATCACTCGCTTCGATAAGTCGAAGAAGAAAAAACGCAAGAAGTCCAAAGGCTCGCAGGGTGGAGGTCAGGGCAACCAGCCCAAGGAGGCAAAACCCACTGCCGAGAACACCCCCAAGCAGGAGGGCGAGCGAAAAGAGGTTGAGCAGAAAGGCGGCGAGCAGAAGGGTGGCGAACAGAGGAATAATAACCCTCATCGCGGCAATCGCAACAACCGAGGTCGCAACCACAACAAGAACAATAATCAAAACCCCGAGCAAAAGGAGAAGGAGTAGTGGCAATGTTGAGGCGACTTGCGATAGCAGTTGTGGCGTGTGTGACTCTATCTTGTGGAGTGAAACCTATCGGTGCCATTGTTGTGGATACTCCGCGAGCGGAGTGGCACGAGGGCGAGAGTGTGGAGTTGCGTTACTACAATAGCGACACTCTCAACCTCTACAACTTGGGCGTTGTGGCACGACAAGAGGCAGGCTGTGTGTCGAGTGCGCTATCTCTGAGAGTTGTGGCTCAAAATCCTTCGGGGCAGTGTTTCGAGAGCGTGGTGGTGCTTTCGCCTGCCGAGCGATGCAAGGGTGGTTCGTTTGTGGAACTCTCCGCTGAGTGGATTGAGGCTGCTCTCTTGGGCGAGGTTGGCGACTACACCTTTACCCTCACACCCCAACAAACCACAAGTGGCGTTTGGACAGTGGGAGTGACGACAGAAAAGAGTAATGAGTAAATAGTAAAGAGTAATTTTTTTGACGGTCGACGGTTGACGGTCGACGGCTGACGGAAAATGGGAAAAGATAAGATAAGAAGATTTAACGAGAACCTCACTTTTGAGTGCTTGGTACAACCCACATTCGAGGAGGTCTTTGGTGTCGATCACCCTATGAAGGGTAGGTGGCACGAGTTTTTTGGTAACAATAACCCTATTGTGCTCGAATTGGGCTGCGGTAGGGGCGAATATACGGTGGCACTCGCGGAGCGCAACCCCGACAAAAACTTCATCGGCGTGGATATTAAGGGCGCGAGGATGTGGCGCGGAGCAAAGACCGTAACCGAAAAGGGAATACCCAATGCGGGCTTTCTGCGCACACGCATCGAGTTTATCTCCTCGATGTTTGCCGAGGGCGAGGTTAGCGAGATATGGATTACCTTCCCCGACCCACAGATGCCCAAGCAGAGGGCAAAACACCGCCTTACGGGTCCCCTGTTCCTCGCTCGCTATGCGAAGATTTTGAGGGAGGGAGGTATGATTAACCTCAAAACTGACTCGCAGTTCTTGCACGAGTACACCAAGGAGGTCATCGCACAGAACGAACTCCCCGTAGAGGTCGCCAACAACGACATCTATGGCACAGGTTATGCCGACGAGACCCTCTCGGTGAAGACTGCCTACGAGAGCAAATTCCTCGCGCAGGGTATGCCAATTACATACCTCCGCTTCTCATTGGGCGGCAAGAGAGAGTTTACCTACGAAGAGAAAGAGTAATGAGTAAATAGTAAAGAGTAATTTTTGAATTGAAAATTGTGGCGCAGGCTGCGCCTGCGAGTTATTATATCTGCGCCAAAGGCGCACCTTGACTCTCAACTTTCAACTTTCAACTTTCAACTTTCAACTCAAAGAAAAATGGAAAGCAAAATCAAAATAGGAATTACGCTTGGCGACCCATCGGGAGTGGGTGCCGAGACGGTTATTAAAATTTTCCGCGACCATAGAATGTTAGAGATGGCGACCTTTGTGCTCTATGGTGCCTCGAAGTCTATTGGGTTCTATAAGTCGAAGGTCGAGGATGGCGATTGGGTGAACTATACCCTTGTGCGCTCGGCTGCGGAGGCTCAGCCCACAAAGTTGAACCTTGTGGAGTGCGGTGCTACCGATATGCGCATTGCCGTTGGCGAGCCCTCGGCAGAGAGCGGTAAGGTGGCTGTGGAGTCGTTGCGCAGGGCTGTGGCAGATATGAAGTCTGGCTTTGTGGATGTGCTCGTTACCGCACCCGTCAATAAGAGCGTCATGGACGAGGCGGGCTTTGGTGCAGTGGGACATACGGAGTTTTTGGCACAGGAGTTCGGTGGCGAACCACTGATGCTGATGTGTAGCGATGTTATGAGGGTGGGCTTGGCGACCATCCACCTGCCCGTTGCGGAGGTTGCTGCGGCTCTGAATAAGGAACTTATTGTTAAGCGTATCAACCAACTCCATAAGTCGCTGAGGGAGGACTTCGGTGTGAGGGCTCCCCGCATTGCGGTGCTGGCTCTCAACCCCCACGCTGGCGACGGCGGACTCTTGGGCAAGGAGGAGCAGGATATTATCGCTCCTGCCATTAAGGAGGCATACGAGGGCGGTATGCTGGCGTTTGGTCCCTTTGCCGCAGACGGCTTCTTTGCTGCGGGCACCTTCAAGAAGTACGATGCTGTGCTGGCTATGTACCACGACCAAGGACTTGCGCCCTTCAAGACCCTCACGCCCTATGGTGTGAATGTTACAACCAATCTGGATGTTGTGCGCACCTCGCCCGACCACGGTGTGGGCTACGACATTGCCGGTAAGGGCGTGGCTGACGAGAGTTCTATGCGCAACGCTATCTATATGGCTATTGATATCTACCGCTCGCGCATCCGCGAGGCGGAGTATGCCGCCAACCCTCTGCCACATGTTGTGCGCGAGAGAGGCAGTAGGGAGCGAGATGCCAATGTGAGGGACATTAAAGAATTGAGAATTGAGAGTTGAGGCAAATGCGAGTAAGCGAGAGCAGAGCGGGCTTGCACGCTCTGCCGAGCGGGAGCATTTTAGAGCACGCGTAGCGTGGTCAATTGAGAGTTGAGGCAACCGACGACCAACCGAGAGCAATCAAATTTATTTGAATTGCCGAGGTGCGAAGGAGGAAAAGACGCCAAAGGCGCACCATAACTTTCAACTTTCAACTCAAAAGCGATATGTAGTATCGCATAAAAATTTTTGGGCGACTTTTTACAAAAAGTCGCAAAAGAAAAACCTAAATGAATAAATAAAAGAAAAAACAGAATGAAAACTAAAATTTTGACACTTGTTATGGCAGCGGCTGTAATGATGGGTTGTGACTCAATCCAAAACAACCCCCTTATTAAACAGGGTAAGACCCCCTATGGTACTCCCGAGTTCTCGAAGATTAAGTTGGAGCACTATATGCCCGCTTTTGACTACGCTTTGGCAGAGGCAAGGGCAGAGATGGATGCTATCATCAACAATCCCGAGGCTCCCACCTTCGAGAATACCATTGTGGCTATGGAGCGTAGTGGCGAGTTGCTGAACCATGTTTCGACCATCTTCTTTGTGCTCAACGGCAACGAGACGAGCGACGAGATGCAGGCTTTGGCTCTCGAAGTACAACCCAAACTCATCGCCTATTCGAATGATATCAACCTCAACCCCACACTCTGGGAGAGAGTGAAGTCTGTCTATGAACAGAAGGACTCTTTGAACCTCAATGAGGAGGATGCAAAACTCTTGGAGGATACTTATAGAGGTTTTGTGCGCAGTGGTGCCAACCTCTCCGAGGAGCAGAAGGAGGAGTATAGGAAAATCTCCGAGGAACTCTCTTCGCTCTCGTTGCAGTTTGAGCAGAATGTTTTGGCTGCCACCAACGCTTTTAGCCTCAACATTACCGACGAGGCTCAGGTTGCAGAGTTGCCCGCCTTTGTGCGTGACGCTATGGCTGCCGAGGCTAAGGCTCGTGGCGAGGAGGGCTGGACTGTAACTCTCCAACAGGCAAGTATGTTCCCCTTTATGACCTACTCCTCGAACCGCGAACTCAAAGAGAAGGTGTGGAGGGCTTCGAGCACCAAATGCGTGGGTGGCGAGTACAACAACTTGGAGAATGTGAAACGCATCACCGACCTCCGCTTGCAGAGCGCACACCTGTTTGGCTATAACAACTACGCAGAGTTTGTCCTCGAAGAGCGCATGGCAGAGAAGACCACAACCGTAAACGACTTCCTCGAAGAGTTGCGTAGCGCAACCATCAAACACGCCAAGAAGGAGTATAAGACCGTAGAGAAGTTTGCTCGCCGCAATGGTGCAACCTACGAACTTATGCCTTGGGATTGGGCTTATTGGAGCGAGAAGTATAAAGTTGCAACCTTCGACTACAACGAGGAGGATGTGAAACCCTATTTCGAGTTGGAGAATGTTAAGCAGGGTATCTTCACCCTTGCCGAGAGGCTCTATGGTATCCGTTTTGTGGAGAATAGCGAGATTGAGGTTTACCACCCCGATGTTAAGGCTTACGATGTTTTGGAGGAGAATGGCGACTTCCTCGGTGTTCTCTATATGGACTTCTTCCCCCGTGCAACCAAGCGCGGTGGCGCATGGATGACCGCTTTTAGGGAGATGAAGACGGTTGATGGCGTTGAGTATCGCCCCTTCATCTCGCTCTGTGGTAACTTTACAAAACCCACCGAGAATACCCCTTCGCTCCTGACTTTCGACGAGTTCGAGACATTCCTCCACGAGTTTGGTCACTGCTTGCACGGCTTGTTCGCCGAGGGTACCTACGAGTCAATGACGGGCACAAATGTGTACCGCGACTTTGTGGAGTTGCCAAGTCAAGTCTTGGAGAATTGGGCTATCCAGCCTGAGTTCCTCGACATTGTAGCCGTTCACTATCAAACCGGCGAGAAGATGCCCGTGGAGTTGAGGAATAAGATTATCGACTCGAAGAAGTATCTGGCAGCATACTATAATGTTCGCCAAGTGTCGTATGGTATGATTGATATGGCATACCACACCATCTCGGAGCCTATCGCCGATGTTATGGCATTTGAGAAGAGGGCTTCGGCTCCCGCACAGGTGCTGCCTACGGTTGAGGGTACCAATATGGGTTGCTCGTTTGGTCACATCTTCTCGGGTGGCTACGCTGCTGGTTACTATGGCTATAAGTGGGCTGAGGTGCTCGATGCAGACGCCTTTGAACTCTTCAAACAGATGGGTATCTTCTCTCGCGAGTGTGGTAATCGCTTCCGCGAGGAGGTGCTCTCGAAGGGCGGCATCCGTCACCCCATGGAACTCTATGTAGCCTTCCGTGGACATAAGCCCGAGACACAGGCTCCTATTGACGAAATACTGAAATAGTTCAGTATTTCGTCAATAAGAATTGAGAATTGAGAATTGTGGTGCAGGCTGCGCCTGCGAATTGTTATCTCTGCGCCAAAGGCGCACCATAGCTTTCAACTCTCAACTAAACAAGTCGTTAGACTTTTGACATTAGACATTAGACAAAAAGAGTTATGAAGTACAGACTGTCAGAGATTGCGGGTATCGCCAAGGGGGCAAGGCTCCTTGGGGCGGATGTGGAGGTGCGGAGTGTGATGACCGACTCGCGCCATAGTTTTGCACCCGAGAGTGCGCCACTCTTTGTTGCCATTGCCGGCATCAATCACGATGGTCACAACTTCATTGGCGACCTCTACCGTAGGGGTGTGAGGGGCTTTATGGTCGAGAGGGAGATTGCTACGGAGGAGTACCCCGATGCGGGCTTTGTGGTTGTTCCTCGCTCGCTGAGGGCTTTGCAGAACCTTGCAGCGGATTATCGTCGCCACTTCGATGGTGTGATGGTTGCCGTTACGGGCTCTACGGGCAAGACGGCTGTCAAGGAGTGGATTGCCGAGTGCGCTCCCGAGGGCGTGAGGGTTTTCCGCTCGCCAAGGAGTTATAACTCGCAGTTGGGTGTAGCACTGTCGCTCCTAATGATGGAGGGTTGTGAGGATATAGCCGTCATTGAGGCAGGCATCTCGCGCCCCGATGAGATGGCTCGCTTGGAGGCGGTCATCCGCCCCGATGTGGGTATCTTTACCGCCTTGGGCAGCGAGCACGACGAGAATTTTGTTGATAGGGCTCATAAGGCTGCCGAGAAGTCGGTGCTCTTCGCCCGCACAAGGTGTGTCATCTACAACTCCACCTCGCGCCACATTGTTGAGGCGCTGGCGGGAGTGAAGAATAAGAGGGGTGTGGAGAACCTTAGGGCTATGGTTGGCGAACTCTACGAGATGCTTGGTTACGACCGCTCGGAGGTTGAGAGAAAACTTGCCGAGTGCCAGCCTGTGAGGTTGCGACTTTCGCTCTCCGAAGGGTTGGGCGACTCGGTGATACTGAGCGACACCCACAACTCGGATATCAACTCCATAGCCATTGCTATCGATGCTCTCTCGGAGGTGGCGGGCGGTAGGAGGCGTGTTGTGGTGCTCTCCGATATGCTTTATAGCACACTTAGCGACGAGGATATCTACTCGCGCGTGGCGCAGATTACGCGCGGTGCGGGTGTCGATATGGTTATCGGCATTGGCAGATACATTGCTGCCCACAAACACTTCTTTGCCGATACCGACGAGTTCTACTCCTCGACCGATGAATTCCTGAAAGTCTTTTCGCAAGATATGTTCGATGGTGCTGCGGTGCTGATTAAGGGCGGACCGATGTCGGGCTTTGATAGGCTTGTGCATGCCACCTCGCGCAGATGCCACACCACCGTCTTGGAGGTCAATCTCTCGCAGATGGTGCAAAACCTCAACCACTATCGCCAACTATTGCCACAGGGCACAAAACTTATGGCTATGGTGAAGGCTTCGAGTTATGGTCATGGCGACTACGAGATAGCCTCCAAGTTGCAACACGAAGGGGTTGATTACCTCGCTGTGGCTTTTGCCGACGAGGGCGTTATTCTGCGTCAAAAGGGTATCACTATGCCTATTGTGGTGCTCAATGCCGATGCCGATAGTTTTGCACTTATGACCTCCTACCGCTTGGAGCCCGAGATTTATAACTTCTCCTCGCTCGAAGCCTTCGCTAAGGCTGTGGAGGCAGCAGGCGAGAGCGACTACCCCATACATATCAAAATTGATAGCGGTATGCACCGCTTGGGTTTTGAGATGGGCGATGTGGAGAGACTCTGCGATAGACTCGCACAATTGCGCGGAGTGATTACCGTGAGGAGCATCTTCTCGCACTTTGCCACTGCCGATATGCCCGAGCAGAGGGATTATGTGAGGGGACAACAGAGCACCTTTGGTGAGATTTCGGAGGCTATCATGGCGACACTGCCATATAAACCCCTCCGCCATATCAACAATACGGCAGGTATGGAGTACTTTGCGGACTCCACCTACAATATGTGCCGCTTGGGTATCGGACTCTATGGCGTTGGCGAGGGCGTGAAACCCATATCGAGGCTCACAACACGCATCGTGCAGATACGCTCGCTCAGCGAGGGCGCAACCGTAGGCTACGGCAGGGCAGGGAAGATTACGCGCCCCACGAAGGTCGCAACCATCCCCATAGGCTATGCCGATGGTCTTGACCGCAGACTCGGTTGTGGCGAGTGGAGTATGAGCGTGGCAGGCAAGAGCGCACCAATCATCGGCAGGATTTGTATGGATAGTTGTATGATAGATGTGACGGATATTGAGTGCAAAGAGGGCGACGAGGTTGTTGTCTTCGGTGGCGAGGGAGGCTCTGTGGTGGAGATGGCAGAGCGACTTGGTACCATACCCTACGAGGTTATGACCTCCATCTCTTCGCGTGTGAAACGCATATATGTAAAGGAGTAGCGAAGATGGCAACCGACAATAAGAGATACGGCAAAATCTATATGCTCCCTTGCCCCATCAGCGAGGGCAACCCCTACGATGTGCTGCCCGAAACGAATAGGGCAGTGATGGCGGCGATAGACTACTTCATTGTGGAGAATGTGCGCACGGCTCGTAGGTTTCTGAGTGCGGCAAAGATAGGTCGCCCCATCGAGGAGTTGGAGTTTGCCGAGTGTAACGAACACACCACAGCCATCGAGGTAGAACCCTTGCTCAAACCCGTTTTGGAGGGTAGGGATTGTGGTATTATTAGCGAGGCGGGACTCCCAGGGGTTGCCGACCCCGGAGCAGATGTTGTCGCTGTGGCTCAACGCAAGGGCATAGAGGTTGTGCCCCTTGTGGGACCCTCTTCGATACTTATGGCACTCATGGCGAGCGGTCAGAATGGTCAGTCGTTTGCCTTTGGCGGCTACCTGCCGATTAAACCTGCCGAGAGGAGCAAGGCGATAAAATTCTTCGAGCGCAGGGCTATCGCCGAGGGGCAGAGCCAGATATTTATTGAGGCTCCCTACCGCAACGACAAACTCTTCGAGGAGCTCCTCTCGACACTGCTACCCACCACACGCCTTACGGTGGCGGTGGATATCACTTCGCCCACGCAGGTTATCCGCACCCTATCGGTTGCCGAGTGGCGCAAAGCCCCCAAACCCGAGATGCATAAGCGACCCACTATATTTATATTTGGTGTATAACGAGCACATCTCGCGGGTAAATTTTGCACCAAAATTCAGAGAGCGAGTTCCTCAGTTACGAAGAGTAAACTGCGGACACACCTTCTCGTTTGGTACAAAATTTTTATCCACGACATTCACTCGATAGTGGTGGCTTACTTTATTGTTTCGCGTTTGTGGCAAAAAAAACAGGCTTCGTGCAACATTTTGAGGTGCTGATGCATCTATATAATTAGGAACCCCTAAGAAACAAAAAACCATGAAAAAGACTCTAACATTTGTTGCTCTTGGTGCTGCATTTCTTGCGGTGTCGCTCTGGGTATGGCTCTCGCGTGGCAAGAACGCAAAGGCTGTGAGGGCTAAGTTCCGACTTGGCGGAGCAATCATCGCACTCACCTCCGTAGTTAATCTCACAAGTTGTGGCGCAGGCGGTCCTTTTGGTGTGGATTGCTACGACCCCGCGCCCGTAAATGAAATATATTGGGAGGATTACAACCACAACCCCAACTATGAGATGACGGCAAAGAATGGCGATGTGATTAGTATCTCGTGCTATGCTATGACCGCACAGCAGGTGATTGTAAGCATCAAGTCCGATGATGGTGGCGAGGAGTTGCAGCGCACCGCCTACGATGTGGCTGACGAGTCGTCCTTCATGCTCACCCACACCATCAATGTGGGCGACTACACGGGCAAGGCTGTTGTGGAGTTTTTGTTGGCAAACGAGGGCTCGGAGCCCTATGAGTATGGTCCCAGTTACCAGATTACTATCACGGAGTAAAGCCTCGGTAAACATTGTAGTCTATGAACTGACCGATGCCTGCAATCAGGCGTGTAAGTTCTGCTACAACTACTGGAAAGCCGATGGGTGTCACACAAAGATGGAGGTACCCAACTTTCGTATGGCGCGCCGCACACTACGCAAACTCCTGCGTCAAGCCACCGTTGGGCGCATCTCCTTCTCGGGTGGCGAGCCTATGATGATGCCCCACATCCACGACTTGGCACTCAAAGTGCGCTTTGCGGGCACAAATTTCAATCTGCTGACCAATGGCACACTACTCTCCGAAGAGGATATAGAGATTTTCGACCAATTGGGCGTGGGGGCTATGCAAATACCCATACTCGCCACCGATCCCATACTTCACGACAAGATGACCACCCTCTCTGGCTCGTGGCAGAGAGCCGTAGCCTCAGCACGCAAGGTTGCCCAAAGGCGCAAGGGTATGCTTGTGCCCGTGCTGATTGTGAGCCGAATGAATCTCCACTGCATAGAGGAGTGTTTGGAGTTTTTCCATAACGAGTTGGGCGCAGATTACGCGCTCATCAATCGTTTCAATATCGGTGGCTTGGGCTTGAAGAATGCCTCGGAACTCAATCTCTCGCACGAGGAGTTGGAGAGTATGTTTGAGAGAGCAAACCATACGGCAGCGCGTTTGGGTATGAGGCTCCAAAGCGGAGTCTGCACCCCTTTGTGCGTCATTGACCCACAGAAATATCCCAACATTCTCTTTACAAACTGTTCGACAGACTTTTCGCGCCGCCCGCTGACCATCAACTATCGTGGCGATGTGCGTTTCTGCAACCACTCGCCAAAAATCTTGGGTAACATCCACAAGACCTCCTTGAAGAAGATCATAGAGGGCGCAACCCGCGATGAATACTTCGCCACCATTCCCACCAAGTGCGCGGGATGCAAACTGTGGGAGCGTTGCCGAGGTGGTTGTCGTGCCGCCTCCGAACAACTATATGGTACATTTGGAGAGGTGGATCCAATAGTCGCGGCTTTATAGCGAGCGTGCCTTATGGGTGCTTTTTGCACCAAAATTCAGAGAGCGAGTTCCTCAGTTACGCCTTGTAAACTGCGGACTCGCTCCTTCTTTTGGCACAAAAATCCCTCCACAAAACCCACTCGCAAGCGAATTGTACTCCTTGCATAATTTGTGGAGGAGGGATATGGGTAATTTGCCAGACAAAAAAACAGCCCCGAAAATCGGGGCTGGTTTTTGTCTATTTAGCAAATTTGTCTTTATGTTTTTCGAGTTGTTTTTTGATTGCGTCAATTGCGCCATCCACCGACTCCTCAAACGATTTGCTCTGGTGCTCTGCGATGATTGTGTCGGTAGGAACTTCAATCTTGATGGTTGCAACCTTGTTGCCTTGTTCGGGGTCTTTGTCGAGTTTGAGGATTACCTCTGCTGCGGTAGCGCGCTCAACAAAGCGATCGAGTTTGTCCATCTTGTTCTCGATGAAGTCGATGAGTTTCTTGTCTGCATCGAACTTTACAGATTGAATCTTTACATTCATACCAAGTCCTCCTTAGTTTTGTTTAGTGTATATATATGCCCCACTCTGGGGTCTTTCTCGCAAAATCTGTTCCAAGTCGAGCCCTATTTTGAGCCTTTAACTCCGCGCGGATGGGCACTTTGATAGACCGATTTGAGGCGCGAGATGCTGTTGTGGGTGTAGACCTGCGTGGTTTGGAGCGAGGAGTGACCCAACAACTCCTGTATCTCGCGTATGTCCGCCCCCCTTTCGAGCAGCAGTGTGGCAAAGGTGTGTCGTAACACATGGGGGCTACGCTTACCCTCTATGCCCCACTCGCCGAGCACCCTCTGCACTGTGCGCTCAATCTGGTAGCGACTCATAGGCTCGCCTTTCGATGTTAAAAATAGTGATTTTCCCTCTAAATTGCAAATTTTCTCCCTACTAAATTCGACAAAATCTCGCAACGCTTCTTGTAAAAGGCTCACAATGGGAACTATGCGTTCTTTTTGTCCCTTGCCGACAATGTGTACTTCCTGCAAGTTGTACGAGAAGTCTTCGAGTCGGAGGCTTGTAATCTCCGCAAGTCGCAACCCTGTGCAGTAGAGCATCAGTACAAGTAGAGCGTCGCGCCGCACCTCATATTCGTCGCTCTGTTGGCGGGCGATGAGTTCGTCAACAAGCAGAGTCATCTTCTCCTCTGGGATGTAGGTGGGCAGCGGAGAGTCGGTCTTGGTTTGCTCAACATTTTTCATGGGGTTGCTACGGCCTTTGTTTTGCGAGTAGAACCACTGAAAAAAGGTCCTTATGGAGGAAACCTTGGTGTTGATGGAGGAGAATTTATAGTTGGCAACTTTGCGCGTTACTCCTCGTATGACGACTGTTTTTTTACTCTCCGCAAGGCTCATCTTCCACGCTTTCAGGTCGTTGGCGGTGGCATCTTGGGGTCGGAAACTCTCGGGCGAGGAGCCACAAAAGGCAAAAAACTCCTTGCAGTCGCGCAGATAGTTGGCGACTGTGCCTGCCGAAAGACGCTTTTCTGCCCTCAGGAAGTCCTCGAATTGAGAGAGTAGGGTGACCATTGATACTTTGTTTTGCGTGGTTATCTCTCTCCAAAGATATAAAAAATATGGCGATGGTGGAGGGAAAAATATAATATATTTTTTCGTTAGTCGTTAAAAATGTATAACTTTGCACGCTAAATGTGCTCTTTACTAAGCACATTTGGCAAAAATTGATAGAGATGAAGAGAGTTGAGATTGTAAAATTGGTAATCATTGCTGCCGTTGTTGGGGTTGTTGGTTGCAGTCCTTTTAATAAACTGCTCAAACTGAACGACTCCGAGCAGATGTATCATGCTGCCATCAGGTACTACAACGAGGGCGACTTCCAGCACGCACTCCAACTCTTCGAGGAACTCGCTCCCCGCTACTCCTCCACAATGAGGGCAGATACGATTATGTACTACACGGGTTGCTGCTTCTACAAGCAGGGCGACTTCTACACCAGCGGTAAGATTTTTGACGAATATCGCACCACCTATGGTCGCAGTCCGCTTTTGGAGGATGTGGAGTATATGCACGCAATGGGTTTCTACTTCTCTTCGCCAGAGCCTTCGCGCGACCAGACAACAACATTGCAGGCGATTAGGGCTATCGGAGAGTATATGGAGCGTTATCCCTCCTCGCCCAAACTTGGTGTGTGCGAGATGAGGCTCGAAGAACTCAGGGATAAACTCTACGACAAGTCATTCATCAACGCCCGCACATACTACAAGACGGGAAGGTATAAGGCGGCAATTATAGCCTTCAAAAATGCACTTTCGGAGTATCCCGACACTCCCCACCGCGAGGAGATACTCTTCCTCACGCTCGATGCAAGTTACCGCTTGGCAGAGAACTCCATTACCTCGTTGCAGGTCGATAGGTATCTCGATGCGATGGATGCATACTACAACTTCATCTCGGAGTTCCCAGAGTCGAAACACGCAAGGGCTGCCGAGCGTATGCAGCGAGCCTCCAAGAGATTCTTGGCAAAACACAACGCCGACGGGGGCAACGCTACCGAGGAGCAGGATAAGCAAGAGTAATCAGACGACAAAAATATAACACCACAGAAATATAGGAGAAAATATGGAAATCAAAAAGAATGTTCCCAACAACACCGTAACTCGCAAACTTACCGATATCGATGCCCCCACAGGCAATGTCTATGAGTCGGTAACTATTATTGCAAAGCGAGCAAATCAGATTGCGACCGAACTTAAACAGGAACTCAACCGCAAGTTGTCGGACTTCTCGTCTTCGACCGATGCTCTCGAAGAGACCTTCGAGAACCGCGAGCAGATTGAGATTTCGAAGTACTACGAGCGTATCCCCAAACCCACCCTCATCGCTACTGAGGAGTTCCTCGCAGGCGAGGTGGCTTTCAAGGAGAAATAGTAGACTCTCTTCGCCGAAGTTTTATTCAGAAGCGAGATATTGACAAATCGGGGCGGGTAGGGGAAGTTGAGCCTTTCCTGCCCGCTCGATTGATAAAACCGCACCCACCAAGAGTGGAGAATTACCCCACAGAGCAATGTTACGCCACCTCACAGTAGAGAACTATGCACTCATAGAGCGTCTGGATATGACGCTCTCGCCCCGTTTGAACATCATTACGGGCGAGACGGGTGCGGGTAAGAGTGTCCTTTTGGGTGCTCTGGGCTTGGTGCTGGGCGAGAGGGCAGATATTGCCACCCTCAAAGAGAGCGGTAAGGGGTGCGTTGTGGAGGCGACCTTCGATGTTGCAGCCTATGGCTTAGAGCCCTTCTTTGAGGATAACGACCTCGAATACTCCGCCGAGACGGTCATTCGTAGGGTGGTGTCGCCTTCGGGCAAGTCACGAGCCTATATCAACGACCTACCTGTGGCTCTCACAACCCTCAAAGAGTTGGCAACAAGGCTCATAGATATCCACTCGCAACACAGTTCGCTGATGCTCTCCGAGGAGGACTTCCGTATGTCGATTGTGGACGCTGTGGCGGATAATGGCTCGCTGAGGGCTGAGTATGCCGCACATTATGGCTCGTTGGTGGCAGCCAAGAGGAGTCTTGCTGAGTTGTCTGCCAAGTTGGAGGCTATACGCAAGGATAGAGAGTATGTGGAGTTCCAATATAACCAACTCTCGGCTCTGCACCTCAGGAGTGGCGAGTTGGAGGAGTTGGAGAGTGAGCAACGCCTGCTGGATAATGTAGAGCGCATTATGGAGGCTCTGGGCGAGGGCGGACAGGCTCTCGACGAGGAGGAGCAGGGCGTGCTTGCAAGGCTCAAAAAGATTGAAAACCTCTTCTCGCGCATCAAGGAGGCTTACGCGCCCGCCGAGGATATTGCGGAGCGTGTGAGGGGTGCGCTGGTTGAACTGAAAGATATATCGGCTCTGCTTGCCGAGGGCAGAGAGAGGGTCGATGGCAACCCCGCGAGGGCTGCTGAGGTGGTCGAGAGGATTGATGCCATCTATACCCTGATGCGTAAACACTCGGTGCAGACGGTGGATGAACTGCTGGCAATAGAGGCGGACTACCGCGCACGCTTGGAGGCGATTGTGGGTGGCGACGAGGAGATTGCACGCCTCGCACAAGAGGTTGCTGAGTGCCGCCAGAGGTGCGCAGAGTGCGCTGCAAGGCTCTCCGAGAGCCGCCAAAGGGCAGCACAAAGACTCGCAGAACAGACCGAGGCGATGCTTGCAAGACTCGGCATGGAGCAGAGCAGGTTTGTGTGCGATGTTGTTCCTCTGTCGGATTTTGCACCCTCGGGTGCCGATAGCGTGAACTTCCGCTTCTCGTCTACCCCCAAATTCCAACCCCAACCCCTCGAAAAGGTCGCTTCGGGTGGCGAGTTGTCGAGGGTTATGCTCTGCTTGAAGGCTCTGGTGGCGGATAAGACCCAGATGCCAACGCTCGTCTTTGACGAGATTGATACGGGTATTTCGGGCAGGGTTGCCGATGTTACGGGCGAGATTATTGCCGAACTCTCGGGTGGTCGTCAGGTGGTTAATATCACCCACCTGCCTCAGGTCGCCTCGAAGGGCGACACCCACTTCCGCGTCTTTAAGCAGGGGGGCACCACTCAGATTAAACTCCTCAGCCGCGAGGAGCGCGTGGACGAGATTGCCGCAATGCTCTCGGGTGCCGATATTACCGCCGCTGCACGACAGCAGGCAAGAGCCCTCATAGGCTAAGAGCGAGCGAATCTCGCTGGTGAATTTTTCACCAAATTTCAAAGGCGGCTTCCTCATTTACGCTCGAGTAAACTGCGGAGCCGCCTTCTCATTTCGCAAAAAAATCCCTCAGCGATATTCTACTCGCGGTCTACCGCCTACCGACCTAAGCCCAGCCCCCTAACCTCACGGGTATTAAAAAAGATACCCGCGCCCAACGGGCGCACCACAACTCTCAACTCTCAACTCTCAACTCTCAACTTTCAACTTTATTGCGGTTGGCAAGGCGGGTTTTTATTGAGGCGGCAGATGGTAGACCTCTTAGCAAGATGCACTCGCGCAAAAAATAAGGGGCTTCCACACTGTGGAAGCCCCTCGTCAGTTCGCACCGAGGGTGCAAACTATTTAACCGTGTTTACAATTTTCTCGAAAGCCTGAGGGTGATTCATCGCGAGGTCAGCGAGAACCTTACGGTTCATCTCGATACCCTTAGCGTGGCACTTACCCATAAACTCAGAATAGGTCATACCGTTCATGCGAGCGGCAGCGTTGATACGCTGAATCCACAAGCTGCGGTAATTTCTCTTCTTCTCTTTGCGGTTGCGGTATGCGAACTGCAAGCCTTTCTCGACAGTATTCTTAGCGACTGTCCAGACATTTCCCCTTGAACCAAAGTTACCTTTGGCAAGTTTTAAAACTTTTTTTCTGCGAGCTCTCGATGCTACGGCATTTACTGATCTTGGCATAAAAATTTAAGTTTTAATCGAAAGATTAGCGGCGAGGTTCTCCCTCACTCTTCGGGGCTAATTCTCTCTTTGGTTAAACAATTGCTCTACGGGTTAAAAATTATTTAACGAGGAGCTTACGGAGTTTGGCTGCATCGGCAGGAGTTACGATTGCCGAGTAGTCCAAGTTGCGTTTGCGTTTGGTAGATTTTTTGGTGAGGATGTGGCTGTGATAAGCGTGTTTCCTCTTAATCTTACCAGTGCCGGTGAAGTCAAAGCGTTTCTTCGCGCCGGCGTTTGTTTTCATTTTTGGCATTTTCGATAAAATTTAATTGGTTAAACAGCCTACAAAGATACAAATAAAATTGACAAAAAAAACATTTTTTTTGTCTAAAATGTATTTGCGGGAGGTGGATGCGGGGTTAGAGCACCAAGAAGGCGAGATAGCAGGCTACGACGACTATCGAGGTGGCAATTTTACCGACCGTGGTTTTGGTGTTGAGTGCGAGTATTGTCGCAACCATTGACACTGCACCGAAGGCAAGCATCTGACTGATATTGCCGTCCGAGAAGTCGTAGATTGTGCCCCTTAGCCACAAGAGGTCTGCCACAGAGAGGATAATCATATTGAACAAGCAACTGCCCACAATGTTACCCACCGCAACATTGTAGTTCCTCAGTCGGAAGAGCGTTATGGTACTCGACAACTCGGGTAGCGAGGTTGCCACGCCCAAGAAGAGTGCACCTGCCAGACCTGCGCCCATACCGAGCGAGGTGGCGATATCGTCCGACAGGTATGTGAGCCAGATACTCAATCCCACCAATCCCACGCTACACAGCACAAAGCGGATGATGATGCCACGCATCGTAAGGGAGGTTGCAGCCTCCTCCTTACCGTCCGACTCGCTCTCTTCGCCAGAGAGGTATTTCACACCCAAAGTGTAGCAAATGACGATGATGATGGAGGTTACGCTCAGCGAGATAACATGGAAGTCGAAGACCTTGGGCAGAAACATATTGAGCGCAATGGCGGCGTAGGTCACAAGGCAGTAGATAATCACAAAGTTATGTCCTTTTGCCAATTTTGCAGCGTGGCTTCCGCGGACAAAGAGTATGAACATAACCGCCAGCACCACAAGGTTGAAGATGTTGCTACCGAGTATATTACCCAAGCAGAGGCTCGGTTTGGCAAGCAGTGTGGTTGCCGAGATGCTCGTAAAGAGTTCGGGCAGCGAGGTCACAGCCGAGAGTAACACACCTCCAAGAAAAGCCCCAGAGAGGCTGCTCTTTTGGTCTATGAGGTCAATATAGTGAGATGCTTTGACCGATAGCCACACCACCGTGGCGGCAACAAGAATGTAGAGAATATACTGTGTCATTATTTTTTTTGTAGATTTTTTCCTCTCTATAACGGTTTATAGGTTGTCCCTATTGCGCTATTCTGCGAATCGAGCCTTACGGCGATGAAGAATAGTATCGTAAAAGCCAATAGCGAGGAGCCGCCATAGGAGAACATCGGCAACGGAATTCCAATAACGGGCATCAGTCCGATGGTCATACCTATATTAATAATAACATGGAAGAGGAAGATACCTGCCACGCCGTAGCAATAAACTCTACGGAAAGGTTCTTGTTGGCGTTCACCCATCTTCATAAGCCTAATAATAAGTATTGCAAAGAGTGCCAATACCACAATTGAGCCAAAAAATCCCCACTCTTCGCCTACGGTGCAGAAGATAAAGTCGGTACTCTGCTCGGGGATAAAGTCGTATTTGGTCTGCGTGCCCTCCAAGAAGCCCTTACCAAACAGACCCCCCGAGCCTATGGCTATTTTCGACTGGTGGACATTGTAGCCCCACCCCTTCAAGTCACTCTCCAAGCCCAGTAGGTCGAGAATTCGTTTTTGTTGGTGGAGTTGCAGCACATCGTTAAACACATAGTCCACAATCCCCAAGAACAATAGCGACCCCACAAACATTATGGCAAAGAGATAGATGGTCGATAGTTTGTGGCGGTAGGCGTGGAGAAGTGCGGGGACAAACATTACGAGCGAGGAGATGAGTAGCGAGTGGTAGTAGTCCACACCCCATCCTGCGCCCCACGAAAGGGCGTAAATCACAATGCTCAGCAGTCCTATTGCCGCCACAAAAACGGCACTCTCTTTGGGGTTTTTGTTAGAGAGTAGTTGGCTCACAACAAACAGCAGTATAAGCAGCGTGAGCAATGCCACATCCGAGAGCAAAAATGAGCCAACAAAGAGTCCCACAATGAGGAAGATGGCGTAGTATACCCACGGATTGAGCCCTTCGCGATAGAGTACCACAAGGAACGAGAAGTAGACAAGTGCCGAGCCTAAGTCGTTCTGCAACAAGATGACACCAATGGGCACCAACAGCAATAGAGCAACTCCTATAAGGTCTTTGGGGCGCGAGAGCGAGAAGTTATACTCGCTCATAAACCTCGCAAGTGCCAACGCTGCTGCCAACTTCATAAACTCGGCAGGTTGCACCGCAATAGGTCCAAGGGCGAGCCACGACTTGGCACCATTGACCTCCTTGCCCACAAACAGAGTCAATATCAACACCACCAACATAAGCCCATAGAACGGGTATGCCAGCAGGTGGTAGTAGATATCGTCAATAAGCAGTATGACTAAGGCAGCAATGGTTGAGATACCTATCCAGATGAGTTGCATACCATATCTCGAAGAGAACGAAAATCCCCCCGTAAGAGCCTCGTTATAGACGGCAGCATAGATGTTGAGCCAGCCTATAAAGACCAGCACAACAAAGACCAAGATTGTTCTCCAATCTATCCTTGTCCAGCCAAATTTATCGTTTACGCTTCTCATAGTTGGGATATGCAATCTCCATTTTCTCTATATATTCCACAAGTTCGGGGCGCGACACCTCGCCTGTGAGGTACTGCTCAATGAGTAGCGATGCGATAGGTGCTGCCACGCTCGAACCAAAGCCACCATTCTCCACATATACCGAGATGGCAATCTTGGGGTCGTCTTTGGGTGCGAAGGCGAGGAAGGTGGAGTGGTCTTTGCCGTGGGGGTTCTGAGCCGTACCCGTCTTACCGCAAATGTTGAGTCCTTTGACATAGGCGATACCCGCAGTACCAATCTCCCTATGCACCGTACCCCACATACCGTCAATCACGGGCTCGAAGTGCTTTTTATCAACCATTGTGTAGTGACGCTCGTAGAAACGGCTGTCGAGCGAGTCCCTGCCGTCGATGTGTTTTACAACATGGGGAATGTAGTAGTAACCCCTATTTGCCATAATAGCGGCAAGGTTTGCCATCTGCAACGGCGAGCAACCCAACTCGCCCTGACCGATAGCCATCGAAATCACCGTCAGCGAGTTCCACTTGGGGTAGTAGTTGTCGTAAAATCCAGCGTCGGGCACAAAACCGCTCCTCTCGGAGGCAAAGTCCGAGCCGAGTTTCTTACCAAAGCCGAAACTCTCCACATACTTTACCCAATTGTCATAGCCCCCTTTGCCGATACCGCCCCTTGTGGGGTTGTCCAAAATATCGCGGAAGACATAGCAGAAGTATGCGTTGCACGAGTTGGCGACCGCCTCCTTCATATTCAGTGGCGAGCGGTGTGAGTGGCATTTTACACCCCTGCCGACCTTGTAGCCCTCATCACAAGGGTACTTGCGCGAGGGGGTAACGACACCCTCCTGTAAACCAATCAGCGCATTGACGAGTTTGAAGGTAGAACCTGGGGGGTAACTCGACATCACAGCCCTATTGAAGAGAGGTTGGCGGGGGTTTTCGAGCATCTTGACATAGTTGTTACCCCTATCCCTGCCCATCAGTTCGTCGGGGTCGTAGGTGGGGCTGCTGACCATCACCAAAATCTCGCCCGAGGAGGGCTCAATGGCAATTACACTACCCACCTTGCCCTTCATAAGCCTCTCGGCAAACTCCTGCAAGGGGGCATCAATGGTCGTTGTGATGGGCGTACCAGCAATAGGTGCTTTGTCGTAGTGACCGTCTTGATAGGCTCCTTTTACAGCACCCCTCACATCCACAACGCTAACCTTCTCGCCCTTCTCGCCCCTGAGCAACTCCTCGTAGGCACTCTCAATGCCCGAGTAGCCAATGTAGTCGCCACGCGAATAGTAAGGGTTGCGCTCTATGATTTTGTCGCTAACCTGTCCTATATATCCCAGCAGGTTACCCGCAATTTTGCGCGGATAGGAGCGTTGGGTGCGGAAGAGGGTGTAGAAGCCATCGAAGTTACCCTCGTCAAAGAGGAGTTTTGCCTCCGTAGTCATCTGGCGCACTACAACCGAGGCACGCGAAGAGGAGTAACTCTTGGCACTGCGGAGCGACTTGGTGAGTTGGTCCACACTCACACCCGCAATCCTTGCGAGTGCCACCGTATCAAAGCCCGTCTTGGGGATATTTCTCGGCACAACCATAAGGTCGTACGAGGCGATACTCTGCGCCAAGAACTCGCCATTGCGGTCGTAAATTTCGCCCCTCGGAGGGTGTTGCACCTCGTAGCGTAGGACATTATTCTCGGCAGCGTGGCGGTAGGAGCGGTCGATAATCTGGATGTGGAAGAGCCTCAGACCCAACACCACGAAGAGTCCGACAACAAACCATCTTAGTATGCCTGAACGACCTGCCGACATCTGCCACGAAACCTTTACGCCACAAGTTTACGGAACAAACGAGCCGTAACCCACACCAAAAGAACGGTTACAGCACTGCTGAAAAGTATCTTAAATAGAGTGAACAAGAGGTGGCTGCCCAACGACTCGAAGCCAAAGAAGAGCACTTCGTGTGCAACCACAAGCAACGAGGTGTAGAGCAAAAAGGACTTTTCGTCTATCGCCCCGCCGTATGGAATGTTCTCGTGTGTCACATCGTTGCCAATGGTAATCCTCATGACCATAGGGCGCAGGTAGGCAATCGCCGTTGTGGCGATGGTGTTCAGACCGGCTGTGCCCATCGAAACATCCATCACAACACCCAGCAGTGTGCCCAAAACGAGTAGCCACCCGCGATTAATCTTCACAGGTAGCAATACCACAAATGCTACATAGTAGAGTGGTACCACCAGCCCCGAAAACATCAGGTTGTCGAACAGTAGAGCCTGCAACAGCACCACCGCAACAAAAAATATCGTATATTCTAATGCTCTCTGCATACCTTTTTCTTTTGCGACTTTTTATAAAAAGTCGCCCAAAAATTTTTATGCGATACTGCGTATCGCTTATACTGTCACTTTACCCCCACGAGTGCATGTCGTGCCACAGATGCGGTGCGATATGTTCTCGCTCAATTCTAATAACCCTTGTGTAGTTCCTCAAACTCCTCGCCGTCGAGGTACTTAACCAGCAGGACTCTATCCAACTGCGAGAGGTCTGCTGCCAATCTAATGGTTAGGTGGCTGTTCATCTTATCTGCCGAGGGCTCAAACTCCTCCACATAACCAATTATCCTATCGGGAGGGAAGCGGTACGATACGGTCGAGAGAATCGTATCACCCACCGCGAAGTTGGCATAGTGGGGAATGTTTTCGAGCCTCACACGGTGGTAGTCGTCACCGTCCCACACCACCGAGCCCATATACGGATTGTGCGCACCCTTGCCACCCATCGTAAAGTCGCGGTTGGCAACAGACATACACACCGAAAAACTCTCCGAGCAGTCTATGACATAGCCGGCAACATATCCCTCGGGGGTCAGTACCGCCATGTTGGCCTCCACATCGTCGCGCAAACCCTTGTTGATAGTGAAGAAGTTGTGTTGCGCAAAGACCGAGTTACGCACCACCCTCGCCTCGCCAAAGAGGTAGGGGGCAATCTCCTCGGAGGTTATGCGTCTGCGCGAAGGAGCCTCGACATACTCGGCAAGGGCACTCTCCAACTCCACAATCCTCGCTGCGAGCATATCGTTCTCCTCGCGAAGGCTGAAATAGTCGCCCACGGAGGAGAAAGCACCATTGACCGAGCCTGTGACGCTGTTCGACACCGAGAGCAGGCGAGCCCTTGTGAAACTCGTTGCCGAGGTGTAGTAGTTTATAGCCAACACCTCCACCACCACAAAGAGCAGTGGCACCGCCAATCGTTTTATGAGCAGAAGAAGTTTATACACGCTGTTTATCTTTCAAAGTGTAAGGTCGCCAACTCTCGCGGGCAACCTTACAAACAATAGTTTCGTTATATTATCTTCGTTGCAAGCGTCCTGCCCCCCCTACTTCATGAGGAACGAGAACTTGTCGATATTTTTCAGTGCGATACCCGTACCGCGAACAATAGCCCTCAGGGGGTCTTCGGCAATCACGAAGGGGATACCCGTCTTCTCGTGCAGACGCTTGTCGAGACCCTTGATGAGTGCGCCACCACCTGCCAGATAGATACCGTTCTTAATGATATCCGAGTAGAGTTCGGGTGGTACATTCTCCAATACCTTCATAATTGCTGCATCAACCTTCAAAAGCGATTTCTCCAAGGCGTATGCCACCTCGCTATACGAAATGTTGAGGGTGGTAGGCAGCGAAGTGAGCCTGTTGGGACCTGTGAAGACAAAGTCTGCGGGGGGATTGTCAATCTCGCGTAGAGCGGCACCTACCGACTTCTTAATCTCCTCGGCTGTACGCTCGCCAATCTTTACATTGTACTGTTGGAGAATATATTTCTGAATATCCTCGGTGAAGACATCGCCAGCCACATCAATACTCTCGCTGCAAACAATACCGCCGAGCGAAATACAAGCAATCTCGGTAGTACCGCCACCGATGTCGATAATCATATTACCCTCGGGAGCCTCAACATCCAAACCGGCACCAAGTGCGGCAGCCATAGGCTCAAAAATCATATATACATCCCTACCGCCGGCATGCTCGGCACTCTCCCTAACGGTGCGAATCTCCACATTGGTAGAGCCCGAAGGGATGCAGATAACCATTTTGAGCGAGGGGCTGAAAAGGTAGCCGTTGGTCTTAACCTTCTTAATCATGCCCCTGAGCATCTGCTCGGCAGCGTTGAAGTCGGCAATAACACCATCTTTCAGGGGGCGAATAGTCTTGATGTCGGGGTGAGTCTTGCCGTGCATCTTTCGCGCCTCTGTACCGATAGCCTCCACCTTACCGGTGTGAACATTCACCGCAATAATCGAAGGCTCGTCCACAACCACTTTGCCGTTGTGGATGATGAGCGTATTGGCAGTTCCCAAATCGACTGCCAACTCCTGTGTCAAAGAGAATAAACCCATAGTGCGTCTATTGTTTTTGCTTGCCCCAAAGGACAAAGATTTAATACATTTTTCTATCAGATTACAAAAGTAAAAAATAATTCTTATTTTTGCGAGCAAATTTTAAGAACACAGCAAATTTATTTTCACACACAATGATTAGGTTAGATATTAAACACACTTCATGTGGTGCCAGCGAGGCTGAAATTCTCTCGCTTCGCACTGCTGCAGAACAAGCAAACACCCTTCTCCACACAGGCGAGGGCGCAGGTAACGACTTCCTTGGTTGGGTAAACCTCCCTTCGAGCATCACTGCCGAGGAGATTGCAGCAATTAAAACTACCGCTGCACGCCTTGCCGAGAAGGCAGAGGTTGTTATTGTTATTGGTATCGGTGGCTCCTACCTCGGAGCAAAAGCCGTACTCGATGCAATGAGTTCTTCGTTCCACTTCCTCAATAAAAAACGCACAACCCCCTATGTAGTATTCGCAGGTAACAACCTCAGCGAAACCTACACTGCTGAGTTGTTGGAGGCTACCAAAGAGTACTCCATTGCTGCTATTGTTATCAGCAAGAGCGGTACCACCACCGAGCCCGCAGTCGCTTTCCGCCTTATCAAGGCAGAGATTGAGGCTCGCTATGGCAAAGAGGAGGCTAAGGAGCGCATCGCAAGCGTTACAGACGCTGCTCGTGGCGCACTGAAAACTCTCTCTACTGCTGAGGGTTACGACACCTATGTAATTCCCGACAATGTAGGAGGTCGTTTCTCGGTGCTTACCCCCGTAGGTCTTCTTCCTCTTGCAGCCGCAGGTATCAACATCGAGGAGTTGGTGCGCGGTGCTAAGGATATGGAGGAGGCTACCAAAGATGGTGTACCCTTCGAGCAGAACATTGCAGCTCAGTATGCTGCTGTTCGTAACGCGCTCTACCGCAAAGGTTACAAAATCGAAATTCTCGCCTCCTACGAGCCCCGCTTGCAATATATTGCCGAGTGGTGGAAACAACTCTATGGCGAGAGCGAGGGTAAGGAGCACAAGGGTATCTTCCCCGCAAGCGTAACCCTCACTGCCGACCTCCACTCCATGGGTCAGTACATTCAGGAGGGCGAGCGCACATTGTTTGAAACCGTTATTAGCGTTCGCGAGCCCGAGGGTAAGGTCACTATCGAGGCAGACGGCGACAACCTCGACGGTCTTAACTTCCTTGCTGGCAAACGATTGGACAATGTAAATAAGATGGCTGAGTTGGGCGTAGTGCTTGCCCATGTAGATGGTGGCGTTCCCAACATCCGCATCAAAATTCCCACCATCAACGAGTACTATATTGGTGCCCTTTTGTACTTCTTCGAGAAGGCTTGCGGTATCAGTGGCTACATCTTGGGCGTTAATCCCTTTAACCAACCAGGTGTTGAGGCATACAAGAAGAATATGTTTGCCCTTTTGGATAAACCCGGTTACGAGGAGGCTTCGGCAGCCATCAAGGCTCGCCTGAAATAGTCGAAACCCCACCTATTACAAAAAAACAGACACCCGATTTGCGGGTGTCTGTTTTTTTGAGGGTCGGATTGGGACTATTTATCCAACTCAGCAAGGATGCGAAGTGCGGCGTTGTAGATGGTGTCGTCGTCGAAACTTACGGTACCACCATCGGGACCCTCTTCAAAGTGTACACCTGCGGTCGTACCACCCTCGAAGTGGCGACCGCCAAAATAGTTCCTTACTTCATCTGCATCGAGACCCAATTCGTCTGCGATGCGCTGCATGCTTCCGCTGGGAAGGCGGTCTTTGATGCGGCGCAATTCATTAAAGGTTGTAATCATAGTGATATAAAATTATTAGTTTGTTTTATTTAATTTTAGTGAAAACAATTTTTTAGCACCATAAAGTTACAACCCTTTTGTGGAATAAAAAAATTTTGTCACCACTTTTTTGAAAGTTGCAGATTTTGTCACTTACAACTGACATTTTGTCAGTTTGACGGGTCAAAGATATCGCATATTTGTCGGTTGTGGCAGACCTCTTCTGCTTGGCATAGAGATTGAACAACAAAAGATGCAAGCAGGGCAAAAGGTCCCGCATTACAAATTGATATAAATAATAAATAAGTATAAACGAACTAAAACTTTTTAAGATTATGGCAAAGATTATTGGTATTGACCTTGGTACAACCAACTCGTGTGTAGCAGTTATGGAGGGCAACGAGCCCGTAGTTATCCCCAACAGCGAGGGACACCGCACAACCCCTTCGATTGTCGCTTTTACCGAGAGTGGCGAGCGCAAAGTGGGCGACCCTGCAAAGCGTCAGGCTATTACCAACCCCAAAAACACCGTCTTCTCCATCAAGCGCTTCATGGGCGAGAAGATGGCTCAGGTGGCAAAGGATGTAACCCGCGTACCCTACAATGTAGTGGCAGGTGCTAACGATGTTCCTATGGTGGAGATTGGCAACCGCAAATACACTCCTCAGGAGATTTCGGCTATCGTCTTGCAGAAGATGAAAAAGACTGCCGAGGACTATCTCGGAACCACTGTTAGTGAGGCAGTTATCACTGTTCCTGCATATTTTAGCGACTCGCAGCGTCAGGCCACCAAAGAGGCTGGTGAGATTGCAGGTTTGAAGGTGCGCCGTATCATCAACGAGCCTACCGCAGCCGCTTTGGCATACGGTCTTGACAAGGCTGGCAAGGATATGAAAATTGCCGTTTATGACCTCGGTGGTGGTACTTTCGATATCTCGATTTTGGAACTTGGCGATGGCGTATTTGAGGTTAAGTCTACCAATGGCGACACCCACCTCGGTGGTGACGACTTCGACCATGTAATTATCGACTGGATGGCTGCTGAGTTCCAGAGCAAACACGGCATCGACCTGAGGAAAGATCCTATGGCTATGCAGCGTCTGAAAGAGGCAGCAGAGAAGGCTAAAATCGAACTTTCGAGCAGCACCTCGACAGAGATTAACCTCCCCTACATCATGCCCGTAGATGGTATTCCCCAGCACCTTGTAATGACCCTCACAAGGGCTAAATTTGAGCAGTTGGCAGACAACCTTATCCGCGCAACTATCGAGCCCTGCCGCAAGGCACTGAGCGATGCGGGTTTCAGCGCAAGCCAGATTGACGAGGTTATCCTTGTGGGTGGTTCGACCCGTATCCCCGCAATCCAGAAGGTTGTTGAGGAGTTCTTCGGCAAAGCCCCCTCGAAGGGCGTGAACCCCGATGAGGTTGTGGCAATCGGTGCAGCAATTCAGGGTGGTGTCTTGACTGGCGAGGTTAAGGATGTGCTCCTTTTGGATGTTACTCCTCTGTCGCTCGGTATCGAGACTCTCGGTGGTGTATTCACTCGTCTGATTGACGCAAATACTACCATCCCCGTACGCAAGAGTCAGGTCTTCTCCACTGCACAGGACAACCAGCCCGAGGTTGAGATTCATGTATTGCAGGGCGAGCGTCAGATGGCACGCGACAACAAGACCATTGGTCGCTTCCACCTCGACGGCATCCCCGCAGCACCCCGTGGCGTACCCCAGATTGAGGTTTCGTTCGACATCGACGCTAACGGTATCCTCAATGTGTCGGCAAAAGATAAAGGTACCGGCAAGGAGCAGAGCATCCGCATCGAGGCTTCGAGTGGCTTGACCGAGGCAGAGATTCAGCGTATGCGTGACGAGGCTAAGGCTAACGAGGCAAAAGATAAAGAGGAGGGCGAGAGGGTAGACAAAATCAACGGCGCAGATAGTATGATTTTCTCGACCGAGAAACAACTTAAAGAGTATGGCGACAAGATTCCTGCCGAGAAGAAGCAGGCTATCGAGAGCGCACTCGCAGAGTTGAAGAGTGCACACTCCTCGCAGAACCTCGCAGGCATCGATGCAGCAACTGAGAAACTCAACGCTGCATGGCAGGCTGCTTCGCAGGATATCTACGCACAGGCTGGCGCACAGCAGCAGGGCGCACCTCAGGGCGAGCCCCAGCAGAACGCAGGTGGTAATCAGGCTGAGGATGTAGAGTTCGAAGAAGTTAAATAATTCGACATATCCTCGCGGGCATCTGCCGCGTTACACTCAAAAATCTCTCCCTCATTTACGACGAGTAAACTGCGGGAGAGATTTTTTCGTAAGCCTTGCATCTGCTCCGCGATATGTATCCGAATACATCTCTTTATTGGGCAAAAAATTCCCTCCACGAAAATCGTTTTTTAGGGGGCGACCATCTACCGACAAAACAAATGGGATTTATAGGGCTTGTGGGTCCAATAGGTTTTCCCTCAAAGCCCTTAATTAAACTCTTATTAGTCCTATTAGCCTTAGTAACTTTCAACTTTCAATTGACCAGCCTTTGGCTGCTCTAAAATGCTCCTGCTCGGCATAGTCTGCGAGCAGCCACTGCCCTCGCTTACTCGCATTTGCTTCAATTTTCAACTCGTTTCCTTGTGTTTTCGGAAAAAAGGGTTAACTTTGCGAGTTATTTGCGCATAATGCGCGCACGCGGCGCGCGTATACGAGAGAAAACAAGACAAAACAATAATAATTCAAACACTAAAAACAATGCAGAACAAAGGTCTTATTAAATTCATTGCGATTGTTTTGGCAATTGCGTGTGCTTATCAGCTTTCGTTCACTGTTGTTTCGGGCGTTGTTGAAAACAAGGCTGAGAAGTATGCTGTGGAGCAGGTTGCTGCCACCACCATTACTGATGCCATGCTCGAAAAAGCAGGTATGAGCGAACAGGCTTACCGCGAGTACCTCCTCGTAAAGAAGGAGCAGCAGTATCTCGACAGCGTTAAGTCGAAACCCGTTTTCAATGTACTTGTAAAGAAATTTACCTACGCAGAGGTGAAGGAGAAAGAACTTAACCTCGGTCTTGACCTTCGCGGTGGTATGAATGTGATGCTCGAAATCGCAGTTGAGGATGTGGTTGTGGCTCTCTCGAATAACTCCACCGACCCCACCTTCCTCGCAGCAGTTGAGGCGGCTAAGGTTGAGGCTAAAAACTCGCAGAGCGACTACATCACTCTCTTTGCTAAGGCTTATGACCGCATCTCAAATGGCGCACCCCTCTCGCTTGTGTTCAACAACCAAGTGATGAAGGACAAGGTGAACCTCAACAGCACCAACGAGGAGGTTATCAAGGTGTTGCGCGAGGAGTCGGAGAGTGCTATTGCAAACTCCTACAATGTGCTCCGCAGCCGTATTGACCGCTTTGGTGTAGCACAGCCCAACATCCAGCGTTTGGAGAACTCGGGTCGTATCTTGGTTGAACTCCCCGGTGTTAAGGAGCCCGAGCGTGTGCGTAAACTCTTGCAGGGTACCGCATCGTTGGAGTTCTGGGCAACCTACGACAATAGCGAACTTCTTCCCCAGTTGCAGAGGGCTAACAATGTTCTCCGCAACCTTGGCGTGAATGGCGCTGTTGTTGAGAGCGAGAAGAAGGCTGCCGAGGGCGACCTTGTAGCAGAGTTGGAGGGTGCTGAGGTTTCGGCAGATGCTGAACTTGCAGCCTACAATAAGGCTAACCCCCTCTTCGCAAAACTTATGCCCGCAGTTGATGCAGCAGGTCGCGCATATCGCGGTCCCGTTGTTGGTCACGCCATGAGTTACGATATGGAGGCTATTGACGAGTACCTCGCAATGCCTCAGGTTAAAGCCGTTATCAATCCCGATGTACGCTTCATGTGGGGCGCAAAATCGGTGAACGAGGCTGGTACTATCTACGAACTCTACGCCATCAAGGCAGATGGTCGCGATGGTAAGGCTCCCCTTGATGGTGGCTCGGTTGTAGACGCTTCGCCCCAGTACTCGCAGACAGGTGGTGCTGCTGAGGTTGATATGGTTATGAATACCAGCGGCTCGAATATTTGGGCTCGTATGACCAAAGCAAACATCGGTAAGAGCATCGCTATCGTTCTCGATGGTGTTGTTTACTCGGCTCCTACCGTTCAGAACGAGATTACTGGCGGTCGCTCGGCTATCACCGGTAACTTCACAATCACCGAGGCAACCGACTTGGCGAATGTGCTCAAATCGGGTAAATTGCCCGCTCCCGCACGCATCATTCAGGATACCGTTGTAGGTCCTTCGCTCGGTGCTGAGAGTATCAACGCTTCGCTCATCTCGTTCCTTATCGCGTTTGTACTTGTGCTCCTCTATATGATATTCTTCTACAAGGGCGCGGGTGTTGTAGCAAGCGTTGCTCTTATTTGCAATGTATTCTTCCTCTTCGGTGTTTTGGCATCGTTTGGTGCAGTTCTGACCCTCCCCGGTATCGCAGGTATCGTGCTGACCTTGGGTATGGCTGTGGATGCTAATGTGATTATCTACGAGCGTGTCAAAGAGGAGTTGTGGTCTGGTAAAGGTCTTTCGGCTGCCATCACCGCAGGTTATAAGAACGCTATGAGTGCGATTGTCGACTCGAACATTACTACCATCATCACCGGTATCGTGTTGTTCGTATTCGGTACAGGTCCTGTTCAGGGCTTCGCAACCACCCTCATCATCGGTATCATCACTTCGCTCTTCACTTCGCTCTTCTTCACTCGCATGATTTTCGAGGCTCGCGTGGCTAAGGGTAAAGATGTTTCGTTCTCGACCAAACTCACCGACAAGTTCTTGGCTAACACCAAGGTTAATTTCATCGGTGTTCGCAAAGTGTCGTATATCGTTTCGGCTGTTTTGATTCTTGCTTCGGTTGTATCGCTTTCGACCCGTGGCTTGAACTATGGCGTAGACTTCTCGGGTGGTCGTACTTTTGTGGTACGCTTCGACCAGCCCGTTACCGCTGACGAGGTTCGCGAGGGCTTGCAGGTGGTATTCGATGCTGCCGAGGGCGAGGCTAACGAGAAATCGTTTGAGGTTAAGCAGTTTGGCGATGATAGCCAAATGCGTATTGTTACCCAGTACCTCCACGCTGACCAGAGTGATGACGCAACCGCAAAGGTTGAGGCTCTCCTCTATGAGGGTGTTAAGGGCTTGTATACTACCGAGATTTCGCTCGCAGAGTTTACTTCGACCGCTACCAACCCCAACGGTATCATTCAGGCAGACATGGTAGGTCCCAGCGTTGCGAGCGACATTACCCGCGGTGCTTTCATCTCGGTATTCTTCGCACTCATCGCTATCGGTCTTTACATCATCATCCGCTTCAAGAAGTGGCAGTGGGGTGCAGGTTCGGTTGTGGCTTTGGCTCACGACGCGTTCCTCACTTTGGGTATCTTCTCGCTCTTGCACGGTGTGTTGCCCTTCAACTTGGAGATTGACCAGTCGTTCATCGCAGCAATCCTGACCATCATCGGTTACTCGATTAACGATAAGGTGGTTATCTTCGACCGTATCCGCGAGTTTACCACCCTCTATCCCAAACGCAACCTTAAAGAGACCATCAACGCAGCAGTTAATACTACCCTTGCTCGTACCGTGAACACTTCGGGTACTACCTTGGTAACTCTGCTCGCAATCTTCCTCTTTGGTGGTGCTGTTATCCGTGGCTTCGTATTCGCACTTATGTTTGGTGTGATTATCGGTACTCTCTCCTCGATCTTCATTGCAACTCCCGTTGCATACGACCTGATGACTAAGCAGGAGAGGAAAGAGGCAAAGAAGGCTGCCGCAAAATAGGCTTGTAGCAAACCTTAGATAAGTTTCGAGAGGGGCGGGGGTATTTACCTCCGCCCCTTTTTTGTGAGCGTGCCTTGTGGGTGCTTTTTGCACCAAATCTCAGAGAGTGACATCCTCGTTTGCGCTAAGCAAACTGCGGTGCCACTCCTTTATTTAGCACACCCCCCCCGCAAAACCCACTCGCATTGTTCTTTTTTTGTGCTCGCATTGTTCTTTGCGCTTGTGGGAGGTCTACCGTCTGCCGACAAAAAAACTTTCAACTTTCAACTCTCAACTTTCAACTCTCAATTCTATTTAGTATATTTGTACCGCTGACCCGCAACGAAGGGTGGCAGTGGGAGTGTATATAATATATATAAAGGTATATGGGCTTTATTAAGATGACCTTGTTTGATGTGGTGGACATTTTGATGGTGGCAATCATCATGTACTACATCTATAAACTCATTCGTGGCACACAGGCGACGAGTATTCTGACGGGTATTTTGGTGATTTATGTGTCGTGGATTGTTGCACGCGCCTTCAATATGGAACTCATGTCGGGCATCTTGGGCTCGGTGGTGAGCGTGGGACTTATCGCGCTGATTATCATATTCCAGAGCGAGATACGCAAATTTCTCCAAACTCTCGGCTCGCGTAGTCAGCAGACGGGACCTCTGGCTGTGCTCAACAAATTTGTAAACTCATCGAAAAATAGGCACGAGAATATCGATGCCGTTATTGACCCCATTGTGAGGGCATGTGGCGATATGAGCACAACTCTCACAGGTGCACTCATTGTCATCAAACAAGATGGCTCGCTGGATGATGTTATTGCAACGGGTGTGGAGATTGATGCCAACATAACACCTTCGCTAATCAAAAACATCTTCTTCAAGAACTCCCCGCTGCACGACGGCGCAATGGTCGTTGGTGGTGGTAGGATTGTGGCAGCCAAGTGCGTGTTGCCCTCCACGAAGAGCGAAGTCCCCTTGTCGTTTGGTATGCGCCATAGGGCGGCTATGGGCATTTGTGAGGAGAGCGATGCCATTGTGGTTGTTGTAAGCGAGGAGACGGGTGCTATCTCGGTGGCTCAGAACGGCAAGATTAAGCGAGGTCTGAGCGAGATTGAACTTAAAGCCGAACTTATGAGGCTCGCGCAAGGCAACCGACAGAGCGAGGGCGCGGTGCGCGAAGTGCATCCTCCCTTCTGGCTGAGGAGGGTTGTAAAACCAATAGCAAAGAAAAAATGATTATGAAGAGAGTTAAGTCTATTTGGGCAGTTGTTGTGTTGGTGGCTTTGGGATTTACCTCGTGCAACAGCTGGCTCGACATGGAGGGGGAGGATGATAATCAACTCTCCTACCTTACAAGTGATGTTGATTTTGTGGCGGAGAGTGTTATTGCCAAACACTACCCAAATTCGAATATGAACGGCAGGGAGTATGAAAAGTTCTTCTTTGAGTTTGTGGGCGCAGACCGCTCGGGAAAGAAGGATGTGATGGTTTTGGACCTGCTCGCTCCCGACGGAACGGAGATACCCACGGGAGTATATGAGGTCGGCTATACGGGCGATTATGTGGCTTTGTCGAGGTATGATGTGCCCGATTCGACAGGTGTATACTATTCGTGTGGCAGTTACTATGGCGAGGCAGAGAATAACTTCCTAACGGACTATTACGGCTTTTTGACTGCGGGCAAGGTGACCATTTTACAACCCGAGGCGGGGACCTACCAAGTAGAGGTTGATGCTAAGAGTCTTTTTACGACGGTGAAGATGACCTATACGGGAGCCATTAAGATTGAGGAGATTAGTGATGCGGATGATTAATAGAACTCGCCCCAAGACAAGGATAAAAAGCAAGTCCCCGAGAGTTTAGTAAACTCTCGGGGACTTGCTTTTTCGTAGGGTGGGGGATTACCCCACTGCCCGATGTGGACTATGCAAAACCGCCACCACCCAAGTGGTTGTTGTGGGGTGTCTTGGAGATGTCTATCTGTCCGAAATTGCGCTCATAGCGAGCAACATTCTCCTGCAACGAGAGAAGGAGTTTCTTGGCGTGCTCGGGGGTGGTTACAATGCGGCTCTTCACCTTTGCCTTCTGCAAGCCGGGGAGCATGGCTGCAAAATCCAAAATAAACTCCGATGCAGAGTGTGCAATGATTGCAAGGTTAGAGTAGTGACCCTGAGCCACTTCGGGGCTGAGTTCAAATTCGAGTTTGTTAGGGGTTTTCTGTTCGTTTGCCATAGCAGTATCGTTTTTTTTGATGAATAGTTATTTTTACTCGTTGTCGAGGAGCGACAGTGCCTCTTCGCGGTCGCGTTTAATCTGTGCCACCAACTCCTCGCGTGAGGGGAACTTGTACTCGGGTCGCAGTTGGTAGAGTAGAGTGATGGTAACCTCGTGGTTGTAGAGGTCGCCCTCGAAACCCACAATGTGAGCCTCAATGCGCCTTGCGCCATTCTCCACCACCGAAGGACTATAACCGATGTTGATAACGCTCCTGTATTGCGAGCCATCAACCTCACAAACACCGGCCCACACACCATCCGCAACCTCGCTGTATGGTTGATTGGGCACAATGTTGGCTGTGGGGAAGCCAAAACCCCTACCTAAACCATTGCCATAGGTCACGGTGCCTACTATTTTTATATTCTGACGGTTGGTTTTCAACTTTTGAGTTTGTCCTTATGGTAAAAAATTTGTAACTTGCGCCAAATATACGCATTTTTTATGGAAGAGATTGTTCATCCTAAAGGTAAAATTTACTACTCGATGGGCGAGGTGTGTGAACTCTTTGGAGTTAATGCCTCGTTGCTAAGGTTTTGGGAATCGGAGTTCCCCATTCTAAAAATAGCCAAAAACTCGCGCGGACACCGCATCTACACCACTTCCGATGTGGATAACCTGAGGCTTATATACCACCTCGTCAAGGAGCAGGGTATGACGCTCGACGGTGCCAAAAAGCGCATCCGCCAAAATAAAGAGGGCATAAGCCACGAGGCGGAGATTGTTGAGCGTCTGCGTTCAATACGCAATATGCTTGCCGCACTGAAAGCCGAACTTGGCGATGAGGTGGAGGTAATTGAGATTGACGAGGAGGTGGAGGAGCATCTTGCCGAGCCCACTCCCGCAGTTGTTGCCGCGCCCGAGCCTGCGCCCGCAGTTGTTGCCGAGCCTGTTGTAGAGTATACCTCCGAGCCCACGCCTGCCGAGGTACCCTACAAAGAGCAACTTGCCGACTTCAAGATGGAGATGCCCACTGCCGAGCCCGAGCCCGAGGAGCCCCGCAAACCTCGTAGCCCCAAGATGGGTACGCTGATAGGTGGCGACCTCTTCTCGCCCGAGGATATACGCCTTGCGGTGGCGAAGAAGAACGCCAAGGAGAACTCCAAAGAGGCGAAAAGGCTGGTTGTTGAGCAGACTCTGTTCTAAAATGCCCAAACGATATGAAAGTTAAGGATATAGCACATATTTTGGAGGAGAGCCTTCCGCTCTCGTGGCAGGAGTCTTACGACAATGCCGGCTTGGTTGTTGGCGACCCCGAGGCGGAGGTGACGGGAGTGCTTGTTGCGCTCGATGCCACCGAGGAGGTCGTTGAGGAGGCTATTAGGTGTGGAGCCTCTATGGTTGTCACGCACCATCCCATAATCTTCGCGCCCCTTAAAAGGCTCGTCTGTGCCAACCGCCAGCAGCGTGCCATAGCACTTGCAATGCGCCACGGTGTGGCACTCTATGCCGCCCATACAAACCTCGATAGTGCCCCCATTCAGGGTCTGAGCCACCACTTGGCAGGGCTCCTCGGCTTGGAGGTGGAGCGTGTGTTGGAGCCCTCGAAGGAGGAGGGTGTGGGCATTGGTGTTGTAGGACACTTCGCAGAGCCCATGGAGCCACAAGCAGCACTCGCACTCATCAAGGAGCGTCTGGGTGTGGAGGTGCTGAGGCATAGCACCATACGAACAGAGAGTGTCGCAAGGGTGGCAATATGTACCGGCTCGGGTGGCTCGCTTATTGGTACTGCCGAGGCTGCCGGTGCCGACCTGTACCTCTCGGCAGACTTCAAATACCACGATTTTGTCGATGCCGACCGTATGATTTTGGTCGATGCAGGGCATTTTGAGACGGAAATTTTTGCAATTGATATTTTGTTTGAGATATTGTCAAAAAAAATATCTACTTTTGCACCTCAAAAGAGTGCTTGTGCGGAAAATCCGATGCACTTTTATGGTTTAGGTCAATAACAAAGAGAATATAAATAGGTTAATCTATGGCAACAACTAACAAAAAAGCAGCAGAGAGCAACGATTACACAATGCAGGAGCGCATCAAAGCACTCTATGAATTGCAGAAAATCGACTCCAAAATTGACGAAATCAACAAGGTAAAAGGCGAACTCCCCATGGAGGTTGCCGACCTCGAAGATGAGGTTGCAGGTTTGCAGACTCGTATCGACAATATCCAGAGCGATATCAACGAACTGAACGCACTTATGCGCGAGGCAAAAGAGGAAATCGAGCAGAACAAGGCAATGATTGCTAAGTATACCGAGCAGCAGAACAATGTGCGCAACAACCGCGAGTTTGACGCTATCGGCAAAGAGATTGAGTATCAGGAGTTGCAAAATCAGTTGTGCGAGAAACACATCAAAGAGTACACCGCATCGCTGAAAGTTAAAAAACAACTATTGGAGGATGCTGAGGCTGTGAAGGCTGAGCGTGCTGTTGATTTGGCTGCTAAACGAGAGGAACTCGATAGCATCGATGCTGAGACCGCAAAAGATATTGAGGCTCTCCGCGTTGAGGAAGAGAAGGCTCGCGAGGTTATCGACGAGCGCCTGCTGACCGCTTATGGTCGCATCCGTTCCAATGTGCGCAACGGTTTGGCTGTGGTTTCTGTTAAGCGCGATGCTTGCGGTGGTTGCTTCAACCGTATTCCTCCCCAGCGTCAGAGCGAGATCCGTCAGGGTAAGAAGATTATTATTTGCGAGTATTGCGGTCGAATTCTCGTGTCCTTCCCCGAAGAATAAAACGCATATAACGGGTGCTTTTTGCACCAAATTTCAGAGAGCGGCTTCCTCATTTGCGCCAAAGCAAACTGCGGAGCCGCTCCTTTGTTTGGTACAAAAATCCCTCCGTTCTCTGTGTTTTTGAGTTGTTCGGAGCCACCCTCACAAAAGCGTCACTCTGACGCTGGCACGAAAATTCCTCCGTTCTCTCCGTTTTTGCGTCAGCCGTCGACCGACTTTTTGAGTTTTGAGTTAAGGTGCGCCTTTGGCGCAGATATAATTACTTGCAGGCATAGCCTGCACCAAAATTCTCAATTCTCAATTCTCAATTCTCAACTCTTTGTTGTATCTTTGTGCGATATATTGGCTCAAAGCACAAATTTAGAAACACAAAATAACTCCTTATGGCATTACAATGCGGCATAGTGGGTCTGCCCAATGTGGGCAAAAGCACCCTTTTTAACTGCCTCTCCAACGCAAAGGCGCAGGCAGCAAACTTCCCCTTCTGCACCATCGACCCCAATGTTGGTGTTATTACCGTACCCGATCAGAGGCTCGCAAAACTCGCCGAGATTGACAACCCCAAGCGTGTGGTACCTACCACCATCGAGATTGTTGATATTGCAGGTTTGGTAAAAGGCGCATCGAAGGGCGAGGGCTTAGGTAATAAATTCCTCGCCAACATCCGCAATACCGACGCAATTATCCATGTTTTGCGCTGTTTCGACAATGAGAATATCACCCATGTAGACGGCTCGGTAAACCCTGTGAGGGACAAGGAGATTATCGACACCGAACTCATCATGAAGGACCTCGAAACTATCGACAATCGCATAGGCAAGACCCAAAAGCAGGCTGCTTCGGGCGATAAGGTGGCAAAGCGTCAGTACGATATCCTTTGTCGCTATAAGGAGGCTATGGAGCAGGGCAAGGCTGCACGCTCGGTGGAGATTGATAATAAGGAAGACGCCAAGTGGGTGCAGGAGTTGTGTCTGCTGACCAACAAGCCCGTACTCTATGTCTGCAATGTAGACGAGGCGAGCATTATCTCGGGCAATGCCTATGTGGAGGCTGTGAGGGAGGCTATTCGTGAGGAGAATGCCGAGTTGCTTGTTGTGGCAGCCGCAACCGAGGCAGATATTGCCGAGTTGGAGAGTTACGAGGAGCGTCAAATCTTCTTGGAGGAGTTGGGTATTGAGGAGTCGGGTGTGAGCCGCCTTATCAAGGCAGCATACGCACTCCTCGGTCTGGAAACATTCTTCACAACGGGTGCCGACGAGTCGAGGGCTTGGACCTACACCAAAGGCTTCAAGGCTCCTCAGGCTGCGGGCGTTATCCATACCGACTTCGAGCGTGGTTTCATCCGTGCCGAGGTTATCAAGTACGACGACTATGTGGCTCTCGGCAGCGAGAAGGCTTGTCGCGAGGCGGGCAAAATCGGCATCGAGGGCAAGGAGTACATTGTGCAGGATGGCGACATTATGCACTTCCTCTTTAATGTCTAATTCAAAATTCAAATTATATGAGCAGAAAAGTAAGAGTTCGTTTTGCGCCATCTCCTACGGGCGCACTCCACATTGGCGGTGTTCGTACCGCGCTCTACAACTACCTCTTTGCACGCCAGAGGGGTGGCGATTTCATCCTCCGCATCGAGGATACCGACTCGACCCGATATGTAGAGGGTGCCGAGGAGTATATTATGGAGTCGCTCGAATGGTGTGGTATCAAGGTTGACGAGGGTGTCCGCGAGGGAGGTCCTCACGCCCCCTATCGCCAGAGCGAGCGTAGGGAGATTTACCTTAAATACGCCTTGCAACTCGTTGAGAGCGGCAATGCCTACTACGCTTTCGATACCCCCGAAGAGTTGAACGCTCTGCGTGCAGAGTTGGAGGCTAAGGGCGAAACATTCTGCTACAACTACGCCGTTAGGGAGAAACTTGCCACCTCACTTCGCCTTTCGGCAGAGGAGGTAGAGGCTCGCAAGGCTCGTGGCGACCAGTGGGTTATCCGTTTTAAGATGCCCGAGAATGAGGTTGTGAAGATGGACGACCTCATTCGTGGTCATGTGGAGATGAATACCTCGACACTCGATGATAAGGTGCTCTACAAGTCGGCAGATGCTCTGCCCACCTACCACTTGGCAAACATTGTAGACGACCACCTGATGGAGATTAGCCATGTTATCCGTGGCGAGGAGTGGTTGCCTTCGTTGCCCCTCCACTATCTGCTCTACCGCGCCTTTGGCTGGGAGGAGAGCCGCCCCGAGTTCGCACACCTTCCCTTGTTGCTCAAACCCACAGGTCAGGGTAAACTCAGCAAGCGCGATGGCGATAAACTCGGCTTCCCTGTATTCCCATTGAGGTTTGTTGCACCTTCGGGCGAGGTGTCGCGTGGCTACCGCGAGGATGGATATTTCCCCGAGGCGTTCATCAATATGCTTGCACTTCTCGGCTGGAACCCTGGTACCGAGCAGGAGATTTTCAATATGGACGAACTGATTGCTGCATTCTCGTTGGAGAGGGTAGGTAAATCGGGTGCGCGTTTCAGCCCCGACAAGGCACACTGGTTCAACGCTCAGTATATGCACGCAAGGGATAATGAGGAGATTGCCGACATCTATGAGGCTCAACTTCGCGAGCGTGGCATTGAACTTCCTCGCGAGAAGGTCGTAAAAATCGCTTCGCAAATCAAGATGAGGGCAACATTCCCCGAGGAGTTCTGGGGCTTGTCGTCGTTCCTCTTCGAGGCTCCCACCGCCTACGACGAGAAGGCAACCAAAAAGTATTGGAAGGCAGACGCTCCCCGCATCATTGGCGAACTTAGGAACATATTGGCAGGCATTGAGGAGTTCTCGGCTGCCGAGATGGAGAGGGTTTGTGGCGCGTGGATTGCCGAAAACCAAATCGGTATGGGACTCGTGATGAACGCTTGGAGGCTCACGATTGTGGGCGAGCCCAAAGGTTTCGGTATGTACGATATGTGCGAGGTGCTCGGCAAAGAGGAGTCGCTCCGCCGTATGGATGCCGCCATTGCAGCACTGCCCAAAGCAGAGTAATTGCGTAATTGCAAAATAATTACTAACTTGCGCCTAACTTCGGTTGGACGCAAGTTTTTTTTCTTGTAAAATTTCTTCCACCGTGCAACATTTTGGGGCTCTTATGTGTCTATATGTAAAAGCCCCCTAAAATTGTAAGCGTATGAAAAACAGATTTGTCAAATGGCTATTCGGAGTGCTCGGTTTTTCGAGCGTGGCAACTTCGTGCGAAACGATTGAGGTTATTTTCCGTGGACCCGCAGTGATGTATGGTTGCCCTTCGGCTGACTATGTTTTCAATGTCGAGGTTGAGGACTTGGAGAGCGGTAACCCCATTGAGGGTGCTCGTGTGAGTGCCGTAGAGAGGGGCACGCGCGAGATGTGGGATGGCGAAACGGGCACATCTTATCCCGAGAACTATATCGACACCCTCGCTGTTGGCATAACCTCGGCAGAGGGCAAGGTGACGCTCAAATACAACAACTTCCCTGTCAACAAGCACGAGATTGTGGCAGACGATATTGATGGCGAGGCAAACGGTGGCGAGTACAACTCCTCGTCGGTGGAACTGACAATTGATTCCAACGACTACGAGGATGGTGGCGAGAATGGCTGGTACAAAGGCACCGCAACCAACGATGTGACACTGAAACTCACGAAGAAGTAGGGGAGGGGTTTTCATATTAAAGGGACTACGGCACATAGTGCCGTAGTCCCTTTTGCTTGTCTTGGGGATTACATCGCTTTGCCCTGTGATCCCATTCGCTGCCGCGGGGCAGTTGCACAACAAATCAATTCGCATTTCCCTGCAAAAGCAGGGAGTCTGTTTTTGCAAAGAGGTGGCTGGGGATGCAAGCTTGGATTGACTGCGCTACGCTTGTCCATCCCATTCGCTTGCCGCGGGGCAGTTGCACAACAAAAAGATAGACCCGATTTCGGGTCTTTTCTTATACAAAGAGGTCAGACTATTGTGCAAGCACAAGTCTGACCTCTTTATACAAGAAAACCTCCGCATTTGCGGAGGTCTATCTTTTTGTTGTACTCGGTATGGGATTCGAACCCATGATTTCAAGAATGAGAATCTTGCGTCCTGGACCAGCTAGACGAACCGAGCATTGTTCCGTTTTAGTGGTGCAAAGATAGAGCAAAAATCTAAACCACCAAAACTTTTGGAGAAAAAAATACAAAAATTGTGCATTTTCTCTAAGAACACCCCTCCAAAACACTCTTAGGGCATAGGCATTGGTTGCGAATTGGCATTTGTGAGCCAATACCCCACAAGATTATTTGAACTTAACGAGGGTAATACCGGCTCCACCCCTATCTGGATGGTCGTCGGTGGCGGATGCAACCTGAGGAATATAGCGCAGATAGCGGCGCACCTCCTCTTTCAGCGCCCCCGTACCCTTACCATGCAGGATGGTCACCGAGCCAATGCCCACCATTATGGCATCGTCAATAAAGTCCTGCACAACATCCATAGCCTCCGCAGCCCTCATACCGCGAATATCAATATTGTCCTTAAAGGCGAGTTTGCGGCTCGAAATATCCACGCTTACGACCGTTCTTGCCGTTGTGGGTCGGGTCTGTTTCTTATATTCGCTGTTGCTGATAGCCTCCAAGCGGTCGATAGTGAGTGTGGTGGTGATATGCCCAATGGCTACGGTAGCCTTCTTGCCTTTCATGGACACCACCTCGCCAACGCCCTCCTGACCAACGATGCGCACCTTGGCACCAACCACAATGGGAAGAACTTTGGGCTCCTCGGGCTGGGTGCTCTCGGAGGTTTGTTCGCCACGCAGAGCCTTACGCTCGGCGCGTTTTTGGCGGCGGCGTTCAATCTTTTCCATCTCGCGAGCCACCTTTTCGCTCTCTGCCGAGAGGTAGTCCACATCGCTCTCCACCCTCTCGCGCATCGACTCCAACTCGCGTCTTGCAAGTCGGGTGGTCTCCTTATCTGCCTGCGACTCGCGGATTACACGCACAGTATTTTCGATGGTGCGGTTGGTCTGGCTCAGTATCTCCTTAGCATCCTCTTTGGCTTGGCGTATGATGGCAGAACGCTCCTCTTTGAGCGCAGCAAGGCGAGCAGCATACTCGCTCTCCATCTCCTCCACTCGCTTGTCGGCAATGCGTATCCTCTCGCGTTTCTGCTCCCAATAGTTGCGGTTGCGAGCCACCTCGCGGAGTTGTCTTTCGAGGCTTATGACCTCCGAGCCGACCTTCTCCGACGCGCTGCGGATGATAGCCTCCGGAAGTCCGATTTTGCGTGCAATCTCAATGGCAAACGAACTTCCTGGTTCGCCCATCTCCAAGCGGAACAAGGGGCGGATGTTCTGCACATCGAACATCATAGCACCATTTGCCACGCCCGAGTGGTTCGAGGCGAAATACTTGATGTTGGTATAGTGGGTTGTGATAATTCCGTATGTGCCGCTCTCCACAAACCTCTCCAACATAGCCTCAGCCATTGCACCTCCAATCGTCGGCTCTGTGCCACTGCCGAACTCGTCAATGAGAATAAGGGAAGAAGTGTTTGCTCCCGAGAGCATCTCCTTCATATTCGTAAGGTGTGAAGAGTAGGTCGAAAGGTCGTTTTCGATGCTCTGTTGGTCGCCAATATCAATGAATATCTTGTCGAATACGGGGAGTTCGCTCACAGCCGAGGCGGGAATTGCCACACCCGATTGGAACATATATTGAAGCAGTCCGACAGTCTTTAAGCATACAGACTTGCCGCCCGCATTGGGACCCGAGATTACAAGTATTCTTCTCGCGCCATTGAGTATCAAATCGAGAGGTACAACCTCTTTCTTCTCCTTTGCGTGGCTCTGTTGCAATAGGGGGTGGCGTGCGTTCACAAGGCGCAAAATACCATCCTCGGAGAGAATGGCTCGGTAGGCTCCATTCTCCACAGCCCAGCGAGCCTTAGCCCTCAGGAAGTCGAACAGTGTCAAATACTTGCTGCTGGCATGTAATTCCTTGCTGAGGGGGCGTATCTCCTCGGTGAGGTCTGTGAGGATGCGGATAATCTCCCTACGCTCGGCATACTCCGCCTCCCTGAGGGCGTTGTTTATCTCCACAACCTCCACAGGCTCAATATAGACCGTCTTGCCCGTTGCCGACTCATCGTGGACAAAACCTTTGAGTTTGCGCTTGTTGGCTGCCGAAACGGGAATGACGGGGCGACCGTCCCTAATCGAAAGCGAGGTGTCGGCATCGACAATACCCTCCCTTATGGCTGCCGCAAGTACCGCCTGCAATCTCTTTGCCGCCTGACCCTCGTGCGCTCTAATGGTGCGTCGTATCTCGTAGAGTTCTGGCGAGGCTCCATCTCTTACTTCGCCCTTGCGGTCTATAATGGTGTCGATGTGTCCCGCAACTGCTGGGAAGTGGTCGGTTTGGGCAGAGAGTGCCCCCATTATAGGATAACGCTCTGCACCTGCCACAAAGAGTCGTGTAGCCTCGCCAACGCACTTCAAGCCATCGCGCAAAGCAACCAACTCCTCCGCCTCCAAAAAGGTGCCCTCCACAGCGAGTTTCGACACCACCAAAGCGAACTCCACGAGTTCGCCCTTGGGGAAGTATTGCTCCATCATAAGAGCCACCCTTACCTCCTCGGCAATGGACTGGTTGTACTCCACCTCCTTGGGTGAAGTACAAAACGCCATATCCGCCACCAAATCCCTACCTCCGATGGTTGAACAGAGGTCGGCAATCTGACGACGAATCTTATCGAAGCCAAGTTTTATCTCTATGCGTTTCATTACTTTTTTGTCTAATGTCTAATGTCCAATGTCTAACCGACCTATGTCAAGAGTTTTTTGTTTTCGGGCAACTTGTTGTCCGCGACTTTTGACATTAGACCTTTGACATTAGACGAGTACGAATAGTCTGAATGACTTCTTGTCATTCAGACTATTCGTACATATTGTCGTAGTGCGAGGAACTCTTCTCGTATTTGAGGTCCTGCAAGAGGGAGGACTTAACGCTAATGTTGAAACTCCAACTCTTGCGGTAGCCAAACGGCACACACGAGAAGTTCATCTGCCAACAGTGCAGGTCGCGAACAAGCGTTACGACACCTGGTGTGAGTTCCTTCTTGTCGAAGTCGAAACCTCCCGAATAGGATATTGCCCACTTGTTGTCCTTGTCCAGCGTTAGCGAGCCATTGAAACCGAGGGTGTTTACGATTTTGGGTTGTATGCCGTTGTTTGTGTAGTTAATGGAGTAGTTGAACGAGAAGTTCCACGGCATGGAGAAATCGTAATACTGCGAGGTCATAAGTTGTCTTCGCAGAGCGGGATCCAACGGGTCGTTGGGGTCGTAGAAGTATGGGTTGGAGTACTCGGGGTACTGTTTCGAGATGTCGTTGATGGTCGCCTCGGTGTAGAGGTCGGAGGAGCGGAATGTGTAACCACACGACCAGCCCGTCGATGCAATACGACCGGGGATGCCTCGTTCCCAGAGTAACTTGTCGTAGCGTTTGCCCGTAGTCTTATCTACCTCGTAGGGGTCGAGCGTCATCGAGATGTTGATGCCGAAATTCTTGATGATGTTCGAGCGAATTCTCACAGGGATGGTGGAGAGTTTCATTGAGTCGGCAAGGAAGTTATAACTCAGCGAGAAGGAGAAGTTGTCGATAATCTTCACCTTCTTCACACCCGTTGTATCCTCGTCGCTTGCGACCTTCGCTTCGAGAGTCTGGTCCACCGAGAGCGACATACTTGCATTACGACCACTGCTCGGCACACCGTACAACTCTCCCGAGAAGGGCGAGTAGCGGCGTGTCTTTGTACCATCGGCACTACTCTGTACCTCTTTCCAATAGCCATACTTCTCGTCGCCAAAGTCGGGAGCCACCGAAGCACTCGCCGAGAGATTGATGGTGTGGCGTATAGCCTTGACAAAACTATTGGGGTTCTTGAATTGGTACATACCATAGAGGGTGGTGTTTGCCGACACCGAGGCGTTGTAGTCGTAGACGCGATAGAAGCCCCTTGTGGTATCCTGCACAATGGCTCCCTCGTCGGGATTCCAGTGTTGGTCTATGCGGCGGAAGTACCACCTCTCGTTGTAGTTCACCGAGGGCGAGAGGTTGATGAAACCGAGAATGTTGAACGAGGCACTGATGGGGATAGTATGCTTCACACCATTCTTGAACTGTCCGAGTGTTTCGGGTTTCATCAGGTCCTCGTACTGGGTGTTGATGCTATTCTGCAACTGAGCCTTGTAGGTCATTGCAATCTTCTCGTACCAACGCTCCTTACCCACCATAACCTTGCGTTTGAATGGGTAGAAGCGACTCACATTGACACTCATATTGGGCAGACCGAGCGATACGGCTCCCGTGTTGAAGTTCTGCGAGTAGTTCATCTGTGCAGACATGCTTATTGGCGTACCCTTCCACGAATGTGAATAAGATACCGACGAAGAGGTCTGTGCCGAGAGGTATGATGTGAGGTCGTTTGCAGCGTTTTTGTTGTAACCCGGGGTGGAGAAGTTTACATTTGCCGAGAAGGTCGAGTTGGGGTTGTACTTCGAGTCTTGTGAGTGGGTCCAAGTAAGTTTTATGTTGCTCTGGTTTTGGTAGTCTGCCGAGCCTTTGTCGCCAGAGATGGTCTTGGCATAGTTGAAACCTATCGAGCCGTTGAACTTGTAGCGCACACGGTACGAAGAGGCAGCATTAATCTCCCACGAGCCGAGCGAGTAGATACCACCCGTAAGTTGAAGGTCGATGTAGTCGTTGAAATGGAAGTAGTAACCGCCATTTTTTAGATAGAAACCTCGCAGGTTCTCCTCGCCATAGGAGGGCATGATGAAACCCGTCTTGCGCTCCATGTTCATGGGGAAGAAAATCTCTGGAATCATCACAGGTAGCGGCACATCGGCAATCACAAGGTAGAGGGGTCCCGAAACAATCTTCTTCCCAGGGATGAACTTCGCCTTACTCATGCTGATGTAGAAGTGGGGGTGGTCGGTATGCTCGCAAGTGGTGTAGACACCGCCTTTGATGTTGAACGACTTGTCGTCCATCATCTTCACCTCCTTACCAGTCAGGTAACCCTCGCCATCTTTGGTCACAACACCCTTGATTTTTGCCCTCTTGGTGTCGATGTTGTAGGTCACCGTATCCATTGTGTAGGTCGAACCAGCCTCGGTAAACTCGGGACGGGTGTGACCATAGGCGGAGGTATCTGCCTTGCCGTATGCCAAAATCTCCTTCGAGTCCATCGACACACGCATATAGTCCGCCTTGATGTTCATGTTGCCGTAGGTCACATCGCCTTGTTCGTAGATGTGTACCATCTTACCCCTCACATCGTAGTATAGCGAGTCCTTATTTTTGCCGTTGATAACCTCGTCGAGGAAATTGCGTTCCTTGCGCCTTCCGACCGTGTCGGTTGGCAGCACCAAGAGCGAGTCGATAGCCCTGTTTGTGGTGGTGTGGAGTGTGTCGGTTTGTGTAAAGTTGCGACCGAAAGGGTGTGCGTTGGCACGCTGCGTACTGCTCAAAAGGGACAAAGAATCTTTCTCGGAGTGCAATTTTTCTTCTCCCACAGGGAGAGTTTGCGCCCCGAGGCTGGTGGTAAACAGCAGTGCCACCGCCAAAAAAAGAGTATATTTTATCCCTTTTAGCATCAAAATCTCACAAAAAATCCTTAACTTTGCCGACGATGTCGGCAAAAACACACAACTTGGTGATTTTCACCGCCGCGGCGTGCGAGAATCAACCTACAAAGTTAATAAAAACAATGAAACTAACAACTCGTTTGCTTGTCATATTAACGCTTCTTTTGCCCTCGGTGGTATTTGCGCAGGGTAAAATAGATGCGTCTGAGCGCAGGCTCTCGACGGTGGTCATCGATGCAGGTCACGGTGGTAAAGACCCCGGTTGTACTTGGGGTAACCGCACCGAGAAGGAACTCAACCTCAAAGTGGCTCTCGCTTTTGGTGCCATGATTGAGGAGGCGTATCCCGATGTGCAGGTTATCTACACCCGCAAGGACGACCGCTTTGTGGAACTCCACACAAGGGGCGATATCGCCAACAAGGCGGGTGCTGACCTCTTCATTTCGATACACACCGATGCGGTGGGTAATAACGAGGCACACGGCAGTAGCACCTACATAATGGGTAACGACAAGAGCGAGAAAAACCTTGCGGTGGCGCAGAGGGAGAACTCAGTTATTGTCATGGAGGGCGACTACGAGGAGAAGTACGAGGGTTACGACCCCACAAGTGCCGAGAGTTTTATCATCTTCTCGCTGATGCAGTACGCCCACGCCGAGCAGAGTATGGTCTTCGCCCAGATGGTGCAGAAACACTACGCCAAGAATACCCCCATTGTGGATAGGGGTGCGCGTCAGGGTCCCTACCTTGTGCTGTGGCGCACGGCTATGCCCTCGGTGCTTACCGAGATGGGTTTTATGACACACAAGGGCGACCGCGACTATCTCCATAGCGAGGTGGGACAAAAGCAGATTGCCAAGGCCCTCTTTGATGCGTTCAGCGAGTATAGGGCAAAGTGTAATGCTAAGGCTGAGGAGGCTTCGGTGGTTGCCACTACAACCTCAGAGAGCAAGCCTGCCGCCAAGCCCGAGGTTGCATCGAAGGCTGAGCAACCTAAGGCACAACAGGGCGGTGTGCGCTATTATGTGCAGATTTGCACACTCTCGAAGGAGTCCAACCCCAACGATAGGAAGTTTGGCAAGTGGGCAGGCAAAATTGTGCAACGCAAGACCTCGTCGGGTAAGTGGCGCTGCCTCATCCCCGCCAAGGATAAGGCGGAGGCGCAGAGTATAAAGACTGAGGCGGAGAAGCAGTTTGCGGGAGCATACATTGTTCAAATTGAGTAGCGAGCGGCTGATTTCTGTGGGCGATGGGGTGGCACAAAATCCCTCCACAAAACCCACTCGCAGGCAATTCTGGTCTAATGTCTAAGGTCTAACATCAATAGTCCTAAGGCTTATAGGGCATATAGGGCTTGTGAGAGTTATGGGAGTTATGGGAGTTATGGGAGGACTGAGAGATATGGGATAAGACAAACCACCTCTGTTGTTGTCCGTCTTGCCACGACTGCCGCAGGCAGGCGGTTGGCATCTACCTATCTTGTTTTTCTTGCAGGGATAACAAGGGTGGCAGGTGTAACAAGGATTACAGGGGAGTTTGAGAGCTGGCTTTTTCGGGGAGGTGTGAGGCTCTCCAAAGGAGAGAGGCAGGCGAAATAGGAGCCCTCTCAAACTTGTTTGAAAGTGGGCTGGCAGTTCGACAGCCAGACTATCTGCGAAAGATAGTCACACCTCACCGCAAAGGCTACACTAAAAGTTTTTGGGCGACTTTTTACAAAAAGTCGCGAAAGAAAAGAAGAAAAAATACGATAATAAAAAAGATAACGGGGCAGTAGGTGGCAGGTCGTATTGCCACGCCCCACAAACAGTAACTTAAACATTTTATGGAACAAATCAAGATTACCTTCCCTGATGGCAGCATTCGTGAGTATGCCAAGGGAACTTCGGCAATGCAGATTGCCGAGAGCATCAGCCCCCGTTTGGCGGCAGATGTATTGTCCGCAACCGTCAATGAGGAGGTTGTGGACTTGCTGGCTCCCATCAACGAGGATGCCGAGATTAAACTCAATAAATGGGACTCCGAGGAGGGTCGTCGCACCTTCTGGCACACCTCTTCGCACCTGTTGGCAGAGGCTTTGGAGAGCCTCTACCCTGGTATTAAGTTTGGTATCGGTCCCAGCATTGAGAACGGTTTTTACTACGATGTAGATTCGCCCACCCCCATCACCGAGGCTGACCTCGTGAAGATTGAGAAGAAGATGGAGGAACTCGCTCGTACCAAAGAGCCCGTAGTTCGTCGCGAGGTGCCCAAGGAAGAGGCTCTTGCGACCTTCAAGGCTAAGGGCGACCAATATAAAGTAGAACTCATTGAGGCTTTGGAGGATGGTACCATTAGTTTCTACTCCAACGGTGCTTTTACCGACCTCTGCCGTGGTCCCCACTTGCCCAATACGGGTTATATCAAAGCCATCAAACTCACCAGCATCGCAGGTGCATACTGGCGTGGTGACGAGAAGAATAAGATGCTGACCCGTATCTATGGTGTGTCGTTCCCCAAGAAGTCGATGCTCGACGAACATCTGGCAATGTTGGAGGAGGCTAAGAAGCGCGACCACCGCAAACTCGGCAAGGAACTCGAACTCTTCACCTTCTCGCAGAGGGTAGGTCAGGGTCTGCCTTTGTGGTTGCCTAAGGGCGCAGAACTTAGGGGTCGTTTGGAGAACTTCCTGAGGGCTGTGCAGAAGAAATATGGCTACGAGCAGGTTATCACTCCCCATATTGGTCAGAAGGAGTTGTATGTAACTTCGGGTCACTATGCTAAGTATGGTAAGGACTCGTTCCAGCCCATCCACACTCCCTACGAGGGCGAGGAGTTCCTGCTGAAACCTATGAACTGCCCCCACCACTGCGAGATTTTCAAGTTCAAACCCCGCTCCTATAAGGACCTTCCCTTGCGCTTTGCGGAGTTTGGTACCGTTTACCGCTACGAGCAGAGTGGTGAGTTGCACGGATTGACCCGCGTGAGGGGCTTCACCCAAGATGACGCACACCTCTTTGTACGCCCCGACCAACTCTTGCAGGAGTTTGAGAATGTAATCGACATCGTGCTCTACATCTTCAAGACTTTGAAGTTCGACGAGTTTACGGCTCAGATTTCGCTCCGCGACCCCAACAATAAGGAGAAATATATCGGCTCCGACGAGAACTGGGAGCGTGCCGAGCAGGCTATCATTAAGGCTGCGGCAGAGAAGGGTTTGAAGACCGTTGTGGAGTATGGCGAGGCGGCTTTCTATGGTCCCAAGTTGGACTTTATGGTCAAAGACGCTATCGGTCGTAAGTGGCAACTCGGTACTATTCAGGTGGACTACAACCTCCCCGAGAGGTTCGATTTGACCTACACCGGTGCCGACGATAAACCCCACCGCCCCATTATGATTCACCGCGCCCCCTTCGGCTCGATGGAGAGGTTTGTGGCAGTGTTGTTGGAGCACACTGGCGGTAAGTTCCCCTTGTGGCTCTCGCCCGCGCAGTGTGTGGTTTTGCCCATTAGTGAGAAATTCAACGCCTATGCGGAGAAGGTCGCTAAGTATCTTGGCGAATGTGATGTTCGTAGTGAGGTAGACCTTCGTAACGAGAAAATCGGTCGCAAGATTCGCGACAACGAACTCAAACGCGTACCCTTCCTGCTCATTGTGGGCGAGAAGGAGGAGTGCGAAGGTCTTGTGTCGGTGCGCCAGCAGGGCGTAGGCGACAAGGGTCAGATGACCTGCGAGGCTTTTGCCGAGATGATAAAGGGTCTTGTTGCCGCAGAGATTGACAATCAATAAAAATTCTAACACATATTAAAAACGAATGGCAGTACCTTACAGACCAAAACCAACCTACCCCCCAAAGCCCCGCCCACAGCAGGGTCCTCAGGGTAAACAACAGCAGGGAGAGCACCGCATCAACTCGCAGATTACAGCACCTCAGGTGAGGGTTGTAGGTGACGAGTTGGAGGGCGCACAGGTTATGTCCATCCGCGAGGCTATCGCTCTTGCCGACCAGATGGAGATGGACCTTATCGAGATTTCGCCCAAGGCAGATCCTCCCGTTTGCCGCATTGCTGACTACCAGAAATTCCTCTACCAGCAGAAGAAAAAGGCAAAAGAGATTAAGGCTAAGCAGACAAAGGTCGTTATCAAAGAGATTCGCTTCGGTCCCCAGACCGACGACCACGACTACAACTTCAAACTCCGCCACGCACAGAACTTCTTGCAGGAGGGCGCTAAGGTTAAGGCTTATGTCTTTTTCCGCGGTCGCTCCATTGTGTTCAGCGAGCAGGGTCAGATTCTTTTGCTCCGCTTTGCCACCGATTTGGAGGAGTACGGCAAGGTGGAGATGATGCCTAAGTTGGAGGGTAAGCGAATGACGATGATGCTCGCGCCCAAACCCAAGAAATAGCACATCTTGTTGGTGAATTTTTCACCAAATTTCAGAGAGCGAGTTCATCACCTACGGAGAGTAGGCTGCGGACTCGCTCCTTTGTTTGTCAAAAATTCCCTCAACAATCTGCGCTATTTGGTCTACCGACTACCGCCTACCGACCCAATAAAATCCGTCTTGCCACGACAACCTTTAGGTGGGCGGTTGGCATCTACCTTGCTTTTATTCCCCCTCTAAGTTAGAGGGGGTGCCCAAAGGGCGGGGGCGTGTGTACTGCTCCCCAAAGTTAGGGGAGCTGGCACGAAGTGACTGAGGGGTCTGTCTAATCCGTCTTGCCACGACCACCGTAGGTGGGCGGTTGGCATCTACCTTGCTTTTTGCGGGCGACCGAGGTCGCCCGATTTCTTTGCCACTTTTGGTGGCAAAAGTGGCGCAAAAGCCACGCACCGCATCTCTGGCGGGAGCAAGACTCGCAAAACCTAAAACAAACGCCTTTGGCGGGTAAAGCATTT
>JAZNTX010000026.1:0-55268 GCA_045591965.1 Tidjanibacter sp. | reverse complement strand
CTACTTTCTTTGCCATAGTTCTTTTCCTCCTTATTTAATCTCACGGTGGATAGTTACCCTCTTCAAGTAAGGATTGTATTTCTTACGCTCCATACGGTCGGGTGTGTTCTTTTTGTTTTTGGTAGTGATGTAACGGCTCATACCGGGAACACCGCTTGCCTTCTGCTCGGTACACTCGAGAATTACCTGTACTCGATTACCTTTACCTTTTTTTGCCATACTTCTTTAAGTGTGTAAAAGATTAGTGAATTTTTGCGGGTGCTTTAGCCTCTTTGAGTGCTGCATCCAGACCTTTTTTGTTGATGGTTTTGATACCTGCTGCGGTTACTTTGAGGGTAATCCAGCGGTTCTCCTCCTCGCTCCAAAAACGCTTTGTCTTCAAGTTAAGATTGAATTTGCGTTTGGTGCGCCTGTTCGAGTGAGAAACATTGTTTCCCGACTGTGCAGTTTTGCCAGTGATTTCGCAAATCTTGCTCATTTACAATAAGTTAATTAATCGTTAATACTATTGCCACATTTTATGGCGTGCAAAGATACGAAAAGAATTGAAAATTGAAAATTGAAAATTGAAAATTTGATGATTTTTTTGGGTATATTTTGGCGAAAAAATGGTGCTGAATTTTGGGTTTTGATACTAAAACTCCACTAATTTGTTAATAACTTTTTTTAATAATTGAGCCTTTGGCGCATAAAATGCTTTATCTTTGCGTTGATTTGTAAAATGGATATTTGTACGATTATGAATAGGAATAAAAACAAAAGTGTAGAATTCGAGATAGTAGCAGGCATTGGCGAGGCTGCCGAGGGCATCCATCAGGTCATTCCCATTGTGGGCGACGAGGATGAAGTAGGCGAGAGGATTGCTATCCCCTCCGAACTTCCCATTCTCTCGTTGCGCTCTTCGGTGCTCTTCCCTGGGGCTATTACTCCCATTACGGTTGGTAGGGCAAAGTCCATCAAACTTGTGAGGGATGTGGAGCGCGAGGGAGGAATGCTCGGTGCAGTTTTGCAGAAAGAGGCCGATGTGGAGAATCCCGCAGCAGACGATATGTATCGCGTAGGTACGGCTGCCAAAATTCTTAAAATTCTCGAAATGCCCAACGGAAACCTTACGGTCATACTCCATGGTTTGGAGAAGATTGAGGTGCTGCAATTCCTCCGCTCGGAGCCTTATATGAAGGCAACGGTAAGTGTGTTGCAGGATGTTGCGCCCGACAAGAATAATGTTGAATTTCAGGCAATTGTAGACTCAGTTAAGGATGTTGCGTTGGATATTATCTCCATCTCGCCCGCTGTGCCCAAGGAGGCTACCTTTGCAATCAAAAATATAGACTCCAAGCGTGGCATTATCAACTTCATCTGCTCCAATATGGACTTTACGGATGCCGAGCGTCAGAAGTTGTTGGAGGCACCTGGGCTCTTGGCTCGCTCGCGCAAGTTGCTCGAAATACTCATCAATCAGCGACAACTTGTAGAACTCAAAAACCAAATCCAGAGCAAGGTTAAGCAGGAGATTGACCAGCAGCAGAAGGAGTACTTCATCCAACAGCAAATCCGCACCTTGCAGGACGAACTCGGTCACGACGAGGCTGGCGATGCACAGCGTCTTCGCGAGAGGGCTGCCCACAAGAACTGGAACGACGAGGTGGCGGCGGCTTTTGAGAAGGGTGTGCAGAAGTTGGAGCGTTTGAACCCTGCTGTCGCAGAGTACTCGGTGGAGATTAACTACCTCGAAACGATGCTCGATTTGCCTTGGAACGATATTACCGAGGATAACCTCGACCTGTCGAAGGCTCGCGAGGTGCTCGACTCGGACCACTTTGGCTTGGAGGAGGTCAAGGAGCGCATCTTGGAACACTTGGCTGTGATGAAACTCAAAGGCGACCTAAAATCGCCCATCCTCTGCCTCTATGGTCCTCCGGGGGTTGGTAAGACCTCGCTCGGTAAGTCGGTAGCGGCTGCTCTGGGTAGGAAGTTTGGTCGCATCTCGCTGGGCGGTCTGCACGACGAGTCGGAGATTAGGGGTCATAGGCGCACATATATCGGCTCTATGCCTGGTCGTATCATCGACACCATTAAACGCTGTGGCTCGTCTAATCCTGTGATTATCCTCGATGAGGTGGATAAGGTTAGCCGCTCCAACCATGGCGATCCTTCGAGTGCGCTGTTGGAGGTTTTGGACCCCGAGCAGAACTCCACTTTCCACGATAACTATATCGACATTGACTACGACCTCTCGAAGGTGCTCTTTATTGCTACGGCAAACAATGTCGGAAATATCTCGCAGGCACTCCGCGACCGTATGGAGATGATTAACATTGCGGGCTATGTGATGGATGAGAAACTCGAAATTGCCGAGCGTCATCTTGTAAACAAACAGCGTGAGGCTCATGGTATTGCTCCCGAGCAGATGACCATCTCGAAGGATGTTGTGGCGATGATTATCGACGACTATACCCGCGAGAGTGGTGTCCGCTCGCTCGATAAGCAGATTGCCAAAATCGCACGCCATAGGGCAAAACAGATAGCCTTCGGCGAGGAGTATGCGACGGAGGTGTCGTTGGAGTTGGCGAGGGATATTTTGGGTGCTAAGAAGTTCTCGCGCGAGAGGTACAATGTTGGCGGTATGACGGGTGTTGTTACGGGCTTGGCGTGGACCGAGGTTGGTGGCGATATCCTCTATATCGAGTCGCTCCTAACCCCAGGGAAAGGGACACTGAGCCTTACGGGTAATTTGGGCGATGTGATGAAGGAGTCGGCAACGATTGCTTGGGAGTGGGTAAAAGCCCACCATGAGGCACTTGGTATTGACAAAGAGAAGTTTGAGAAATACGATATCAACATCCATGTTCCCGAGGGTGCGGTGCCTAAGGACGGTCCCAGCGCAGGTATTACAATGGTAACATCTGTCGCTTCGACCTATACGGGACGCAAGGTCAAGGAGCATATTGCAATGACGGGTGAAACCACCCTGAGGGGTAGGGTACTTCCAGTGGGTGGTATTAAAGAGAAAATCCTCGCTGCCAAACGAGCAGGTGTCTCGGAGATTATCCTCTGTGAGGATAACCGCAAAGATATCTTGGAGATTAAGGCGGACTACTTGGAGGGTGTGACCTTCCACTATGTCAAGACGGTGGAGGAGGTTCTCTCTCTCGCCTTGCAATAACGAGAGCGTCTGATGGGTGCGTTTTGCGCCAAAATTCAGAGAACGATTACCTCTTTTCACGCTTAGTAATTTTGTGAAGGGGGGGGTACTTTTGAGTGTTGAAGAGAGATTTTTACCACAAAAAGGGATAGTTATGGTAGAGAAATTTAGTGCGGATTATATCATCCCCTGCTACGATACGGACCTCCGCAAGAGGCTCAAACCTGCCGCCTTTCTTAATATGGCGCAGGAGGCAGCCAACCACCACGCAGAATACTTGGGCGTGGGCTACGACACACTTATGGCTGCACAGCAGGCGTGGATTCTCTCGCGTATGAAGGTGGAGTTCGAGAGACTTCCTGTATGGCGCGATAAGGTCACTCTCCGCTCGTGGCACAAGGGCGCAGCGGGTTTTATGTTTCTGCGTGACTTTATCCTCTCGGATAGCAATGGCGACACACTTGTGAGGGCTACCACCTCGTGGCTTGTGGTCGATATGACCACTCGCAGGCTCGCACGCCGAGGAGCCTTTGCCGAGTTTGCAGGCGATAGTGCGAAGTGCATAACCGACAACGCCATCGAGGAGCCCGCAGCAAAGGTTTTGGTGCCCGAGGGTGCTACACTACTCCGCACCACCACACATACCGCCTCCTACTCCGACTTGGATATGAATGGTCATGTTAATAATGTGATGTATACGGTGTGGGCTATGGACGCTGTTGGCTTGGAGGTTACCGAAGAACACCCACTGAGGGCTCTCGAAATAAACTTCAATAACGAGGTGCGCCCCAACAATGAGGTAGAACTTACGGTCTATGGCACAGAGGGCGATACCTACTATGTCGAGGGTAAGGTCGAGGGCAAAAACTCCTTCATTGTGAGGTTGGAGTTTTAGTTGCGCATCAACTTTATAGATAAAGAAGGTCACACGATTGTGTGACCTTCTTTTGTATTATAGCAGATTTAGCCTATTTAATTCGATTCTTCTCCTCCTCGGCACCACTCTCAACGCTCTTGGCGCGGAACATCTTACCGCTCTGGAAGTTGTAACGGATATAGAAGTTTATGCTCCTTTTCCAGAGGCTGGGCGAATAGAGTGTCTTGTTGAAACCCTCGCCCGAGGCGTGTACTATTTGGTCGGAGGTGTTGAGTAGGTTGTTGACGCTCAGACCTAACACTAATTTATCCTCCCAAAGTCGTTTGTTGGTACTAATCGAGATGTTGCCGGTGCCCTCTTGTGCGAGGTTACCAATTTTGGCGTCGGTCATAAATTGCCAAGTGAAATCTATGGTCCACGCTTTGGGCAGCGAGAAACTGTTGAGCAGGTAGCCCTGCGCCGTAAAGGTGCGGTCGTTGGAGTCGGAGGCTACGATCCTTTGGTCTATCATCACACCCAGCAGGTTGCCGTTGATGTTCCACCAAGGGGTCACTTGTGCGGGGATGGAGAGTTGGGCGTAGTATTGGTAGACATTGTTGAGGTTGACATGGAGGTATTTGAGCGTGCGCCCCGAGGGGTCTGCCTCGTCTACCACCGCAAGTTGGCTGATGATGTCGTCTTGCAACGATGCGCCAAAGGTCAGCGAGTAGCGGTAGAAGAATATACCCGTTAGCGAGAAGTTGTTGGCAAATACGGGTTTAAGGTTGGAGTTACCCACCTGATAGGAGTACTCCGAGAGTTGCTGTCGTATGGGGTTCATAGTCCAGAACGAGGGGCGCGAGATGGCTCTCTTGTAGGCAGCCGAGAGTATTACGGTCTGCGTGGGGTTGAGTGGCATCGAGGCGTTCAGATGGGGGAAGAGGCTCAGGTAACGCTCACTGAGTTGGGGTATGCCGGTGTACTCTGCCCTCAGACCTGCCGAGAGCGAAGCCCCCGAGAGGAAGCGCGTGGAGTAGATACCATAGAGTGCTGCGATATGCTCGTTGTAGTCGGTGGTGGTGTTGTAGTTGGAGAGTTCCAGCCACTCGTCGCCACGCTTGTAGGAGTAGTCGGTGGTGCTGAGTACATCGGTGAGCGAGTACTTTGCGCCAAACGATATGGTCGTAAGGTCGGATATCTTCTTCTCCACCGCAGCCGTCAGGGTATAGAACGAGTAGTTTGCTGTTGAGTGGTTGCGATATAGCGAGTCGATAGGTGTGCCCTCTACGCCGCCGAGCGTTGTGAACAACCTATCGGAGTTGTTGTTTTCGCCCTCGGTGCGGTTGTTTGCCCAGTCGGCAATCACTTTGAGTGTTGAGCCTCTATCGTCAAGTGTTCGGATGTAGTTTGCTGTCGCGGATTGATTAAGACTACTGCTCAGTTGTGTGTAGGTGCTTTCGTGATACTCCTCATAGTCGCCCAAGAGGTAATTGAGCGTACTGCGGGTTATGCTGGGTACTGCGGGCTTGTACCAGATGTTGTACTCCGCACCCACACTACTGCGCTCCGAGAGGTCGTAGACCACGCCCACCATACCGCCACCTTGTCGCTTTTTTTCTTCGACCGAAGTTGTAGATGTAAGGTCTGCTCCATTGTCGTAGTGGGTATTCTCTTTTGTGAGCAGGTCGCCCGTATCGGCATTTGTTAGCGAGTAGGAGAAATTGCCATAGAGATTCCACTTGCCGCTCTTGTGGTTGATGTTGCCATTGGGACCTATTTGGTGAGCGTCTGCTACGGTGGAGAAGAGTGTTCCGAGTGTTACGGAGCCGCTCGTGCCGCTCTCGCGCTGACGACGGAGCGTGATTTTGATGATACCACTCGCACTGTCGGCATCGTAGTCGGCACCGCTCTCGGGTATGATTTCGATTTTTTGGAGGTTTTCAGCAGGTATGGCTTTGAGGTATGCCATCAATTGGTTGCCGGTCATTCGCACCTCTCGCTCGTTGATTAGGATTTTGGCACCCGACTTACCATTGATAGATATTGAGCCGCTGTTGTCGGCATAGACTGCTGGTGCGAGTTTGAGGAGTTCGTATGTGTCGCGTCCTTTGGCGAGGGTGCTTTCCGAGATGTTGCTCATTACAAAACGGTCTGCCTCGCGGGTTATGAGATTGCCCGTAATTACCACATCCTCCATTACCGTAACATCGTTTTGCAGGACTATCTTACCAATGTTGGTGGAGGCTGTAAGACTAAGGTTTTGGGTGTACTCTTTGTAACCCACCGAGTTGATTTTGAGAGTATAGTCGCCACCTTCGGCAACCTCCAACGAGAAACCTCCCTCGCTGTCGGTTACTGCCATGCCGTGGCTGTTGTTGGTGGGCGTGTACTCTTCGCCATTGGGTGTAAGTAGTACTGTTGCATAGGTTACTGGCGCATCTTCGCCATCAACAACCTTGCCTGTTAGTTGGAGGGTTTGGGACTGTGCCATTGCCACGATGGTTAGTAGCAATGCTGCGAAGGTCGGGAAAAATCTCTTCATAATCTTTGTGTGTTTGTGTGTTTTATGTTAAGACACAAGGCGCATCGTTTTATTACATCCTCAGTCCGCTATGGTCGTAATCTGGCAACAAATATATATATATATATATATATAATCGCAAACTTATGCAACTTTTTTTGCAAAAAAAGCGTTTTTTATTCCTTCTCGACCCTCGCAAGCGAACTGCCGAGCGTGCGGCAGAGCAACTTTTCGCGCGAGATGAAGAGGTCGTAGATGTATATACCACCGATAACAACCACAAGAGCCATGGCACCAGCCACGCCCGTCATGCCCGTAAGAAAAGTGTTACCGTTGGGTACCATTAGCACTCCCAAGCCCGCCAAGGCGTTGATTGTGCCGTGTATGAAGACTGCTGTCCACACCGAGCCACTCTTGCAGACAAAGTATAACTCCACAACTCCCGCCAAAAGACAGAAGAGTGTCATCATAGCCACGCCCCACGCAGGATTGGGGTAGTTGTTGTGTCCCATAAGAATCATAGGCGCGTGCCAAATGCCCCAAACAAAACCAATGAGGAGCGATGCAGGCAGGAACTTTACATTCCTCAGAGCAGTGACCATATACCCTCTCCAACCATACTCCTCGCCAAAAGCAAACAGTGCGTTGATGGTCACGCCCGCCAGCAGACCCGAAACAATCGTGCCGAGTAACATAACCCACGAGGGAAGGGAGTTGAGCATTGCCAAGTCCTCGGCGGGGAGAGCATTGAGGTCAATACCCATATTGGCGTACATTGCGAGCGTACCCTCCTTCAAAGGCATAACTTCGGAGAAAAGCCCCGAAAAGAGTATCGACAAAGCCACCATGAGGGGCACAATGGCTATTGCTACAAGCCAACTCCAACGAGGACGGAATTTGTAGATAGGGGTGTTGGGGGTGCTAATGCCGACCCTTGTCTTGTGTTTGCGCTCAAACCTCGCCTCGCCCGAGATGAGTTGCATGACAACCGCAACAATCAAAGGAAGTAGCATATAAGCCGTACCAAAAGTCTGAAACTTCATCATCCCTTCGATATCGGTTGCGTTGCCACTATAACCCGTTACATGGTGGAATACAAGTGCCGCAATCCAACTTACAACACATACCACCACCGAATATACAATCGCCTTTTTCATAAATTTTCTTGATTTTCGCGACTTTTTGTAAAAAGTCGCCCAAAACTTTTAGTGTAGACTTTGTTTTGCTTGAATTTAGCATTGGAGAAGAAGCCGAACTACTCATTCGACTTCTTCTTTGTCTTGCGTCCGCTCTTACGGAGTGCCTCGGCGATAATCCACTGCAACTGCCCGTTGATGCTACGAAACTCATCAGCCGCCCATTTTTCCAGAGCGTCCATAGTCTCGGCATCTACGCGGAGTACAAAACTTTTGGTATTTGTGGTATCTTTCGCCATAATTCTTATCACTTTGTTGTCTAACGTCAAAAGTCAAAAGTCCTAAGTCTTTTTTCGGACACGCAGTGTCCGCGACATTAGACATTAGATGTTGGTCGTTTGACTGCTAAAAGTCGTGAATTCGACTTTTAGTTGTAGAGCGTTCCGGTGTTTACTACGGGCTGGGCGTTCTCGTCAGCGCAGAGGACAACCAAAAGGTTGCTAACCATTGCCGCCTTGCGCTCCTCGTCGAGTTCCACAACGCCCTCCGATTTGAGTTTGTCGAGAGCCATCTGCACCATCGACACAGCACCCTCCACAATCTTCTCCCTTGCGCTGATGATAGCATCTGCCTGCTGGCGGCGCAACATTACGGCTGCAATCTCGGGAGCGTAGGCAAGGTAGTTGATGCGAGCCTCAACAGCCTCGATACCTGCAATATCCAAACGCTCATTGATGGTCTGACGCAAGAATTCGTTAATCTCGTCTGCGCCACTGCGAAGTGTGATTTCCTCCTCGCCACCATTGTCATAGGCGTACATACCTGCAACCTGACGAAGTGCTGCATCGGACTGCACGCTCACAAAGTTCTCAAAAGCCATCATACGACCAGCCAGAGCACCAACGCCCTCAACCTCGCCCTTCTTGTCGATTTTTACGCTCGAAACCATCGTCTGCGAGTCAATTTCAAAGAGAGCCTTGTAGGTATCCTTAACCCTCCAAACAACCACCAAACCAATCATGATGGGGTTGCCGTTCTTGTCGTTCACTTTGATAGCATCCGCATTGAGGTTGCGGGCACGGAAAGAGATACTCTTGGCAGTATAGAAGGGGTTGGTCCACCAGAAACCCTCTTCGGTAAGCGTACCTTTGTATTTGCCGAAGAATACCATCGCTTTGGCATTGTTGGGTTCAAGGGTGCGGAAACCTGCACACATGATGCACGCAAGGGTAATTTCAATTGAGAAGACCGCAATGTTGGCTCCAGCCTCGGGAGCGAGCGTCAGGTACCAAATGGCTGCACCAGTGGCTACCAAAAGCAAGAAGAGCATCCCAAAACCGCTCATCTTAAATCCATTAAATTTGTACTCTTTGTTTTCCATTGTGTTAGATTTTTTTAGGATTATACTTTATTTTATTAGTTGGGTCTGTTTTGTTGCGCTGTTCAAAATAATATCATTTTGATATCACAAAGGTAAAGCAAAATTTGGAATATGCAAGGGTTTGTGCGAAAATTTTTCTATATTTGTGCAAGGAACAATGAAGGAACGCTTGATACATAGCGGTTGGGTAGTGCTGACGGGCGCGAGTCGAGGCATAGGCTTGGAGTTGGCTCTGGGGCTAATTTCGAGGGGTTACCGTCGGTTTATCCTCGTTGCGCGTGGCGAGGAGGGGCTTTGTAGTGCTCGCGAACGGCTCTTGGGGGCAGGTGCCGAGGAGGTTACGACCTTCGCCATAGACCTTGCCGAGAGCGACTCTGCCCAAAGGCTCTATGAGGCGTGCCGAGAATGTGAGGTGGAGGTGCTTGTTAATAATGCAGGCTGCTTTGCCTATCGTGATTTGTGCGATGTCGAGCCTGAGAGGGTGGCTGCCATTTTGCAACTACACATAACCGCTACGACTATGCTCTGCCGACTCTTTGCACGCGATATGCGTACGCGCGGGCGCGGATATATTCTCAATATGTCGTCATACGCCTCGTGGCTACCTATGAGCGGACTGTCGCTCTATGCTCCCACAAAGGCTTATGTTAGGGAGTTCTCGTATGCGCTGCGGGAGGAACTGAGAGATTGTGGCGTGAGTGTTACGGTAGCAGTGCCCGCAGGTGTGGCTACCGACCTCTATGGACTCTCGGAACGCTATCAACGCTTGGGTGTGCGCCTTGGAGTGCTCCTTACGCCCGAGAAGGTTGCTCGGAAGTGCCTTAGTGGTATGTTTGCGGATAGACGCAGGGTTGCTTTGGGATGGGGTTATAGAGTGCTGATACCACTCTTGCGCCACCTGCCGAAGGGTGTAAAAAAGTTGATTAAGGAAAAAACGCTTGTATTTCAAAAATAATTCATATATTTGCACCATCAACTCGGGGCGTAGCGCAGTCCGGTTAGCGCACCTGCTTTGGGAGCAGGGGGTCGAGTGTTCGAATCACTTCACCCCGACAGAGAATGAAAGGAAGACCACTCGCAAAATGCGAGTGGTCTTTTGTTTTAGCGGGAGGACTGTTGAGTTTACTCAAAATAGTCCTCCCGCTAAAACAAAAGAGTCCCTGCCTATGGCAGGTCTTCCTTTCATTCGCCTCTGCGGGGCAAAGTGATCACGGCGCGAAGAGCCGCCTTGCGCGGCTCGTAACGCCGTAATCACTAAATCCTCCCACAACATTATCCTGAGAGATATGGGAGAAATGGGAGATATGAGAAATCACAAAATGAAAAAAATGGTAGGCGTTATCTGGGCGGCTACCATTTCAAAACTACTAACCCAAACTTAATGGAGTAATAGATGTGGCTCCTGCGAGGGAGCCACACTGCTTTTCAAAGAGCCATCAGTGGCTCTTTGACTAAGTCCCCTGCCTGAGGCGGGGGATTTAGGGGGTGGGTAAGATGTGGCGAAGTTTCTTCGTTTATTTAAGTTTGTACCACGACACAACAAAAATGGTAGGCGTTATCACAACGGCTACCATTTCAAAACTACTAACCCAAACTTAAATAAATGAAGAAACCTTGTGTAGTCTTGCAACTACGCCTTATAGTGTTGCAAAGTGCGTGCCAAAAGTGTCGAGGGTGCAGATATTTTATCTCGGGGTGAGATTTGCACTCTTTTTGCAAACGCTAAGGGTGAAAACCGTATTGTTCAACCCTTAAAAATGTTTAGAGAAGGTATGAAAAAAGTAATTATGACCTGCCTTATGGCGATGTTTGTTGCTCTTTCGGTGAGTGCTGCCGAGATAACCCTCAAAGAGTTGCCCTCGATGGCGCAGAAGTTCATCGGAGAGTATTTTGCCAAGGACCAGATTCGCAAGATTGATGCTCACCACCATCGCCACGGCAACACTTATAGCGTGCTCTTCACCGATGGCTCGAAGGTGAGGTTCAACGCCGCAGGACAGTGGACAAAGATTAAACTCCGCAACGACTCTATCCCCGTAGAGATTATCCCCGAGTATATCACAACCTACATTTGGGACAACTACCCCAACGAGGCAATTATGAGCATCGAAACCGAGGGTGAGGGTCACGAGGTGGAACTATCGAGCGGCACGGAACTGACCTTTAATCCCAAGACGGGTAAGGTCAGAATCGACTAATTGCACAATCTCGTGGGCGATTAGGTCGTTGCACTGCGATAAAACCCCTCCTCATTTACGCTAGAATAAACTGCGGAGGGGTTTTTCTTGTGCGCCTACTACTCGCCACACGATATTGCACAAGAGGGTGGTGGTGTGTGGTTTGCGGAGCCACCTTCTTGTTTGGCACAAAATTTCCTCCACAATCTGCTACTCGCGGTCTACCTCCTACCGTCAACCGACAGACAGACCCCTCCGCCTTTCAGGCACCTCCCCTAACTTAGAGGGGGAATAAACCTCGTCTTGCCACGCCTGCCAAAGGCAGGCGGTTGGCATCTACCGCGCTTAGAGTTGAGAATTGCTCCCCCTTTCTTCACGGGTATCTTTTTTAATACCCATGCTCCTTGGGGGCTCCTGTCTTTCTTGTCTTTCTTGTCTTTCCTGTTCTTTTTGTTGCTCTTGCATGAGTGACAGGGGTGACAAGAATAACAGGGGACAGACCCCTCCGTCACTTCGTGACACCTCCCCTAACTTAGGGGAGGAGTGAGTGGAAGGTCGGTAGATGGCAGATGGTTGACGAAAACTAAACGCAACCCCGAAGAGGGGTTGCGTTTGTTTTATTCGGTATAGAATCGTATCATTCGTTCGAGTGCCCGCTGGCAGACGGGGCAGAATTGGGTGGCGGTGTTGTTGCGCATACGGCATACAACCGCTGGGCGGTAGGCGCCCTTTGTCATATAGTTCGCGCCCTCGTAAACACCAACGGTGTAGTCGCGCTCTGCCTTTTTGGTCGGCTCGGTGGGGATAGAAGTGCCCTCAGGGAGCATATCTGCCCACTTACTCTCAAAGTCCGCAAGATTGGTGATGTTCTCCTGCCAAGGCTCAATGTTGTCCGAGAGTGGGTTGGAGGCGATGTCGGGCGTGTCGTAGAAGTACTCGTCTGCCAAGCCGCCGAAACTATGCCCGAACTCGTGCACCACAACGGGTGCAAAGGCTGAATGGTGTGCTGTTGTTAGTGTGTAGGAGTTGTAGATGCCACCTCCGCCGTAGGTGTCGGTGTTGGCGAGAATGATGATATGTTCGTAGGGGATACCCACGAGCAGGTCAGCCAAGTCGAAGACGGCACTCGTTGTGAGGTAACGCTCGGCATAGAAGGTGTCGAAGTGGCTACTTACGGCACTCTCCCTCCACTCGTTCTTGCGCGGAATACTCACGCCACTATCTCTGCTTGGGCTCTCCACTGCCACAAAGTTGAAACGCTCCCTCATAGTGCCAAAAGGCTCGTGTGAGAAGAGTGCCTCAATGGTACGCTGTGCGTCACCGCGGAAGAGCGCCATCTCCTCGGTGGTGTAGCCCTCGGCAACTATCGCCACATCAATCTTCTCGCCCTCGTAGGAACCCGAGAAGAGGGAGGTGTAGGGTGTGTGAGGCTTGGTGTCAAGGTTGCGAATGAGAATATCGGCGGGGTCGAGAGTGTAGAGCATCTCGGCTGCCACCTCCTGTTTTGAGTTGTATAGCACCACGCGGAGTGTTGCGGGCGCAAGGGGTAGTGGAGCGAGAACGGTAAATTCGTAAGCCCTATCTGCCACCTTTGCTTCGTCCATCGTTACCCACTCCTGAAAGAGCGACGAGAATGTTGTGCGGTAGATAACTTCGCCCGAGGCGTTGTCCCTAAGCGACAACTCGCCATCGCCCCTGAGGGGTACTTCGGCAAGATTGGTGCGCCTGCCTGCCCAGCCGCTCCACGAGCCAAGACTGTGGAGTGTTACCTGCTGCGACTCGCTGTCGCCCGAGAATATTAGGTCAGTACGGAGTGTGCGCTCGGCAAAATAGTTCTCGAAGTTTTGTGCTCCGAGACTTAGGGTCGCTAAAAGCGTACAAATGAGCAAGGTTAGTCGTTTCATCTTATTCTCAATTCTCAATTCTCAATTCTACCTATGATGGTACGGCTCGTTGTTGAGGATGGTTAGCGAGCGGTAGAGTTGTTCGGCGAAGATTGCGCGGACAATCTGGTGCGAGAAGGACATCTTCGAGAGTGCAATTTTGCCGTTAGCCCTCGCATAGACCTCCTCCGAAAAACCATAAGGTCCTCCTATGACAAAGACAAGCCTTTTACAGCCGCTTGCCATGCGTTTCTGCACCCAGTCGGCAAACTCCTCGCTGGTGGGTTGCATGCCACGCTCGTCGAGAAGTGTCACATAGTCGGAGGTTTGTAGCAGGCGCAAAATGCTCTCGCCCTCAGCCTTTTTCTGCTGAGCCTCGCTTAGTGAACGAGTATTCTTCACATCGGGGATTGTGGTGATGTCGAAGCGTGTGTAGTGCCCAATGCGCCCCTTGTACTCCTCAACCAAGGTATTGACTTCGCGCGAGTCGGTTTTGCCGACCACTATCAGTTCGATATTCATCGTTTTGCTTCGGGGAGTCTAAGGTCGCTATTCCATTCGCCTTCGCCATAGACTACGGGGCGTTCACTCTCGCGCTCCTTCATCCACTCGTAGCACTTGTACATATTGTAACCACTGCCCGAGTTGCCACCCAGACTCCACGCAATGACGGAGGGGTGCAATCTTACTCGGTAGTAGGAGCCTGCAACGCGCTCCAAGAACTCTGGGAGCCACTGAGGGTTATTCGCCAATGTGCCTCGGCGCGAACGGTCGCCACCTTTGGGGTCGGTGTTTATGTTAGCCTGCTCTACAACATACATACCCACGCGGTTGCAAATATCATAGAACCAGTAGGGTTGTGGATGTGGGATGTAGAGGGTGTTTATGTTCTGTTTTTTGAGTGCGCGGATGTCTGCTTCGGTAGTCTTGGCTGTGCCTGTTGTGGTGTAGTGTGCAGCGCGGATATCAATAGGTGTCCCGTTGCGATAGATTACACCATCTGCATAGGTTGTAGTGCCAAAGCCCACCTTTATATTAATATACTCCGAGATTATGCCGCTGCGTTTCAGGTAGAGCGTCACATCGTAGAGTTTGGGGCCCTCGGCGCTCCACAGACGCTCCATGGCACCATAGATGTTGGTCGAGAAGCGGAGAGTATCCATACCCATACCCCCTACGCTCATCTCCCTAAGGTCGTAGTATTTGAGTTCTTTCTCTGGCGAGTAGATGTCGTAGCCGACAGAAATCAACTCGGCATTATGGCGCGACGAACTAACCACAACATCCATTGTAAGCACGCCATAACGACCCTCGTCGTTGGGTTTGGCACTCAGGATGATGTCGTGAATTCTGATGGGAGGCTGTGAGTAGAGGAAAAGTTGCTCGCCGAGGGGATTTTCGCCCAGCATCTCCGAGGGGCGCATATCGCACTCCGCAGGAGATATTATCTCTATTTTGGTCGTGCCGTCTTTGATGTGACGGCTGATGAGAAATTCGCTTGGTGTACGGTTGTCCCTACATTCGCCAACTACCTCGCCATTAATCCTGATGCGCTTTTCGGCTGCACCGCCCTCGGTGTGGAGGAAGATGTCCCTGTCGCGCCACACAAGAGGAATATCCACCTCGTAGGTCGCAACCTGTTCTCCCTCGGGAGTGGTGGCAGTTGAGGTCTGCTTGTAGATGAGGTTGAGGTAGTATCTCTCCGCCGAGCGGTCATCCTTCTCGGCAGCGTTGCGTGTGGAGTAGGAGATAAACTCGGTACGCCTTGGGGCTATGCCTTGGTGGGTATAGCCGTTGGTGCTTTGTGCCATAGTCACCAAAGCCAGCAAGAGTGTAGCAAGTGTAGAAAGCGTTTTTCTCATTTTTCTTATGAGGTTGAAAAAAAGGTTTGTTAAAAAAGAGCCTCCGAAGTGTTGCCTTCGGAGGCTCGGTCGTATTACTCTACGAAAGAGGGAGAGTTACTACTCCTCAATCTTTTCGAGTTTCACGGTGAAGTGACGGAGGATAGGAGCCTCCTCAACGATGCGGTAACCGTGGGTAATCTTCTCAGCCCTTGCCTTGATGTTCTTCAAAGCGGCTGCGATAACTGCCATGTGGTTGTCGGTGTAAACGCGACGAGCGATAGCCAAACGGGTAAGTTCGAGGTCGCTGTAACGGTTCTCGCGGGTAACGGGGTCGCGGTCTGCCAAAATCGAACCAATCTCGCAAGCGCGGATACCAGCCTCCAAGTAGAGCTCAACAGCCAAAGTCTGAGCAGCAAACTCCTCCTTGGGAACATTGGGCAACATCTTCTTAGCATCTACGAAGATAGCGTGACCACCTGCGGGACGCTGGTAGGGCACACCGTAGCGGTCGAGAAGTTTGCCGAGGTAAGCCACCTGACGCATACGAGCGTCCAACTGCTCGAACTCGGTGTTCTCGTCAAGACCTACTGCCAAAGCGTTCATATCGCGACCTGCCAAACCACCATAGGTGATGAAGCCCTCGAAGGAGATGCAGAAGCGTTTTGCAAGGTCAAACTCCTCCTGGGTACGCATAGCGCAGAAACCACCCATATTAACCATACCGTCTTTCTTTGCCGAGATGGTCATAAGGTCTGCATAGGAGTAGATCTCCTTAACAATCTGTTTGATAGTCTTGTTGCCATAGCCCTCCTCGCGTTTTTTGATGAAGTATGCGTTCTCTGCAAAACGAGCCGAGTCAATAAGGAGTTTGATACCGTACTGGTGGCACAACTCCGAAGTCTCGCGGATGTTCTTCATCGAAACGGGCTGACCACCTGCGGTGTTGTTGGTGATGGTCAAAACGCAGAAAGGAATCTTCTCCTTAGGATATTTCTCGAATACTGCGCGGAGTTTCTCGATGTCTACCTCGCCTTTGAAAGGAACCTCCAACTGAGTATCTTTTGCAGCGTCGATGGTGCAGTCGATAGCGGTTGCTTTGCGCGACTCGATGTGACCCTTAGTGGTGTCGAAGTGCGAGTTACCGGGAACGATGTCACCCTCTTTTACCAAGCCCGAGAAGAGTACATTCTCAGCAGCACGACCTTGGTGGGTAGGCAAGAAGTAGTCGAAACCAAAGATGTTCTTAACAGCCTTTTTGAGGTTGAAGTAGGAAGATGCACCAGCGTAACTTTCGTCACCGGTCATCATAGCAGCCCACTGCTTGTCGCTCATCGAACCTGTACCAGAGTCGGTGAGAAGGTCGATAAACACCTGATCGGAGGTGAGGTTAAAGAGGTTGTAGTGTGCCTCTTTGATCCATTTCTCGCGCTGACGGCGAGTCGAAGGTTTAATAGCTTCTACCGTTTTAATACGGTAAGGTTCTGAGTAAGGTAATTTCATAGTGTTTTTTTTGTTTTTAAGGGTTAATTTATCTGTTTTTTGTCTTGTTGTCGCTATAATCGCACAAAGTTACATAAAAAGTTGAAAGTTGAGAGTTGAGAGTTGAAAGTTTTTTAGGGGCAATGGTTATTTGGGATGCTTACGGAAATTTCAATTCTCAATTGACCAGCCTACGGCTGCTCTAAAATGCTCCTGCTCGACATAGTGCACAAGTACCCTCTGCTCTCGCTTACTCGCATTTACCTCAATTCTCAATTCTCAATTCTCAATTCTCAATTCCCCTCTATTCTCCTCTGACGGCGCGGAAGTCGGCGAGTCGCTCTTCGGGGGTTAGGCAGTCGATGCCGTAGCCCACTTGTGAGATATTCTCGAAATCCTTTGCGCGGTCAGCCTCGCTGGTTGATTTAATCTTGTTTGCGCACTCTCTACCACGCCTTATAACCTCCTGCAACTCCTCTTCGGTAGGGGGGTGGGAGAGCATCTCCTCCACAGCACCCACTGCCCAATCGTAGGCAAAGTCGTCGTAGTTGTTCATGATGTGGTCGAAGGCGGCTTTGAGTTCCTCGGGGGTTGTGATGGTGCCCTCTTTGAGTCTGTCGAGGATGGATGCCATCTCGCTATGTGGCATAAATTGACCGCCACAATCTATCCAATGACCTCTGCCGGATATATTCTCCCTCGCACCGCCCTTGGTAAGCATCTCGGCAAGATATTTATAGAGAGCCTCTTTGTAGAGTTTTCTACCCAAGAGAGCCTCCTTGCGTTGGATTTTTGTCCTGCCCCAGTTGATAATATCGGGACCATCCATACCCTCCTTGCCAAGAAGTTGGTTGAGGATTGATATGGCTTTTGTAAAGCGGACTGCAATGTATGGGTTGCACTCCTCGAAATTGATGTTGTCGCGTTTTGTTCCTTTGCGCTTATCCCTATTAGCCCACTTTGCAAGGTCGCGCACGGTACCATAACTCGTCAGGTTACGCGCGGGCATAAGGAACGAACTGCCGTCTTTTTCTACAAGGTAGGAGTAGGGGAAGGAGTCAGTGTCTGCGTGGGTGCGATGGCGACCAATGACCACCGTGAAGGCTCCGTTGCAGCAAGGGAGCATTGTGTAGGCATTGCTGCCAAACTTCACACCCCTGAGGTGTATGCCCTGATGCACAGCACCCGTACGGAAAAGGTGGTTGGATTGGTTGGTACCCGAGCCTGCATTGAAGAACGAGAACAGACCTGCAATGAGGAGCGACGAGGAGTGGTGCGACACCGTAAATGGACCTGCAAAGATGCTGCACGCCTCGCAATTCTCCATGTGAGAGTTGGCAAAGAGTGCAGAGTCGGTGGCTGTGAGGTTTTCAATCTGCACGCTCTGACCCACAAAACACCTGCGAAGGAGCGAGCCGTTGTCGATTGTAGAACCATCCTGTACAATGAAATCATACATTTTCACATCCACACCAATCTCGGTGCGCGAGATTGCAGAGGAGAGTATGGTACCATTTTGGAGTATGGAGGCTCCGATGACCTCGGCAGCCTCACCAATTCTTACATTGCGTAATATCTTGCAGTCGCAAATTCTTGTATCATTACCGATGGTGCCCATGGTAGATGTAACCTGTGCAGCGTGGGCATCCGCCATTGCATTGAGCCTCCCGACAACCTCTGGGCGGTGGCGGTAGAGGGCGCACATGTAGGCAGCCTGCACCGTCATGTTGTCAAAAATACGAATGCTCCTACCACCATTCTCGTTGATGGTTGCCACTTCGCAACCGTTTCCAAAAGAACTTGTGCCCTTGGTTTCGAGAATGCCTATATTGATAATCTTCACCCTGTCGCCAATCTCATAGTTGGCAATAAATGAGGTTACATCCTTGATTGTTACATCGGCACCAATCCTCACATCCCCTTTGAAGCGGCAGCGGCAAGCCTTTTCGGGTGCGAATCCATCTACTGCAACCAAAACCCTTGACCAGTCGTCTGCTTTGCATCCGTTGGCGGTCATTATTGCTATCTCTTCGGGGGAGATTGAGCGATATTTCTTTTCGTTTATCCGCATTGTTTTCGTTGGGATATAATAATCAACCTACAAATGTAAGGTTTTTTATGTAAAAAACACACAATATGGAGGGAAATATACTCTTTTTTGATTCTTTTTTGGAAAAGAATGTGTACATTTGTGACCGCAATTAGGTTGGCGAGTTGTGGGCAAATACAACCCGCGAAGGCTGATTACAAGACGGAATACAAACAAAAGTTATTAATAGACAATAGAGATTATGACAGTACGAATCATTGATTTGCTCCGCTCCAAGCCCGAAGGACAAGAGGTTGTTGTGAAAGGCTGGGTGCGCACCAAGCGAGGAAACAAAAATGTGGCGTTCATCGCTCTGAATGATGGCTCGACAATCAACAATATCCAGATTGTTGTGGATATAGCAACTGCCGACGAGGCTCTTTTGAAGGAGGTTACCACAGGCTCGTGCCTTTGCGTGAAGGGTGCGCTTGTGGAGTCGGTAGGCTCGGGTCAGCCCGTAGAGGTGCAGGCAAAGGAGATAGAGATTTATGGCAAGGCGGATGGCGACTACCCCTTGCAGAAGAAGGGACACTCGATGGAGTTCCTCCGCGAGATTGCCTACCTTCGCCCCCGCACCAACACTTTCGGTGCAGTCTTCCGTATTCGCCACGCTATGGCATACGCCATTCATAAATTCTTCAACGACAAGGGTTTCTACTATTGGCACACACCTCTTATCACCGCTTCGGACTGTGAGGGTGCTGGTGCGATGTTCAATGTGACAACTCTCGATTTGAACAATGTGCCCAAGGGCGAAGACGGCAAGGTGGACTACTCTCAGGACTTCTTTGCTCGCCAGACAGCACTGACCGTTTCGGGACAGTTGGAGGGTGAGTTGGGTGCGCTATCGCTCGGACAGATCTACACCTTCGGTCCCACCTTCCGCGCCGAGAACTCCAACACTCCACGCCACTTGGCAGAGTTCTGGATGATTGAGCCCGAGATGGCGTTCTACGACTTGGAGGACAATATGGTCCTTGCCGAGGAGTTCATCAAATACTGCGTGCAGTACGCTCTGGACAACTGTATGGATGACCTGACATTCCTCAACAATATGTTCGATAAGGAACTCATTGAGCGACTCCGCGGTGTTGTGGCTTGCGACTTCGTAAGGCTCGACTACACCGAGGGTATCCGTATCCTTGGCGAGAGCGGCAAGAAGTTCGAGTTCCCCTGCACTTGGGGTTGCGACTTGCAGAGCGAGCATGAGCGTTACCTCGTTGAGGAGTACTTCAAAAAACCTGTCATCCTCATCAACTATCCCAAAGAGATTAAGTCGTTCTATATGAAGCAGAACGAGGATGGTAAGACAGTGCGTGCTATGGATGTGCTCTTCCCCAAGATTGGCGAGATTATCGGTGGTAGCGAGCGCGAGGCGGACTACAACAAACTCAACGCCATTATTGAGGAGCGCGGTATGAGCAAGGAGACTCTTTGGTGGTATCTCGACACCCGTCGTTGGGGCTCGGCACCTCACAGCGGTTTTGGCTTGGGCTTCGAGCGTCTGTTGCTCTTTGTGACGGGTATGGCGAATATTCGAGATGTGATTCCATTCCCACGCACACCCAAAAACGCCGAATATTAGGCGAGCACATCTCGCACCGCATTTGCTGCGTTACGCTCGGGCTCGGAATGCTCATTTACGCCTTGTAAACTCCGCTTCCCCGCCCTTCGCAAGCCTTGCATCTGCGGCACGATATGCACTCGCAGGGTAGAGGGTTGGCACAAAATTTCCTCCGCGATATGCACTAATAGGAGTGGGTATATGCACCCTCTGGGTGGTGGAGTGGTATAAAATTTCCTCCGCAAAACCCACTCGCTGGTGTCGACCGACAACCGACAGAAGTATAGGTCGGTAGACGGCAGACAATAAGAAAACTTCCCAAACTTTAATGAATGAAGACCGCAATTAAAAATAGTGGTCTTTTTTCACATTAAAGTATAGAAAAACTATGAGTTCATTTAGTCAAAAACAGGTATTGGGTCTGAGTCAGAAACTCTCGCCCCAGCAAATCCAAATGATTAAACTCCTCGAACTCCCCTCGGTGTTGCTCGAACAGCGCATCAAGCAGGAGATTGAGGAGAATCCCGTGTTGGAGGAGAGTCTGAGAGAAGAGAGTGAGGGTAGCGAGGATTGCAAAGAGATATCCGTTGAGGAGTATCTTCGCGAAGACGACACGCCCTCCTATAAGATGCGTACCAACAACTACTCCAAAGATGACCGACAGCCTACGGTCTACATATCGGGCGGCAAGTCGTTGCAGGAGTTCTTAGAAGAGCAACTTGGTTACAAGGAACTCTCGGTGCGCGATATGGCTATTGCTCGCTACCTTATTGGCAGTCTTGATGATGATGGTTATCTGCGCCGCGACTTGGTGTCGGTGTCCGACGACATAGCGTTCAGCATAGGTCTTGACCTATCGGTTGAGGAGTTGGAGCGTGTATTGAGGGTTGTGCAGGAGTTGGAGCCTTCGGGTGTGGGTGCAAGGAATTTGCAGGAGTGTTTGCTGTTGCAACTGCGCTCTTTTGAACCACTCGGCGAGGCTCAGCAGTTGGCAAAGAGAATACTCTCGGACCACTTCGATGACTTTGCCAAGAAACACTACGACCGTCTGCTCTCTCGCCTTGGTGTCGAGCGCGAGGAGTTCTTGGAGGCGATAGAGGAGATACGCCACCTCTCGCCCAAACCAGGGAACCTCTATGGCGAGGGCTCCGATGATGCTGCGCCCTATGTTGTGCCCGACTTTATTTTGGACTATCACGATGGGGAGTTCGACCTAAGGCTCAACTCCTACAATATTCCCGATTTGAAGGTCAATCGCCGCTATATGGAGATGTTGCGCAGTTCGATGGCTGGTGGCTCCACCGACGAGCAGGATAGGGAGGCGGTGCAGTTTGTGAAGAGTAAAATTGACTCCGCAAAGTGGTTTATCTCTGCTATCAAACAGCGACACGACACACTCCTCGGCACCATGTCCGAGATTTTCAACTACCAAAGGGAGTACTTCATCGATGGCGACCCCAAAAGGCTCAAACCAATGATTCTTAGGGATATTGCCGAGTGTACGGGGTTGGATGTTTCGACCATTTCGAGGGTGGTAAATAGCAAATATATCCAAACGCACTTTGGTATCATTCCTCTGAAAAGCCTCTTCTCGGAGGCTATGCAGACCGATAGTGGCGAGGAGGTCTCGTCGTATGAGATTAAGCAGATTCTCTCGGACTGCATTGAGGAGGAGGACAAACAACACCCCCTGACCGATGAGGCTCTTATGAACATTCTCAACGAGAGGGGTTACCATATTGCTCGCCGTACGGTGGCAAAGTACCGCGAGATGCTCAAAATTCCCGTTGCTCGTCTGCGTCGTCAGATTTAATAACCTCGTCTTATGACCACCGACAAGAAACCTATACATACCCTTGTGGCACAAGCCATATCGCTACTGCTCCATCCGCAAACGATGGTGCTGTGGATGTCGTTTATGGCGATGTTTGGGCTTGTCGGTAGGCTCTCCTATCCCTCGCCTGTGAGGTGGTATGTGGTTGGCACAGTGTTGTTTATGACCATCTTTGTGCCCTGCTTGTTCTTGTGGCTACTGAGGCTCTTTGGCGTAAGTAAGAGGAGCGATGTGAATGGTGCACGCCACACGCGACTTATGATGTTGGTGGTTATGGCGGTGTGCTACACCTGCTGTGGCTGGGTTTTCGACAATGTGCCGGTGCTGTTTCTTATTCGCAAGGTACTCTATACGGCTACGGCTGAGGTTGCAATGTTGCTCCTTTTTGAACTATTCTACCCTTTGGACTACCACACTACGGCACTTGGCGCACTGCTTGGTATGATGTGGATGTTGCTCCTTGTGGGTAATACGGCTCTGCTTACACCTTTTATTATAGGTATCGTTGCGGTGGGACTTCTTGCCACCTCGCGCATCTATCTTACGGGCTGCAAGGTTGGCTCGGTGGGGTGGGGCGCACTCTTGGGATTTGCCCTCGCCGCCCTGATGTTGGTGGTAATATAGACGCAAAAGTAAAGGGTGCCAACTACGGCACCCTTTAATTATCTTTATCTCAGAGTTTTAGAACTCCAAGCCTATACCGAGAGTGAGGAAGGCTGTGGAGGAGAATTGGAAGCCGATGCTGTATGAGTAGTCCGAAACGAGCCTTACGCCCAAGTCGCCACCGAACTCATCATCCACCAAACCCATACCACCATACACCTGGAACATACCGTCCAACATACTGAATACGGGACCTGTGGTTATAGTCATACCGGCGGCATCTATGGGTGCGAGTATGGTGCCATACCAACCCAAGGTGGTGGGAGTCCACGACAGCGAGGCACCCATCAGGAAACCATCGCCGAAAGCCACCATAGTTTCGCCTGCGAGTGTGGTAAGGTTCTCCGACAGCGATATGTTGGAGAAGAGCAGTGCGGGCCATAGCGACACACCAACAACGGGTACTGCTTTGCCCATCATCATCTGACAACCTACCGAGAGCGAGGAGTAGGAGAGTATCGAGTCTTCCGACAGTTTGTGGAAGTTTGCCCTTATGCCCACATCGCCACTCAGGTGGCAGGTCTCGGTGTAGGGAGCATCGAGTGGGGCATTGATAGCCCAGTGGGGGCCTATGCCTCCATAGAGTTGCCACTCTATGTTGTCCCACGATTGGTTGAGTCTAAGAACGGGACCTACGCGGAAGCCCCAACTACCATTGTCCATAAAGTTTATGGAGGAGTGTAGGCCCAAGCGTCCTCTGTCGTTGAAGTAGAGGTCAAGATTTGCGCCCACCATAGTGCTGAGCTTGTCCGAAAGGCTCATTGTAGCCTCGGCAAAGATGTAGTTCTCGAAGTCGTGCATATCATCGAAGAGCCAATATGCTGCATCCTCCTTGAAATCATTCCAAGCCTCTTTGTTATCCTTGATGAAGTAGCGCAACGGATGCCTTGCCCTGTCGCGAGCCAACGCCTCCGCCTCTGCTTTGGCCCTTGCCTCCGCCTCGGCTCGTGCCCTTGCCTCTGCCTCAGCCTTTGCTCGAGCCTCCGCCTCGGCTTTTGCTCTCGCCTCAGCCTCATCTTTGAGGATATTTTCCAAGAACATTTCGATAGCTGCTGTACGACCAGGGTCAGAACTGTCGTCATATTTGAGGTATCTTTCACAGTAGGTTTTTGCCAAAGGATAATTCTCGCCAACCTTATCTCCATAGTAATAGAGGCGTCCGAGACGGTATAAGGCACCTAAATGGTTCTGCTCTGCTGCTTTACGCCACCAATCGGCGGCAGTAGAGTAGTTTTGTGCAACACCTTCGCCATAATAATACATCAAACCCAAGTGGTATTTCGCATCTATATTTCCTAACTCTGCTGCTTGGTTAAACCAATAGGCGGCCTTTGAGTAGTCTTGTGCAACACCTTTGCCATTACAATATAGAATTCCCAAATCGACTTGCGCCACTGCATAACCCCACTCTGCCGCTTCGAGAAAGCAATCAGCAGCAGCTGAGTAGTCCTCATCGTAAAGACACATAAGACCATCTTTATGGTATGTAAATGCTTCCACTAATGCTGATGCCATTACATTGACCATCGCCTTACTAATAGGATCGGGATCACGGTTAGATTCGGTGAATTTAGCTAAGTATTCTAATGCTAAATCATAATTCTGTGCTACCTTTTCCCCCATAAAATATAATTCTCCGAGTTCGCATAGTGCGGCTGGATGGTTCTGCTCCGCAGCCTTGCTATACCAATCAATCGCAGTGGATATATCCTCTGCAACACCTTCGCCACTCGCATACATACGACCTAAACTCCATTGCGCATCTGCAAATCCCTGCTCTGCTGCTTTGCGATACCAATAGGCGGCGGTGGAGTAGTCTTGGGCAACACCTTTGCCACTCGCATACATACGACCTAAACTCCATTGCGCATTTGCAAATCCCTGCTCTGCTGCTTTGCGATACCAATAGACGGCCTGTTGATTATTTTCGGCAATACTCCAGCCAAAGTCATACATCATTCCCAATGCATATTGCGCCTCGGCCATTCCGTTAACAGCGTTATTGTAGATATTATCAATTTGCTCTTGGGTGAGGTTTTTCAAATCAAGCTTTTGTGCCATAGAGTTGCCTACACCGAGTGTCAGTAGTAGTGCAAGGAGGGTAAGTAGTCTTTTCATATACGGGGTTTTGTTATATTACTCTTGTGTTGTTACCCACAAAGTTAGAAAAATAGAAACAAAAAACCAACCGACCTTATGAAAAAAGTCGGTTGGCGTACCTTTGTTTAACTCTTACTAAAATGGCGGAGCGACTACTCGGCTACCTCCTCAGCAGCGGGAGCCTCCACCTGATTGGGCATAACGGGAGCAGCCTCCTCGGTGGTCATAAGTTGCTCGATAACCGAGTCGCTCGCGGGAGCGTTAGCCTTTTTGTGCGAAGACATAGCAACGGTCGCGAGAAGGCTCAATACTACGATACCGATTGCGAGGTACCAAGTAGCCTTTTCGAGGAAGTTTGCAGTCTGACGAACACCCATAACTTGGTTCGATGCACCGAAGTTTGCAGCCATGCCGCTTTTGGGGCTCTGAGCCAACACCGACAATACAAGCAAGATGCTGGCGATAAGAATCAAAATTACAAGAAATGTGTACATTGTGTTATTGTTTTTAATTATTTTTTGTCCTCTTCTGAACGCTCTTTTTCAAGTCGGTCAATAATCTCGGCAAAATAAATACTTTTTTGCGAGTTTTGCAAACTTAATTTTTGATATATCTCAATTGCAAGGTCAAAAAGGTGTTGTTTTGCATAAATTTCTGCCAAATCCTCGCTGATAAACTCATCTTCGAGTTCGTCATTGTCGCTCTTGGTTTCCAAAGGAGCATCACTCGTTTGCTCGTCAATCACTATGCGGTGTTCGCCCTCTTTGAGAAAGTCGTCAATAATGCCGAGCATCTCGCTGCGTTTGAGTTCTGCCGAGGAGATGGTTTTCAGTAGAGGTTTAAGCGAAGCCCCGCGACCCCTCGCGCGTAGGGCGTAGAGCACACTGCCCTCCACCTTCTTGCCCCTTGTGTGGAGCGCACTCTTTGCCGCACCCCACCACGGGTATTTCTCGGCGAGTCCCCTCAACTCCTCGGTCGAAAGAGCCTCCAAAAACTTGCTACTATCTATCACGCCACCCATACTCTACCAGTTTGCTACTGCGGCGTTGAAAATATCCTGAACGAGTTGTTCGCAAATCTCCGTGATGAGCGAGTCCTGAACATCCTGCAAGAGCGATGTGGCATCGTACTCGGCAAAGGCACTGAATGACTTGTTGTAGTTGTTCTGGGGCTCGTAGATGTTCGTAAACTTAACCTTTACGGTAATCGTCAGGCGGTTCATCGCTGCCGTCTCAGCAGCCGTAATTGCCGCAGGAGTGGAGGTGTAGTTGGTAATCTCTCCCTCGAAAGCGAGGTCGCCACCCGTAGAGACGAGTTGCAGTTTGGTCTGTCGTGCGAACTTATCCTGCAAAGCGTCAGTAAGGGTCGAAGAGAGCGTAGGTGCCACCATTGGTGCGTTGTTGGGGAAGTAGGGTACGCTCACAGTCTGCGCTTCGAGAGGAATAGAAGCGCCAGAGAATGAGTATTTTACGGTACAACCACTAAGTGTTACCATTGCGGCAAGAAGTGCCGATATTGCTATTTTGCTAAATCTCATCTATTCCAAGGTCTTTGATTTTACGATAAAGTGTTCTCTCGCTCATAAAGAGTTCTTTGGCGGTCTCTTTGCGCTTACCGCCATTGCGTCTGAGTGCCTTCACGATAGCCTCCCTCTGCATATCCTCTTTTGAGAGTGGGCGTGCTGGCTCCTCAAAGACCTCTTCTCCAATGGCATCTTGTGCCTCGTGGCGGGAGTAGTGTGTCGAAGAGGAGGGCAGGTAGCCTGCCACAGCAGTCGTTTCTCGTTGAGGTTCTGGGGTGTAGGAGGGAGTTGCACCACTCATTACCTCCAACAACATACGCTTAACATCCGAGATGTCGCGCTTCATATCAAAGAGCACCTTGTAGAGTAGTTCTCGCTCGTCTGCAAACTCCTCTCTTGCGCCATCATTCATCACCACAGGAGTTCCGCCCATACCCTCCACCGAGAGGTACTTACGCAGTGTCTGCTCCGAGATGATGCGTGAGGGCTCGATGACCGAAATCTGCTCCGCAACATTTTTGAGTTGGCGGATATTGCCTTTCCAGTAGTAGTTTTCGAGCAATACTCTCGCTCCTTCGTCGAGCGATATGGCTGGCATCTTGCAACTTACCGACACATCCGACGCGAACTTGCGGAAGAGCAGATGAATATCCTCCTTGCGCTGACGGAGTGGGGGAACAGTAATGGGCACTGTAGCAAGCCTATAATAGAGGTCTTCGCGGAATTTACCCTCGGCGATGGCGCGTGTCAAATCAACATTTGTTGCTGCCACAACCCTTACATTTGTTTTTTGGGGTTTTGACGAGCCCACTCTCATAAACTCGCCCGTCTGCAAGACCCTCAATAGGCGTACTTGCGTTGCGAGAGGTAGTTCGGCAACCTCATCGAGAAATATGGTGCCTCCGTCTGCCTCCTCAAAATAGCCTTTGCGCGAATCTACCGCTCCCGTAAAAGAGCCTTTTTCGTGACCGAAGAGTTCCGAATCAATCGTGCCTTCGGGTATGGCTCCACAGTTTACGGCCACATATTTGTTGTGCTTGCGTGCCGAATGGGCGTGGATAATCTGAGGGAAGAACTCCTTACCCACACCACTCTCACCCATAATGAGTACAGTGAGGTCGGTGGGTGCAACCTTCACAGCCATCTCAATAGCCCTATTGAGCGGCTCGCTGTTGCCTATTATCCCAAAGCGTTGTTTTATGCTAAATAAATCCATTTTCCTTCTTTTTTGGTTGCGCTCTATGGGCGGCGATTTTGGCGTTACGCTCGCGCTCGAAATGCTCATTTACGCCCAAGTAAACTCCGTTTACTCGCGCTTCGCGAGCCTTTTCCTCGCCTCATATATCGCAACCTTGACCATTTACTTCCTATGGGCGACTATTGAGTTGAAAGTTGAAACTCTTCCCCTAAGTTAGGGGAGGTGCCGCAAAGCGGCGGCGGAGTCTGTTAATTTTCAATTTTCAACTCTCTTCTATTCGTTCACGATTACCTCTGTTGGCTCGACGCTTACCTCCACGCGGTCGCCCGAAGGAAGTATACCCCAGATGAGCGACAAAAATGCCAACAAAACAGCCACAAGTGCCAGAATGGTTATGCCGTCAATCTTCTTGCGTGTTTGGTGGGGCTGTATGCGGCATCTCCTTTTGAGCTCCTCGTTATCCTCGATGTGGTAAATTACCTTGCGAGGTTGAGGCTCCGCTTTGGGTGTCGGCGCGGGTGTTGGCACGGGTTGCTGCTGTGGTTGGGGCTGTACAACCTCTACCTTGGGCGCAACAGGTGCTACGGGCTGAGGTGCTGCATTTGGTTTTGGTTCAGCCTCAGCCTCCTCTTCGAGAATATCCACTCCTCTTGTAGGCTCGGGCAACGATTGTGCGAATGGGTTGAACGAGAAATCCACACCTCCGTCGGGGCGCATAAGCAGAACACCTACGCCGTCTATCACAAACTTCTTGCTGGTGGAGAGTTGTTGTTTGATGGTGGCGATGTAGGCGTTGGTAATTTCGTTTGCCTTGCTTGGACTTACATCAAGAGAGGTGACGATAAGACCGGCAAGGACACCGTCACTCTTACGGAGCATCTCCATAAAGACAATTTCTCCGCTCTCTTTACGACGGATGAGTGTTCCCACTTCGGGAATGATAAGCCTTGTTTGGGTGGCGATGTACTGTGCAATGATTGCGCTCACTTTGGTAGTCATAACCGTATATTTTATATAAATTACACTCAAATTAACCCCCAAAGTTAGCGATTATTATTGAAAAACTGACAAAAAGGCAGAAAAAACTGACAAAATCGTCATAAAATACACCTAATCGTTGATTATCTCAAAAAGAATTATTTGTTTTGCATTGTGAAATTGTTGGAAAAGTAACTCGATTACTTTGAACAAAATTTCCGAAAGTAGCAAAGACGGATTGTAAATTAAAATTGTTTTTGGGAAAATGAAGAACAAGTACACCGACCTTATCGAGCAAACTTACGATTGGCCACAGGCCGAATTCTCTGTTGAGGACAACGAACTCTACTTTCACAATGTGCCACTGATGGATATCATCAAACAGTATGGTACACCGCTGAAAATTACCTATCTGCCCAAGATATCTTCGCAAATTCAGCGAGCCAAACGACTCTTCAATGTGGCAATGGCGAAGGTGGATTACAAGGGTACCTACAACTATTGCTACTGCACCAAGTCCTCGCACTTCTCCTTCGTTTTGGAGGAGGCTCTCAAAAACGATATCTATCTCGAAACCTCTTCGGCATACGACATTCCGCTCATCAATGCACTCTATGAGCAGGGACTTATAAATAAGGATATGTATGTGGTTTGCAACGGTTTTAAGCGTCAGCAGTATGTGGAGAATATTGCCGCGCTTGTAAATAACGGCTTCGAGAATACCATTCCCGTACTCGACAACAAAGAGGAGTTGGATCAGTTGGAGGTGCTCTTGGAGAAGCCCTGTAAACTCGGCATCCGCATTGCAGCAGAGGAGGAGCCCAAGTTCGACTTCTACACTTCGAGGCTCGGAATTCGCTACAACGACATCGTTGAGTTCTACAAGAAGCGCATCAAGGGTAATAAGAAACTCAAACTCAAAATGCTCCACTTCTTCATCAATACGGGTATGAAAGATACCGCCTATTATTGGAACGAACTCAACAAATGTATTCAGGTTTACTGCGAACTTAAAAAGATTTGTCCCGATTTGGATAGTCTAAATATCGGAGGTGGATTTCCTATCAAGAACTCACTCAACTTCGACTACGACTATGAGTATATGGCAGAAGAAATCGTTGCACAAATCAAAAGCAACTGCAATCTAAACGGTGTGGATGAGCCCAATATCTTTACCGAGTTTGGCTCGTTTACCGTTGGAGAGAGCGGCGCAACCCTCTTCTCGGTGCTCAACCAAAAACAGCAAAACGATAGGGAGCGTTGGTATATGATTGACAGTTCGTTTATGACCACACTGCCCGATATTTGGGGTATCGACCAGCGTTATCCTCTGCTTGCCATCAACCATTGGGACAAGGAGTATCAGCGCGTCTTCCTCGGAGGTTTGACCTGCGATAGCGAGGACTTTTATAGTGGTGAGTCCCACTCCAACGCGGTCTTCCTGCCAAAACTCGATGATGTTGATGAGCCACTCTATGTTGGTTTCTTCCATACGGGAGCATATCAGGAGTCGGTGGGCGGCTTCGGTGGTATCCAGCACTGCCTCACTCCCGCACCCAAACACATCCTCATTGATATAGACAAGGAGACGGGCGAGTACTACACTCGTTTGTTTGCCAAGGAGCAGAGTTATCGTTCGATGCTCCGCATCCTTGGTTATTAGCGAGCGCATATCGCTGGCGAGCGTGCCTTGTGGGTGCTTTTTGCACCAAAATTCAGAGAGCGACATCCTCATTTGCGCTAAGCAAACTGCGGTGTCGCTCCTTCTTTTGGCACAAAAATCCCCTTCACAAAACCCACTCGCAGGAGGTTGTTTAGTACAAAATTTCCTCCACAAAACCCACTTGCGGGAGAATGTTGTGGGTTTTGAAGGTGTTTACTCTAATATGACCTAGGTCGGTTGATGGTTGACAGTTGACCAATAAAAACATTGGGGAGTTCCGAAGAACTCCCCAATGTTTTTATTGCTGTGCCTTTTCGGCGCGTTTGCGGTCAATTTCGCTGAGTAGTATTTTACGCATACGCATAAAGTGGGGGGTAATCTCCACATACTCGTCTTCGCGGATATATTCGAGAGCCTCCTCCAACGAGAACTTCACTGCGGGGGCGAGGATAATCTTGTCGTCCGAGCCGCTGGCGCGCATATTGGTGAGTTTCTTGCTCTTGGTGAGGTTCAAGCAGATGTCGTTGTCGCGAGTGTTCTCGCCGACCACCTGTCCGCAGTAAATCTCGTCACCGGGCTCCACAAAGAAGCGACCCCTATCCTGCACCTTGCCGAGTGCGTAGGCGTATGCCTGCCCCGTCTCCATAGCCACAAGTGAGCCCACCGAGCGCATCTCAATCTCGCCTTTGTAGGGCTCAAAGCCTTTCAGACGGTGCGCCATAATAGCCTCGCCAGCCGTTGCGGTCAGCAGGTTGCTCCTAAGACCGATGATACCACGCGAGGGAATCTCGAATTCGAGCCTTGTGCGCTCGTTGCGCGACTCCATATTTTTGAGCGTACCTTTGCGCTTGGTAGCAAGTTCGATAGCCTTACCTGCATAGTCGTCGGGTACATCAATGGTAAGTTCCTCCACAGGCTCACACCTCACACCGTCAATCTCCTTGAAGATGACTTTGGGCTGACCTACCTGCAACTCATAACCCTCGCGACGCATCGTCTCGATAAGTACCGAGAGGTGCAGCACACCACGACCATAAACGATGAATTTGTCGGCACCCTCGCCCTGCACCACGCGGAGTGCGAGGTTTTTCTCCAACTCCTTGTCCAGACGCTCCTTGATGTGGCGGCTGGTCACAAACTTACCATCCTTACCAAAGAAGGGCGAGTCGTTAATCGTAAAGAGCATACTCATCGTAGGCTCATCAATGGCGATGGGGGGCAGTGGCTCGGGATTCTCGTAGTCGCAAATGGTGTCGCCAATCTCGAAACCCTCAATACCTACAAGTGCGCAAATCTCGCCACACTCCACACTCTCAACCTTCGATTTGCCAAGACCCTCAAAAACCATGAGGTCTTTGATTTTGGTCTTAACGAGCGAGCCGTCACGCTTTGCAAGGGTTACATTCATACCCGAGCGGAGCGTACCGCGAGTGAGTTTGCCCACAGCAATACGACCCAAATAGGGCGAGTATTCGAGCGAAGTGATAAGCATCTGGGGAGTACCCTCTACCTTCTCGGGCTCGGGGATATCGTCAATGATGGTATCCAAAAGGGGAGTGATGGAGTTGGTCTTCTCCTTATAGGAGTGGCTCATCCAGCCCTGCTTAGCACTACCATAGATGGTGCGGAAGTCGAGTTGCTCCTCGTTGGCATCGAGCGTGAACATAAGGTCGAAGACCTGCTCGTGCACATAATCGGGGCGGCAGTTGGGTTTGTCAACCTTGTTTACCACCACGATGGGTTTCTTGCCCAGAGCGAGAGCCTTTTGGAGTACGAATCGGGTTTGGGGCATAGTACCCTCAAAAGCGTCTACCAAAAGGATTACGCCGTCTGCCATATTCAAAACCCTCTCAACCTCTCCGCCAAAGTCGGAGTGACCGGGGGTATCAATAATGTTGATTTTGTAGTCGTTGTAGATTACCGACACATTTTTGGAGAGGATGGTGATACCCCTCTCGCGCTCCAAGTCGTTGTTGTCGAGCACCAAAGTGCCGCTTGCCTCCTGATTGCGGATGAGGTTTGCTTGGAGAATCATTTTGTCCACGAGTGTTGTTTTGCCGTGGTCAACATGTGCGATAATTGCGATGTTGCGTAGTTTTTGCATCTTCTTTTCCTTTATTTTGGGCGCAAAGGTAGCAAATTATCGAGGTTTTTGTACTACATTTGCATAAAAATAAGGTGTAAAAGTGATGAAATATCCCTTAGAAATTCATTTCAACTCTTCCAACGCCACCCGTATTGTGTGTGGCAGCGTGCGTGAGCAGTTGGCAACACTGCTTCCCCAAGGGCGCGTGATAGCCTTTGTGGATGCTGAGGTGGAGGCGCACCACAACCTCTCGGAACTACTGCCCGAGAGTGTGGTTATCCCCGCAGGCGAAGAGAATAAAAACCTCGAACTTGCTACAATGCTGTGGCGCGAACTCATTGAGTCTAAGGCAGACCGCCAAACTTTCCTGCTCGGCGTGGGCGGAGGTGTTGTTTGTGACCTTGTGGGCTTTGTGGCTTCGACCTTTATGCGAGGTGTGCGCTTTGGACTCGTTCCCACAACACTCCTTGCGCAGGTTGATGCCGCCATTGGGGGTAAGTGTGGAGTGAATATGGAGAGTTATAAGAATATGGTTGGCTCGTTTGCCCCTGCCGAGTTTGTGCTGTGCGATGCGGGATTGCTCTCTTCGCTACCCGATAGGGAGTTTCGCGCGGGAGTTGCCGAGATGATAAAGGCGGCTATCGTTGGCGATGCAGAGTTGTTTGAACTCTTTGAAACACATGCCTTTGACGAGTTGAGGGGCGATGCTGCTCTCTTGGCGGAGATGGTCGAGAGGGCGGTGGCAGTTAAGTGCTCTATTGTAAGCCGCGACCCCTACGAAAAGGGCGAAAGACGACTGCTCAATTTGGGACACACTTGGGCACATGCCATCGAGAGCATTACGCCAGAGTTTAACCACGGCGAGGCGGTGGCAGTTGGTTTGGTTTGTGCCGCACGCGAGGTGCAGGGTAGGGGATTGATAGTCTCCCAAGAGGCGGAGCGCATTGTGGCAGTAGTGGAACGATACGGACTACCCACCTCTGTAAATATCGCACAAGAGGAGTTGTTGGAGGCTATGAGTCACGACAAGAAAACTACGGACGGACACCTTCATTTGGTACTCCCCATTCGCATTGGAGAGTGTGTTGTGGATTAGAAATCACAACCGCTCCTTACAAAAAATGTTCGGGCTGATGAGGTTACTCACCAGCCCGAATCTGCGTTTATTTGTGTGTGAGAGTGTGTTTACTCTTTGTATTTCAACCAAGTCTGGGTGCGACCCAACAGACCTTTCTTGTCGAGCGAACCACGCAGGTTGAGTTCCTGTTTGTCGGCATCGTACTTGATGGTGCAGTAGTAGAGTTTGCCCGACTCAGGGTCGAAAACCTTGCCGCCAACAAGTTTGCCATCTTCATATTTCATACCTCGTACAATCATAGTACCCACATCGCTTTTGTCCTCGCCGTAGGTACCTACGAGTTTGCCATAGATAAGACCATCTGCGTCTTGATAAATCTCTACAATACCAGCAGGCTCTTTGGTCTTGTCGTCAATGGTTGTCCACTTGCCAAGGAACTGCTCTTGTGCAAAGAGTGCCACGATGCTCATAAACATCAAAGCAATTGTTACAAAAAATCTTTTCATAAGTGTTTAGTTTTTTCTTGTTCGCAACAAAGGTACAATTATCGTGCTAAATCCGAAGGGGTGTTTGGGGTCTATACTTTGTAGTCAAAAGAGGAGTTTGAGTCTTAAAGGGTTATTATTCAGACTCTTTTTTGCTTGTAAATTACGATGTTCAATCCCTCCTCTTGCCATCATTGAGCCTACTTGCAGGGGTGTAGTGATTGGCTGTGGGCATATCGTAGACTGCCTTGCGCAAAAGTTGGGCGATATTTTGGGTGGTGCCAGCCTTGCGTAACTCCTCCACCTCTATTGTCTTTCCGATAGTTACCCTATGTTTGCCACGCCCCTTGTTGAGAACCTCTCGTGGGAGTCGTAGGAGCCTTACTCGCCAATCTATCAATCCCAACGAGTAGTAGAATAGCGAGTTGCGTCCCTCGAAATGGATTGGTACAACGGGAACTTGTACCTTTTCGATAAGTCTTATAAGGCTCTCCTGCCACTCGCGGTCGTAAATCTTGCCGCTTGGTAGGTGGAGGTCGGAAACCGCGCCCGAAGGAAAGAGCCCCAGTGGGTGACCTGCACGCAGGTGACCGAGAGCGGAGCGAATTCCTCCAAGCGTTGCGGCATCGGCACTCTTTTTTTCGGTTTTTGTAGGTGTGACGGTTATGAAGTTGTCGCCAAAAGGCTCCACGCGCCCGAGGATTTTATTGACCATAACCCTCAGGTCGGGGCGGTGGCGACCAAGCATATCTAAAAGGATAACCCCATCGATGGCTCCGTATGGGTGGTTGCTAATGGTTATAAATGCCCCCTTGGGTAGTTGCTCCAACCGCTCGGCGTTGCCCACAAGGTAGTCGCATCCGACATATTCGAGCGCAGCCCTTGCGCCTGCAACACCCTTATGGGGATAGATTGTGTCGTAGAGGCGGTTGATACGCCCCACACCGCACACCCACATGGCAAAGCGAGCAAAGAGCCTCCCAGCCTTACCTCTGAATAGTGGCGAGAGGGTGGCGAGTTCCTCCACCGAGAGGAGTTCGTGCTCGGGGCGTGGCTCTCTCTTGCGGAAGACCAACGAGTCCGAAAGCAGAAAGTTGAGAACTCCCGAGATGCAGAGTGCTACAAGGTTGCAGACCACCACACCCCAGCCGAAGAGTCGCTCAAAGAGGAGCAGGAAGAGCATTTTTACGACAAAGCCCGCCAAAGAGGAGATGTTGAAAGCCACAAAGTGTCGCCAAAAGGAGCGTCTGCTGCGGGTGGAGATGCGACTGCTCCAAATCCAATAGTAGGAGCAGAGGAAGTTGCTCATTACAGCGCACTCAAAGGAGATGACGGGCGATAGGATGTAGGTCGCACCATAGCCTCCGTCAAATACAAAGTGAGCAAGAAGCCACAGCACAAGCGTATCTACACCCGTACCGATAACCCTACTGAGAGTGAATTTGAGGTATCTTGTGAGCATAAGGTTTCTTTGGGAAATTTTGTCAAACATCAAATGTCTAACCGACCTAGGGCTTAAAACATTTTCGGACACATAGTGTCCGCGACTTTTGACATTAGACTTTTGACATTAGACCATCTTAATTTCGTTTTAATGGGTCTTGGAGGGAGAGTCGTTTGCGGTCGATGAGCCATTGAACGAGCCATAGGCACATGATTATCACAACAATACCCATAGCCACAAGGTCGAAGAGTGTGAATACCTCACTGCCAAAGGCATAGACTAAGCCGCTCCACGGAGTGAAGATGAAGAGCGTATTGAAAATGATGACTATAAGCCTAAACTCCGTAGGTCCCAATTTGCCATAGGTAAGCCTCATTTCGCCCGTGCAGATGGTGCATACATAGGTGTAGACCGACAAGATGAGGTAGGCGACCAAGACGCATAGCGCAACATCCAATCTCAGCAAGGGCGACAAACCCGCGCCCACACACATCATCGTAATTGTTATCGCATCGATGGAGTGGTCAATGAAAAAACCATATTTGGGACGCTGTGTTCCCCTCACTCGGGCAAGCGTGCCATCGAGCGAGTCGCCATACCAATTAATTACAAGTCCCAGCGAGGAGAGCCATAGGAAACTAAGGCTAAGGCTCGAAAGCGCAAAGCCAAGACCGCAAATAAATGCCCCCGCGACACCTATATATGTAAGTAGGTCGGAGGTTACCCAGCGAGGTTGTCGCTGTGCGAGCCACACGAGGGCTCTCTTTTCTGCCGCATTGAGAATGGAGGTCTGTATGCGTGCAGCCTTTTCTGATGTATCCATAGAGTGTTTGTTTTTTCGTTGCGAGGAGTTATTATTCCTCTCTCTTTTTAGAGGAATAACTCTCGCTTGCGAATAATATTTTGCCACCCTATGACTATTGGGATGATTAGGACACATAAAATGGTGATATGAACATACACCACACAAAGAGTGCAAATAGTGTGCCCCAAATTTGAGAAAAACTCCTTTGGTAACCTATAATATTTCGTTTAGGAAACGACCGGTGTGGCTCTTGGAGTTCTTGGCAATCTCCTCGGGAGTACCCTCGGCGACAATCTCGCCACCTGCCTTTCCGCCTTCGGGTCCCATATCAATCACCCAGTCGGCACACTTTATAACATCCAAGTTGTGCTCAATGATAATGACACTATTGCCCCTATCGACCAATTTGCGGAAGACGGCAAGTAGTTGGCGTATATCCTCGAAGTGGAGTCCCGTGGTGGGCTCATCGAAAATGTAGAGTCCGCGCCCTGTATCCCTACCTGCGAGTTCCGAGGCGAGTTTTATCCTCTGACTCTCGCCACCCGAAAGTGTTGTGCAACTCTGACCGAGTTTCAGATAGCCCAAACCGACCTCCTGAATAGCCCTCAGTTTGGTATATATCTTAGGCACAGGCTCGAAGAACTCCACAGCCTGATTGATGGTCATATTCAGCACCTCATCGATGTTCTTACCCTTATACTTCACTTCGAGCGTCTCGCGGTTGTAGCGATGCCCTCCACACGCCTTGCAAGTAACATAGACATCGGGCAGGAAGTTCATCTCAATGGTCTGCACGCCTGCGCCCTTACACTCCTCGCATCTGCCGCCCTTAACATTGAACGAGAAACGCCCCGCACCATAACCCCTTACTTGTGCATCGGGGGTCTTCTCAAAGAGTTTGCGAATATCGGCAAAGACATTGGAGTAGGTCGCAGGATTGCTCCTCGGGGTACGACCTATGGGGCTTTGGTCTACTACAACGAGTTTGTCTATATGCTCCACGCCTTCGATACTCTCAAAGGGTAGGGGCTGGTCGAAGGAGCGGTATAGTGTACGCGAGATGTAGGGGTGTAGGGTTTCGTTAATGAGTGTGGACTTACCACTGCCACTAACACCCGTAACACACACCATCATTCCCAAAGGAATTTTCACATCCACATTTTTGAGATTGTTGCCCCTCGCACCCCTAATGGATATAAACTCTCCATTGCCTGCTTTGCGACTTGTGGGGATTTCTATCTTACGCCTGCCCGAAAGGTAGTCTGCTGTAAGTGAATCTGATGTGAGAATATCCTCAAACCTACCCTCGGCAACCACCTCGCCACCTTTACGCCCCGCCAAGGGTCCCATATCAACAATCCAATCTGCCGAGCGCATCATCTCCTCGTCGTGTTCTACGACAATCACCGAGTTGCCCTCATCGCGCAGACTTTTCAGCGAGTCTATAAGTCTGCGGTTGTCCCTCTGGTGGAGTCCGATGCTTGGCTCGTCGAGGATGTAGAGTACATTGACGAGTTTCGAGCCCACCTGCGTTGCGAGCCTAATACGCTGACTCTCGCCACCCGAAAGGCTTCGCGAAGGGCGCGAAAGAGCAAGGTAGCCAAGCCCCACTTCGCACAAAAAGCCGAGCCTCTCGCCAATCTCTTTGAGTATCTCGCGAGCGATGGCTCTCTCCTTGGAGGTCATCTGCTCGGGCACGGAGGCAATCCACACCCTCAGTTCCTCAATACTCATATCGCTCACTTCGGCGATATTCTTGCCGCCAATGCGGAATTGAAGAGCCTCACTTTTGAGCCTCGACCCTCCACAAAGGCTACAAGGTTTATGCTCAATGAACTGCCCGAGCCACTTGGCACCCGAGCCACGCGCACTCTCCTCGGAGTTGCTCTCTATGAACTGAGTAATGCCCTGCCAAGCAATCATCCTCACTCCGCCACTACCATAGAGGTTGTGGACAGGCACAGGCTCCGAGTCTCCATTGATAATTGCCGATAGGGCCTCTTCGGACAGGGTGCTTACGGGGTCGTTGATGGTAAAGTCGTAACGATGCCCAAGTGCCTCCATAACACTCAAAAACCAACTTGTACGCAACTTTGCGAGTGGCGCAATACCGCCATCGGCTATGCTGAGTGTCCCATTGGGAAACAGTTTCTCTCTGTCGAATACAGCCTCTTCGCCCAAGCCGCCACAATGTGGACAGGCTCCTTGTGGGGAGTTGAACGAGAAGGTGTGGGGTGCAGGCTCGTCAAACGAAATGCCTGTTGTGGGACACATCAGGTGGCGCGAAAAGTAGCGTGCCGTGTCGAAGTTGTAGTCGTAGACCAAAATGGTGCCCTTGCCCTGACGCATCGCCTCCCGAAGGCTCTTGGTGAGTCGTTCTGTGCCACTCTCGCCCACAATAAGTCGGTCAATGACGAGTTCAATGTTGTGTGTTTTGTAGCGGTCGAGTTTCATCCCCGAGGTCATCTCCACAACTTCGCCGTCTATGCGTGCGTGGAGGTAACCACGCTTAACAAAACCCTCGAAGAGTTCGCGGTAGTGACCCTTGCGACCCTTTACAACGGGCGCAAGGAGTGCTATTTTGTGCCCTGCAAAATGCTCTCCAATGAGCGAGATTATCTGTTCGTCGGTGTAGTGCACCATCTCCTCGCCCGTGATGGGAGAATAGGCTCGCGAAGCACGAGCGTAGAGCAACCTGAGGAAGTCGTTAATCTCCGTAACAGTACCTACCGTCGAGCGGGGGTTTTTGTTGGTAGTCTTCTGCTCAATGGCGACTACAGGACTGAGTCCCTCAATCTTATCCACATCGGGGCGTTCCATAGTGCCCACAAATTGACGAGCGTAGGAGGATAAGGTCTCCATATAACGCCTCTGACCCTCGGCATAGATGGTGTCGAAGGCGAGCGAGGACTTGCCACTACCCGACAAGCCCGTAACTACCACCAAACTATTGCGTGGGATTTCGAGGCTCACATTTTTTAGATTATTGACCCTCGCACCCGTGATGACTATTTTGTCCTGCTCGCTCATTTTATCACAATAATATCGGCATCTTGCCACGCTCTAAATTTCTCCCTAAAAGCGGTGATTTTCGATGTGTCCACATCGACCACCTCCACTCTCTCCTCACAACCACAAGAGGCAACCATCTCGCCAAGATAGTTGTAGGCTGCCGAGTGTCCGTTGTAGTGTGTACCCTCGCTGTCGCAACCCACGCGATTGACACCCACCACCCACGCTTGATTTTCGATGGCTCGGGCGGGCAGCAGCGTATCCCACGCACCTATGCGGCTTGCAGCCCACGATGCCGAGTAGAGTATCAAATCGACACTTGCGGGCAGGTAACTCCACGCCGGAAAGCGCAGGTCGTAGCACACAAGCGGCAGTATCCTTACCCCTCGCCACTCAACAATTATGCGCTCTTTGCCTGCCGAAAAACTCTTATCCTCGCCGGCAAAGGTAAACAAGTGGCGTTTGTCGTAGTGGAAAGTGTCGCCATCGGGCAGGCAGACATACATACGATTGAAGTACTCGCCCTTTACCCTCACAGCCACACTACCCACCACAGCGCAATTTTTTGTGTGAGCCAATGCTCTCATCCAGCGCAGAGTTGTACCCTCTTGCTCTTCGGCGATAGCCTCTGCCTTGGTCTGATAGCCTGTGGCGAACATCTCGGGCAATACCACAAGGTCGCACTCGACCCCTGCGAGCAGACGCTCACAAGTGTCCAAGTTCTCCTGTCTTGCACCGCTCTTGGTGTCGAATTGTACGAGCGCAACTTTCATCGTTGTTTTTTTGATTTTATTTTCTGCAAAAATAACGATTTCTCGCGACAAAGCCCTATTTTTGCGGAAAATATCCAAAACAAAACAAGAAGATGCTAAATGCAGGAGAATATCAAACGCTGAGAATAAGCCGAATAGCAGACCCAGGGGTATACCTCTCAGACGAGGAGGGCAACGAAGTATTGCTCCCCAATCGCTATGTTTCGCTCTCGGACAAAGTCGGAGAAGTTGTGGAGGTCTTTGTCTACCACGACTCCGAAAACCGCCTTATTGCCACACGCGAGAAACCCTTTGCAACGGTTGGCGAGGTGGCAGTGTTGGAGGCTGTGGATAGAAACGCCCACGGTATCTTCTTGGCGTGGGGTATCACTGCCAAAGACCTCTTTCTGCCCAATCGCAATGTGCCCTTCGAGGTGCAGATGGGTAGTCGCTATCCCGTCTACCTCTATCGCGATGAATTGACGGGTCGAGTGGTGGCAACCACAAAACTCAACAAGTACATATCCAATGCCGAAATCTCGGTGCGCCCTCGCGAGCAGGTCGATATTGTTGTCGTAAGGCGTATGGAGATGGGCTACCGAGTGGTTATCAACAACCGCCATTGGGGTATGATATATAGTGACCAAATCTTCTCGCCCGTGAAGGTCGGAGATAGGCTGACGGCTTATGTCCACCGCATAAGCGAGGATGGTCGTATTGATATTATGCTTCAACAGGCGGGGCGTGAGGCAAGGGAGGATGCGGCTGGTAAATTGCTCGCCTTGTTGGAGAAAAATAGGGGTATGTTGCCCGTTAGCGACAACTCTTCGCCAGAGGAGATTGCTGCCGTTACGGGACTTAGTAAAAAGAGTTTCAAGAGAGCCGTTGGTACGCTCTATAAGGAGCGTCGCATATCTCTATCGGACAACACCATAACACTCGTCAAGTAAGTATGAAAGTCCCACAAACTGCCGAGCGCGTGTCGCAGCGCGATGCCTCCGATAATTATGTCTTCCAACGCTCACTGCTGGCGTATGTTTACGCTGCCGAGAGGGTAGGGGGGCGTGTGCTCGAAATAGGCACCGGCAGTGGCTATGGTGTGGAGATTATAGCCCCACATGCCGAGAGTTTTGTGACCATAGACAAACACTCTCCCGCACAAGAACTAATTGAGGCTCACTCAAATGTGGAGTTTCGACAGATGAGCGTTCCACCCCTTTCGGGCATCGCTGACGAGAGCCTCGATTGTGTCATCTCGTTCCAAGTGATTGAGCATATTAAGCGCGATGGGGAGTTTGTACGCGAGGTACATAGGGTGCTCAAAAAGGGCGGAATGTTTATCGTCTCGACCCCCAACCGCCCAATGTCGCTCACTCGCAATCCATGGCATATTAGAGAGTATTCCCAAGAGGAGTTCGGGGCGCTGTTGGGTGCTGAGTTTGAGAGTGTTGAGGCTCTTGGTGTTGAGGGTAACGAGAAGGTATGGGAGTACTATGAGCAGAATCGCAAGGGTGTGGAGCGCATCACTCGCTTCGACCTTTTGGATTTGCAACACCGCCTGCCGAGGTGGCTTTTGCAGATACCCTACGACTTGCTCAACCGCCTCAATCGCCGCCGTTTGTTGCGTAACAATACCGACCTTACAACGGGCATAACTCTTTCGGACTATTCCGTAGTTCCCGTTCACGAGAGGTGTTTCGATTTGCTTTATGTAGCGAAAAAATAGTGGATTATGCGTAGATTACTTACATATCTCGGTGGAGTGGCTTTGCTCCTTGCGCTGTGGGGATGCCCTGCAACCAACTCAAAGGTGGAGTGGGGCGAGGTGGTCTATGCTCCCCATTCGGCAGAAGGATTCGAGATTGTCGCCACCGAGGGGGCTTCGACCGTTCTGCGCATCCTCTCGCCTTGGCAGGGCGCGGAGGGGGTTGTAAAAGAGGTTTTTATTTCGCGCGATGGTGAGCAGGCACCCGAAGGTTTTGAGGGTGTGAGTGTGAAGGCTGCGCCTGAGAGAGTTGTTTGTATGTCGTCGAGTCATATCGCTTTTATTGACGCGCTCGGAGAGGTTGAGAGTGTCCGCGGTGTGAGCGGTGCGGAGTATATCTCTAACCCTCATATTGCCGAGGGTCTTACCTCGGGTAGAGTCTGCGAGGTGGGCTACGACAGCAACATCAACTATGAGGTGCTTGTCTCTCTGCGTCCCGATGTGGTGTTGATATATGGCACTTCGGGCGAAAATGGAGCGATGACAAGCAAGTTGCGCGAGTTTTCCATCCCCTTTATTTATGTTGCCGACCACGCCGAGCGCACACCTCTGGGCAAGAGCGAGTGGGTGGTAGCCTTGGGCGAGTTGTACGATATGCGCGACGAGGCAGAGGAGATTTTTGGCGAGATTGCCGAACGATACGAGAGCCTGAGGCTCCGAATGCTTGATGTGGAGTACCGCCCCAAGGTTATGCTCAACTCGCCCTACAAGGATGTGTGGTTTGTGCCTGCCGATAGGAGTTATGTCGTAGGGCTCATTGAGGATGCCGGTGGTGAGTGGCTCTGCAAGGGTCACGATAGTAAGTCTTCGCGCCCGATAAGTGGCGAGAGCGCGTTCATATACCTCTCGCAGGCGGACTTTTGGCTCCATACGAATGCTGCACGCTCAATGGTGGGACTTGTGGGCGAAAATCCTAAGTTTGCAACAACTAAGGTTGTCAAAAGTGGAAAGGTCTATAACTGCACCGCCCGTAGCACCTCCGCAGGGGGTAGCGACTTTTGGGAGAGCGGAGCACTGCGAGCCGATGTGGTCCTTGCCGACCTTGTTGCCATACTCCACCCCGAGGTGGCAGAGGAACACGAACTATATTACTACGAAAAACTGAGATAATACGATGACCAAACGCAACACCATACTATTTACACTCCTTGCAGTGGCAACCCTGCTGCTATTCTTTGTGGATTTGGCGGTGGGTAGTGTTGCCATACCCCTTAGAGAAGTGTGGCAGGGAGTGTGGGGCTCGGGCACAGATGGCGAGGCTATGACAATGATTGTCCGCAACTTCCGACTCCCGAAGGCGGTTATGGCACTGCTTGCGGGTGCGGCACTCTCGAGCGTAGGTTTGCAGATGCAGACTCTCTTCCGCAACCCCTTGGCAGGTCCCTATGTGCTGGGTGTTAGTTCGGGCGCAAGCCTCGGTGTTTCGATAATGCTCTTGGGACTCCCGCTGCTTGGCATTTCGACCTCCAACCCAGTTGTGCAAAATATAGGCGTTGCGGGTGCTGCATGGATAGGCTCGGCAGCCATTATGATGGTTGTTATGGCTGTAACCTCGCGCATCAAGAATATTATGACGGTGCTCATACTCGGTATGATGTTCGGCTCGGCAGCCTCGGCATTGGTGGAGATTATGCAGTACCTCTCGCCCGAAGGCGCACTGAAATCTTTTGTCGTTTGGACTATGGGCTCGCTCGGAGGCGTGACACTCTCGCAACTATGGATTGTGGTGCCTATCGTTCTTGTGGGACTTGTGATATCCGTATGGCTCATAAAACCTCTGAACATACTCTTGTTGGGCGAAAACTATGCCCGCACAATGGGTCTTAATATCAAGCGCACAAGGTTTTTGGTAACACTCACAACCGTGCTGCTCGCCGGTACTATTACGGCATACTGTGGACCTATCGGCTTTGTGGGCTTGGCGGTGCCACATATCGCCCGAATGCTCTTCCGCGAGGCAGACCACCGCGTGCTGGTGCCCGCAACAATGCTCTGTGGCACTACCGTAATGTTGCTCTGCGATATTGCCTCTTCGCTGCCATCGAATGAACTCACACTGCCCATCAACACCGTGTCGGCACTTGTGGGTATCCCTATTGTGATAATCGTAATCTTCCGCAACCGCAAAATGATGATGTAGTATGGCTCAGATGGAACGCATATATACTATCGAACTGCACGATGTGACGCTTGGTTATGGCGAGAGGGTGCTGATGGCGGATGCCAATGTGGGCTTCGGTTGGGGCGAACTTACCGCCCTTATAGGTCGTAATGGTACGGGTAAGAGTACGCTTTTGCGAACTATTGCGGCACTGTCGCGCCCCCAGAAAGGCAAAATTACAATAGAGGGCAAGGACTCTTCGACGCTGTCAATGAAGGAGATAGCGAGCCATATAGCCTTCGTTTCGACCGAGGATGTAAGGGTACAGAATCTGCATGTTTGGGATGTGGTGTCGCTCGGCAGAGCACCCTATACCAATTGGGTGGGCAGACTCACCGAGGAGGATAAGCAGAAGGTGCGAGAGTCGCTCGCTCTGGTGGGAATGGCAGATTTTGCGGAGGCATCGATGGATAGCCTCAGCGATGGCGAGCGTCAAAGAGTCATGATAGCCCGCGCACTGGCTCAGGATACCCCCATCATATTGCTCGACGAGCCTACGGCATTCCTTGATTTGCCCAATAAGTACGAGATATGCCTCCTGCTCAAACGCTTAGCGCATAAGGAGGGTAAGTGCATACTCTTTTCCACTCACGACCTCTCGATAGCCATCGAAATATGCGATACGATAGCCGTTATCGAAGGAGGTAAATTTCACTACGGTACGGCGGAAATGCTTATGGAAGAGGGGATTATGCAGAGGATTTTCAATAGCGCACAAATTGAGTTTGACCGAGAGCGAGGTAATGTGCGATTAAAAAAGTAAAAAAATTGAAAAATAGTTTGGAATTGTCCAAAAATTAGTTACCTTTGCACCGCTAAAAAGCAACCTACGCAATGTAGGCGGGGCCCATTCGTCTATCGGTTAGGACGCAAGATTTTCATTCTTGAAAGAGCAGTTCGACTCTGCTATGGGCTGCAAGAATTAAAAAAATTATAAAAAACGAATAACTATGGCAAATCACAAGTCATCTAAAAAACGCATTCGCCAGACCGAGACACACAGGGTGGCGAATAAGTACTACCACAGAACAACTCGTAACGCTGTGAAAGCATTGCGTGGTACAACCGACAAAGCTGCTGCTGAGGCTCTTCTTCCCAAGGTTGCTGCAATGTTGGACAAACTCGCAAAGAAGAACATCATTCACAAGAACAAAGCAGCCAACCTCAAGAGCGGCTTGCAGGTTCATGTTAACGGTTTGTAGTAGTCCGTTACAGGTCTTCGCTACAAGGTAGAAAGAAGACCTTAGATGGTGACTGTAGCTCAGTTGGCAGAGCGTTGGATTGTGGTTCCAAATGTCGTGGGTTCGAGCCCCATCAGTCACCCCAAACGAAAAGGAGTTCCAATTTCGGAACTCCTTTTTTTGTCTAACGACCCTCCCCCTTATTCACGGGTATCTTTTTTAATACCCGTGAATAAGGGAGGGGATTTTTCAGGGGTTTCAAGGATACCAAAGAAATATCCCTGTTATCCTTGTGACCCTTGTTAAGTTTTCGGGCTCGGCAATTTTTGCCGAGCCCGCTTAATTCTTAACTTTCAACTCTCAACTTTCAACTTTTTATCTCGGTTTTCCACAAGCCGTGGAGGTTGCAGTACTCATAGACCGCAACGGGTTGCCTGCCACATACGCACACCTCTGCCACGGGTTTATCTTTGAGGTCGATTCTTACGCCACCATCCTCAAACTCAACATACACAAAGGCTATGTGGTGCTCGGGGAGCATGGGATGCTCAACACTACCTACCTGAATACGCAGGCGGCAGTCGTCAATCTTCTCCACTACGGGGAGGTGTTTTTCAGTACTCGCCTCTACGGTATTTGCTACCAATTCGGTCATCTTCTCGCCACAACAGAAGGGGGTTACACCACCATCAACAGCCTTGATAATCACATTGCCACAATGGTTACACTTATAAAATTTCGTTGCCATAGTTTTTCGGTTTTTATTTTTGGTTAAACTTATTTGTTATTATTTATTACAAAGATAATACCACCAAACCAAAAAGTCAAATCGGAAATTTTGATACTTAGTATAAGGTATTTTTATAGACAACGAGTATGTATCAACACTTTTTTTGAACTAAAAGGGGAATGGAAAAGATAAAATATATTATATTTGCATAGATTATAATTTACCTTGTTATTATATAGACCTATGAAAAACAGACTTTTTGGGTTGCTACTATGCTCTTTGGCAACCGTGATGATGGCAGGTTGCAATGGTAGTTCCGATGAGCCCACCGGCGGTGCAAATGCTGGTTCCATAACTCTTGTGGTGGATAAGGCTATCATCCATGCCGACGGCAATGATGCGGCAACGCTCACTGTGTATATGATGAACACCGACGGCAGTGTTAGTGATGTGACTGCCGAGGCAGATATCTATCTTGATGGAGAGAATGCTCCCATTGAGAATAATGTTATTGTGACGAGCGAGGATAGGCAGATGACCTTCTACGCTGCACATGGCTTTGCCATCTCCAATGAGGTAAGCGTGGAGGCTGTGTCGGGCATTGCGCCCCTGCCTGCTGACGAGAAACCCGCAAGTACGGCTTTCAATCACAAGGTGTTGCTTGTGCAGCATACAGGTACCGAGTGCTCCTACTGCCCTGAACTGATGACCCTTCTGAAATTGCTCTCCGAGAATGAGGAATACAACTCGCTCTATCTGCATCTTGCCTCTCATTCGTTCAGACCCACCGACCCAGCCTACTCTTCGGCAGCGGTGTTGCTCTCGAACAAATATTTGGAGATTAAGACTTATCCGTCGCTTACATTCGACCTTACGAAAGCCCAGATTGAGTATATAGATATGGATTTGATTAAGCGTGGCATTGAGCGTTTCCACAAGGAGCGCGCAGCAGTGGGTATCTCTGCTTCGGTAATTAACAAGGGCGATAGGGTATACACCAATGTCGGTGTGAAGGTTGCTGAGGGTAACACCTACCGTATAGCCACTTATCTGTTGGAAGATAATATCCATGGTACACAAGCGGCTGCAACGGCTCAGTGGCAACATACTCACCACAACTGCTTGCGTGAGATGGCAGGAGCGGATGATGACGAAAAACTCTTTGGTGTCTTGCAACCTGCGGCTAAGGGTGGCGAAGTGATGAACTATATCTCGGGTATGACCGTTCAGAGTGGCTGGAAAGTGGAGAACTGCAAAGTCTTGGTGCTTGTGTGCGCCAACGACGGTGAGGACAATTGGGAATTGGTGAACTGCGCCGTCTGCCCCATGAATGGCACCGTTGCTTACGACTATGCCGAGTAGTCAAAAGGAGTAGTAAAAGTAATAATAACAATAGATGCTTATGAAAATGTTTCGTTTCCTTGCAGTAGCCCTCGCCATGGTGGCGACTATTGCATCTTGTACCCCCGATTCTACGATGTCTGTCATCAGGGTGGGACAAACCCAAGTTGCGCTTTCGACCAATGGCGAGGCAGTAACAATTGGCTATATGATTGAAAATGGCATTGATGGCGAATCGCTCACAGCCACAACCTCTGCCGATTGGCTCCATATAAACACAGAAAGAGTGCGCTCCATTGAGTTCTCTGCCGATGTGAATACCTCCAACGAGCAGAGGGAGGCAAAGGTTATACTCTCCTATAAGGGCGCAGCCGATGTGGAGATTACAGTCACTCAGAGCCCCTACGACTCGCCCCTGAGGATAGAAATAGTAGCGGTAGACTCAACGGTGCTGACCTTCTCGGTATACTCCTCCGACGAAAATATTGCTTGGATACCCTATGTAATGCCAAAGTACTACTTCGATACCTATAAAAATGAGCAACAAATCTACGAAGATGATATAGCATATCTTAGAGAGTATGCAGAATACTTCTATGAGATGACGCTGGAAGAGTTCCTTCCCGAAGTTGTCGAGGTTGGTACTGCCGAGAATATCAAATACGAGGAACTTGACCCCTCGACCGAATATGTGGTCTATACATACGGTCTTGATGCAAATGGTAACCGTACCACCGATTTGGTGTGGGAGCAGTTTACCACAGGTGAGGTATACGATGGCGATATTACCTACGAATTTATCGTCTCCGAAGATGACTTTGTTCTCGAATTTACCATTGTGCCCTCTGAGGGCAGTGTGCACTACTACAATGGTATAGTTCCGGAGCAGACTCTGAACAAGTGGAAAGAGGAGTTTGGAACCGACGATATTCGCACTGCAATCCAAAAGGGCGATATTGAAGCCAACATCGAAGATTTGATTAATGCGGACTTTTTATCTTCTCGCGGTTCGTACTACGACATGTTTGACGAGTCGGGCAAGATGGACTACGGTTGGGAGAATGTGGATGCCTCGACGAAGTATATCATCTATGCCTGCAAGTGGAACGAGAACTGCGAACTGATAGGCGAGGTGGGTATTTATGAGCATTTTACTCAGCCCATAGCCCCCTCGAACAATGTTATTGATTGTTCGATAGTAGAGGTTACTCAGACCTCTGTGAAGGTGCGCACAGTGCCCACCATTGATGAAGATTGGTATACCGTCATGCCCGTCACCTCGGAATTGATAGAAGGAATGAGTGACGAGGAGATTTTCAACTTCCTGAAAACCAATAGCGATTACTTGCTCAAAGAGTATAAAACTCAGGGTTATAGGGAGAGGAAATTTACGAGGTTGCACCCCGATACCGACTATACGGTTGTATGGTTTGGCTACCACGGAGGCACGATGACCACCCAAATGGGCAAGACAGCGATTAAGACAATCGCTTCGGGCGACCCCAAAGATTGTACTTTCGCCTTTTTAACGCAGCCCGAAGAGGAGGAGGCATGGATTGAGATTTATCCCTCTGACAAGGGACACTTCTACTATTGGATTGTATGCCCCGCTTATTATACGGTTGATGATTTGAAAGAGTTTATAGAGTACAATATTAATACCAACTACGAGGGCTATTACAAGTCGTTTGTTTCGTGGGAACTCTCGCAGGGCGATGCAACTGCTACCGTATCGGGTCTATACTCGGGTACCGACTATAAGGTTGCTACTGTGATTATGGATTACGACAACTTCGAGTACCTCTCGGATGTTCATTTCAGCGAGGTATTTACCACAAAGGTAAGAGCCTACACCGATCTTGAAATCAACCTCAACTACGGACCCTACTACGACCTTAATGCTCTGATTGATGCGGGGCACACCGAACTGAAAACATATCTCGGAGATGGAGATGCTGTGTTACCCGTTAGCATTGAGATTACGGGCGGGGTATGCAATGAGTTCTACTACGCTATTTGGTCGAGGGATTTGACCGATTCGGATCCTGTTACCGGTTGGACCGATGAGATGTTCTATAAGTCGTTGTGCGATCCAATTAATAGTTGTACCTCTGAGTCTGCCAACTTCTTTGTGCCCTACGACAAAGATATGACCATTGTGGCTATCGCTTACGATGAGCGCGGTCTGCCCACGCCTATCAAACGCGAATTGGTACATTTTACTGAGGATGGAGCGTCACCCGTTGAGGGCTTTGACAAGAGTAACTCCGCAGCGAAGAGTGCCGCAATGCCTGTGATGCAGGCTGCAAAGGTTGGTACCAAGCAACGCGCCGCCAATGTTCAGCCCCGCATTGTTGAGGTTGAAGAGATAGATATGGAGGTTGCTATGGCACAAAACGAGGCTGCTCGCGAAGAGAAACTTAGGGCTGAGTTTGAGGCTCGCAAGGTTGCTAAGAAGGGCTCGCTCAGCAGGTGCCTGAGGAGGTAGATAGATTGTGCGGTGCAACCCTCTCCGAAGGGGTTACACCGCACACAATTCTAAGACTAAGATACAAATAAAGGACTGCAAATTTGCAGTCCTTTATTTGTTGGTAGCGAGACCCAGGATTGAACTGGGGACCTCATGATTATGAATCATGCGCTCTAACCAGCTGAGCTATCTCGCCGTTTTGCTGAAAAGCGTTGCAAAGGTAATCCAAAAATTTTACCCTGCAAACTTTCTGAGGTATTTTTTTTGCATAGCACACATAAAAAATCTTTTGGCTATGGAAAAACAACCAACAAACACCCTCACACGACTGCTCGATGGTGTGGCAATATGTGCAAGTGTGCTACTGCTACTCTCGCTCTCGCTCGACATCATCCATCGTAAAACCTACACCCTCTCGGAGGGAATTGCCGAACTGCAACTTGTTGTATGTATGGTTTTCATAATAGACTTCATTGTGCAGACAATGGTGGCTCGCAACCCACACCGCTACTTCCGCCGCAATATTGTGTTGCTCATTGTGTCTATACCATACCTCAATATGTGCGAGTGGGGTGGTGCCGACCTGCCCAAAGGACTCTACATCTTCCTCAAATGCCTGCCTATGGTGCGCGGAGGGGTGGGGGTGTACCAACTCATAAGGTATATAACGCCCACGCGCGTGAGTGCTATCATGTGGAGTTATATTGTGATGATTGTGCTGGTTACCTACATCTCCTCGCTGGTCTTCTACTCCTTCGAGGAGGTGGTAAACAAGTCGGTGGATGGCTTTGGTACGGCTCTTTGGTGGGCAGGGCTCAATGTTACGACTGTTGGCGCACCGCTCTTTGCCGTCACCCCTATCGGTAAATGCCTCACAGTGCTACTTCCTGCCCTCGGTATGATACTCTTCCCGCTACTGACGGTCTATGTCACACACCTTGTACAACGGAGTGTGAGAATTGAGGATTGAAAGACAAAAAACAGGTATCGACAAAAACCAAAATTTCTTGATACTCCTGTTGTCGGTAGACCTAAAAACGCATAGAAATGAGCAGATTTTAGGCGCACAAGAAAATCCCCTCCGCAGTTTGCTGGTCGGGAGAGGTAAAAAAATCATAGAACGAGATGAATGCAAGGCATACAAGAAAGCGGAGTCCGCAGTTTGCTAATCGCAAATGAGGAACTCCGCTTATCGCAGTATAACGCAGCAGACGCTCGTTATATGATTTTTTTACTCTTCTTCGGGAGCCATTGTGGTGTAGACATTAGTCACATCATCATCCTCTTCGAGTTTCTCGATGAGTTTGTTGAGTGCCTCACGCTGTTCGGGGGTAACATCCTTGGTGTCGGTGGGGATGCGCACGAACTCACCGCTCACAATCTCCATGTTGTGGTCGTCGAGGTAGGACTGAATAGCACCGAATGCCTCGTACTTGGCGTAGATGTTGATGATGTTTTCGTCATCCACAAAGAGTTCGGTCATATCGAAGTCGATGAGTTCCAATTCGAGTTCGTCAATGTCGATACCCTCTTTCATTGCGGTTTTGAATACACAGAGGTGGTCGAACATAAAGGTTACGCTACCGCTGGTGCCGAGTGTACCGCCACATTTGTTGAAATAACTGCGCACATTTGCCACAGTACGGGTGGTGTTGTCGGTTGCGGTCTCCACGAGGACAGCGATACCGTGAGGACCATAGCCCTCGTATACCATCTCTTTATAGTCGGTGGTGTCCTTCGAGATTGCGCGTTTGATAGCACGCTCCACATTCTCTTTGGGCATATTCTCTGCCTTTGCGTTCTGCAACAGCACCCTCAGACGAGTGTTACCCGAGGGGTCGGGACCACCTGCTTTAACAGCGATTTCAATCTCTTTACCAATTTTAGTGAATGTGCGGGCCATGTTGCCCCATCTTTTCAATTTGCGCGCTTTGCGATACTCAAAAGCCCTTCCCATAGTAGTGGATAAAATTTTATTTTTGTTTTACGATTTATCAAGTGGCGCAAAAGTAAGAAATAAAGTTGAAAGTTGAAAGTTGAAAGTTGAGAATTCTCCCAAATTACCCTATCTTTGCCCTATCAACACTTAAAATTATGATACAAGAAGAGGTTAACAAGGCTGTGGAGGTGCTCCGACGAGGTGGGATAATTCTCTATCCGACCGACACCGTGTGGGGTATTGGGTGCGATGCGACAAACGCGGCAGCAGTGGAGCGTATCTACACGCTCAAAGGTTCTGTAAATAAGAAGGGTATGATTGTCCTGCTGGACACACCTGCGGCGGTGGGTAGATATATCCGTCGAGTGCCCGAGGTGGCATACGACCTTATGGAACTTACAGACAAACCTCTGACACTCATTCTCGATGGTGCTGTGGGGGTGGCAGAAAACCTCATACCAGAGGAGGGGTCGCTCGCAGTGCGTGTCCCCGACCACGACTTCTGCCGTAGGGTTGTGGGGAGGCTCGGCAGACCTCTTGTTTCGACCTCCGCAAACTTCTCTGGCAAGGCGACACCTACGACCTTCAAGGAGATTGTTGCGGGCATAAAAGAGGGTGTGGATATGGTCGTAAATCCCGCCTTCGAGGGTAAGCCCACGCGCAAAGCCTCCTCAATAATGATGATTAAGGAAGACGGTGAATTCAAGATTTTGAGGTAAAATACATATGGTGGGTAAATTTTGCACCGCTCTTCGATAGTCGAGTTCCTCATTTACCTCAAAGAAAACTGATGACTCGCCTTCTCGTTTGGTACAAAATTTCCTCCACTCTCTGCGTTTTAATTTTATAAAGTGAATGAAACAGATAACCAAGATACAGCAGCGATTTGCCGATGCCGACACGCTCGGGCACATCAACAATATACACCTCCAAGAGTACTTCGACCTCGGCAAGATGGAACTCTACGCCAACATTTTGGGCGAGAGGATAGATTGGCGCGGGGTAAATCTGGTGTTGGTGAGCATCAAGACCGATATGATGCGACAGACACGCCTTGGCGACCCGATTGTGGTGGAGAGTTGGGTGGAGAGCCTCGGCACGAAGAGTATGACGGTGCGACAAAGGCTCCTCAACAGTGCCGACGGTGGAGTTAATGCCGAGTGTAGCACGGTAGTTGTCTGCTTCGACTTCGCAACCCAACAATCCATTCCCTTTCCCGAGGAGTGGCGCAGGCTTTTGGAGTTGCGTCTAATGACTAACGACTAACGACCTAAGGCTTCTAGGGCTTCTAGGACTACTAAGAACTCCTATTAAAGTTTTCGGGCTCGGCAAAGTGTTTTGCCGAGCCCGCAGTCGTTTGTCGTTTGTCGTTTGTCGTTTGACATTTTAGGGCAGGAAACTCTGCCCTAAAACTAAAACATATCCATCAGTGCGTCAAGGTCGCGGCGCTCCTTCTTTGTGGGACGACCTGTGCCGCGGTCGCGAGTGACGAAGATAGTTTCTTTCGGTGGGTTGAGTTTATCCAGTTCCTCTTGGGGAGTCATATCGAGGCAGTAGGTCGGCACATCTTTGGCAGGCAAGCGGCGCTCCACAATGCCCAGCACCTTATATGTAAAGCGCATAACAGGCACCTTTTTGACGGTCAGCACATCGCCCTCTTTGACCTCCTTGGAGGGTTTTGCCTCCGAGCCATTGATTGTTACTTTACCGGTGCGACACGCCTCTGCCGCATCGCTGCGGGTCTTGTAAATCCTCACTGCCCACAACCATTTATCTACTCTTGTCTGCATAAAAGTCGTTCTAATTTTTCCAAAGTTACGATTTTTTGTGCTAACTTCGCAAGCAAAACAAAAATTAAGTACAAAGAGTATGGATATTGAACAGAAAATAGCGGGATTTACGCCCGAAGGCGATGCTGTGGTGGTCTACACAATGCGCAACTCGAAGGGTTGTGAGGTTGAACTCTGCAATATGGGTGCAGCGATAGTATCGGTGAGGGTACCTGACAAGAATGGTGTGATTGACGATGTGGCTCTTGGCTACGAGAACCGTATGGACTATGTGAACGAGGGGGCGTGTATGGGTAAAGTCCCCGGTAGGTATGCCAACCGCATAGGTAAGGGTACTTTCATACTCGACGGCAAGGAGTATCGCCTCGGCATCAACAACGGTCCCAACTCGCTCCATGGTGGACCCACAGGTTTTGATAAATGCCTTTGGGAGGGTCGCGTGGAGCAAAATAGAGTAGTCTTTGCTCTCGACTCGGCAGACGGTCACGAGGGCTACCCCTCCGACCTCTACACCGAGGTAGTCTACGATTGGGACGACGACAACCGCATGGAGATAACCTTGCTTGCGCAGACCAATGGCGCAACAATCCTCAACCTTACATCTCACGCGTTCTTCAATCTGGCAGGTGCGGCAAGTGGCGACATCAAGGCTCACACCTTGCGCCTCAACGCCTCGCAATATCTCCCTACCGACCCCATGCTTATCCCCACAGGCGAATTTGCGGATGTGGAGGGTACGCCTATGGACTTCCGTAGCCCCAAAGCCCTCGGCAAAGAGATAGATGCCGACTTTCCCGCCATCACTTATGGCAAAGGCTATGACTCTTGCTGGAAGGTCGACGGCTACAAGGAGGGAGTGATACAGGAGGCCGCTCTGCTTGCCGACCCCACCTCGGGTCGCACTATGAGGTTGCTAAGCGACCAGCCAGCCGTGCAGGTCTATACGGGTAATTGGCTCTCGGGCTGTCCTATGGGTAAGGGCGGTGTTCGCTATGGCGACTATGCAGGTGTTACCATCGAGTGTCAGGGCTTCCCCGATGCCCCCAATAAACCCCACTTCCCCTCGCAGGTTCTCCGCAAGGGCGAGAGGTACGAGAGGCACATCATCTTTGAATTCGGCATTGAGGAGTAATCACCTACCCGAATAGTGCAAAAAAATGTTAATAACTCTTGGGCTATGGAGTTGGAAAGTCGAAGCCAAAGGGTTACTTTTGCACGAGTTTTTATTAGAAGTACTAACCATTTATATTATAGTATAACTTATGTTTTTGGAGACCAGCAAACCCGGTTGGATTGAGGTGATTTGTGGCTCGATGTTCTCGGGCAAAACCGAAGAACTCATTAGGCGTATGCGCCGCGCAGTATTTGCAAATCAGCGAGTTGAGATTTTTAAACCCCAGATAGATGTACGCTATTCGGCAGAAGATGTTGTGTCGCACAACTCCAACGCCATACACTCCACTCCCGTGGAGTCCTCTTCGCAAATTTTGCTCATGGCTACCGATGTGGATGTTGTGGGCATTGACGAGGCACAGTTCTTCGACGAGGGTATTGTGGATGTGTGTATGCAACTCGCCAATCGTGGCGTGAGGGTCATTGTTGCGGGCTTGGATATGGACTACCTCGGTAAACCCTTTGGTCCCATGCCCACCCTTATGGCAAAGGCAGAACTTGTGGATAAGGTACACGCCATTTGCGTGCGCTGCGGCAACATCGCACACCACTCACACCGCCTAACCAAGAACGATAAACTTGTGGTGCTGGGCGAGAAGGATACTTATCAACCCATCTGCCGCCACTGCTTCAACCAATTGATGGCAGAAGAGTGTGAAAATTGAGGCAATTGAGAATTATGGTGCGCCGCGAAACATCGCGGCGCAGTTTTTTTGGTCTACCGTCTACCGATAACAGGAGTGACAGGAGTAACAGGAGTGACAGGGATAACAGGGAATCTTATTCTTCTTTCTGTTTTCCCTTGTCTAAAAATCGGGCTCGGCAAAACTACCGAGCCCGATTAATTCTCAATTCTCAATTCTCAATTGACCACGCTACGCGTGCTCTAAAATGCTCCTGCTCGGCATAGCGTGCAAGCCCGCTCTGCTCTCGTTTACTCGCATTTAATCCGCCTTCGGCGTCTTTTCCTCCTTCGCACCTCGGCAATTCAAATAAATTTGATTGCTCTCGGTTTGTCGTCGG
>JAZNTX010000025.1:0-43168 GCA_045591965.1 Tidjanibacter sp. | reverse complement strand
ACGAGCCCCGCGAGGTGGAGATTGACGGCGAGGCACTCGGCATTACCCCCGTAAAATTCGAAATTGAGGACAAAAGGCTCAAAGTCATTGTGCCATAGAGCCTTTATGATGGTTATAGACTGGCGACTTGTGAGTCGCCAGGTCTTTTTTTGCATACAGCAAAGCGCGGGGGCGTGTGTACTCCCCCTCTAAGTTAGAGGGGGTGCCCGTTAGGGCGGGGGCGTGTGTAAAAAAAGGCGAGCGCGGAAATTCTGCGCTCCCCAAATTACTTTTTACTCACTAAATCCTTAACGCCTCACAAAAAGGCGCGGGTATCATTTTTGATACCCGCGAGCGAGGAAGAGTTCCCCTAAGTGTTGTTATAGGTGCCCGTCATTTATGCAGCCCCTCCCAATGTTTGGAGCGAGCCTTCGTAGACAACGTGGTGTACCTCGCCATTATCCAATGTTACGGTCAGCTCAATTTTACCCTCGCTAACTACAATTGTTCCTTCGGTATATTTGTATTCTTGCATTTCGCCATTGGCATCCACATACGCACACCACAAACCCCAATCTGGTCCTATTATGAATATACCTGCTTTTAGCTCCTCCTCTCCACTTACGAGTTTTTCGTAATCTACATAAGTATATGTGCCGAGGGGTATTTCATCATTAACCGGCTCGGTGTCCGATATAATGTTAAATCCATAATTCCAACTATTCATAGGTACATCGTATCCAGCATCTTCGCCTGACGACACATAACCAAATATCACATAAAAATTATCCCCTACCTCATACATACCAACCAAACTAACTGCTGCCACCTCTTTGACACCGGCATTGCCTTCGCCACCGCCAAAGTTGTATGGCTCAATGTAGTCGGCGTAGTCGCTCCAATAGTCGGCAGCTTTGTATGCATCCACACTCTCGGTGGGAACATAAATCTTGCGCTCCGAAGCATTGCGGTCGAACATACCCGAGCCTCCTGCGGGCGGTGTTACAGCCTTGCAATAGACACTTGTCAGCGAGGTGCATTCATAGAATGCATATCTTCCAATCGAAGTGACGCCATTACCAATGGTAACACTTGTTAGCGAGGAACACTCATAGAATGCACTACCTCCAATCGAAGTAACGCTGTCGGGAATGGTAATGCTTGTCAGCGAGGAACAATAAGCGAATGCATAATCTCCAATCGAAGAAACGCTGTCGGGAATGGTAATGCTTGTCAGCGAGGTGCACTCATAGAATGCCATATATCCAATCGAAGTAACGCTGTTGGGAATGGTAATGCTTGTCAGCGAGATGCAATTTCGGAATGTCTCTTCTCCAATCGAAGTAACGCCATTGGGAATAGTAATACTTGTCAGCGAGGTGCAATCCTCGAATGTATCTTCTCCAATCGAAGTAACACTGTCGGGAATGGTTACACTTGCAAGGCTCTCACACCCAGCGAATGCATAATCTCCAATCGAAGTAACACTATCGGGAATAGTAATACTTGTCAGCGAGGTGCAAAAACGGAATGCCTCATTCCCAATCGAAGTAACGCTATCGGGAATGGTAACACTTGTCAGCGAGGTGCAATAAAAGAATGCCGCTCTTCCAATTGAAGTAACGCTATCGGGAATGGTATATTCGGTAAGTCCTGCGGGGGCAAAAGAGTTTAATACACCATCTATAATCAAGCAACGACCATCATTCGAAGCATATTTACCATAAAAACTTTTCAGCGAGGTGCAACCAGCGAATGCACTACTTCCAATCGAAGTAACGCTGTTGGGAATGGTTACACTTGTCAGCGATTTGCAACGAGAGAATGCTGAACTGCCAATCTCAGTAACACTCTCGGGAATGGTTACACTTGTTAGCGATTTGCAATAAAAGAATGCATAATATCCAATCGAAGTAACGCTGTCGGGTATGTTGATGCTCACAAGGCTCTCGCAATACATGAATGCATCTTGTCCAATCGAAGTAACACTATCGGGAATGGTTACACTCGCGAGGCTCCAACAATCATAGAATGCTTCATATCCAATCGTAGTAACAACGCCATCGAATGTGATTACACCTTTGCCATTTTCGTAGGTGTTAGACACGATATTGGCACCAAAAACATCGGTAGCATTAGGGGTTACCACCTCCCCATCGGTCGAGGTGTACCAAATCTCGTTTGTAGGAGGTAGGTCGCCACCTTCCTCGCCAATAACGAGCGAGCCCTCATAAACAACGTGGTGCACCTCGCCATTGTCGAGGGTGAAAGTACCATCAATTTTATTGTCCGAAATGACAAGCACTGCATCTGTGGCATAAACCTCTTTCCATTCGCCATTTCTTATAATATAACATTCTCCACCTTCAACGCCACTCAGAGTGCCAGCCTCGTAAGTTGTTGAAAGTACATAAGTTCCATTGGGTAGCACACCCGTAACTGGCTCTTCGTTGGTATATATAGCAATATTATAGAAATTACAATTCGATTCTTCGTTATCATACTTTTCTTCCAAGATGTTATATGTGTCGGTAAGCGCAATTTCATATGCGTGAATATCATTCCAACTACCTTCATATTCTGCCCAATAATACTTGGCTATTATCTCTATTGGCTCATTAACGGCCTCCCTTGACAATGGAATTGTAATCACTGTGCCGTCCGAGAGAGTGAAATAGGCGTACTCCTCGTCCCAAGTAACGCTCTCGAAGAGGCTGTCGCCATCGGCACCATCCTTGCCATTCTCGCCATCCTTGCCATCTTCGCCGTCAGCACCATCGGCACCATTTGCGCCATCCTTACCATCCTCGCCCGTAGCCTTGCCGAGTTCTACCCACGACTGACCATTGTCATACGAAATGTACCAATAGCCATCGCGGATTTCGAGTTGGGGAGTGATACCATCCTTGCCGTCGGCACCATTTTCGCCATCTTTGCCATCGTTACCATTGGCTTTGATTTTGTTGCCTTCGGCATCCAGCAGCCACTCGCCATCGAGGGTCCAATAGTAGTTCTCGTCAGCATCCTTGGCAACGCCAATGGTGGGAGTGTAGCCATCCGAGCCATTTGCGCCATCCTTGCCATCCTCGCCATCGGCACCATCCTTACCGTCCTCACCGTGGTAGATTGTGATAGGCTCCGAATTTGTAAAGGTGATGGTGTAGCCCACAACCTTGTCGCCCTGCTTGATGGGGGCGATGCTCTTGATGGTGTCGTGGCTTTGGAGTGCCGAAATGATGGTCTGCATAGCCTCGATATTGGTGTTCATCTTCTCGCAAGCCTCCTCCAAATCCTCCAAACGACCATCTAACTCGTCGTAGAGGTCTTCGAGTTCGTCAATGGCATCCCAAATGCGGGTGTCATCGAACTGCATACAGCCCGTAAATGTCAACATCAGGGCTGTGCTCAGCATTAGTAAAAGTTTCTTCATATTGTTATTATTTGGGTTAATTTTGTAACTAATTGAGTATCAACAAAATACCCCCCCCGAATGTCGGGAGGGGTATCGTATACCCTTTATGTCGAACTTGCGTTCATTGTATATGTAACTCTTTTGTTGCCACAAATATAGGCAAACTTTTGGCAGATTGGATGATTTTGGAGAATAATTTTATCAAACAAGAGAGTTATTTCATATTCTCAATACCGAGGATGCCTTTGCGGGTCATAACAATGCGGAAGCGGTGCGTGGCAATATCTTCGCCATCAACTAACTGCATTACCATATTTATATAGTATATCTTCTGCACCTTGACAGTTGTGAGGTTGCCATCCGAGCCAAGCGTATCAACAGGCACCTCGGGATTGTCCATCTTCTGCGTGAAGCGATGCATGTGGAAACGCAATATCTCGTTAATGCCCTTTACGGGATAGACACTCGCCGAGCGAAGTTGTTCGTTGTCAATCACCACTCTTTTGCGATAGAGCAAAATCTTCTCCTCGAAGATTTTATTCTCAGCCTCCACCAACGAGGAGCGTCCCCTAATATCAATCACCTCGCGAGGTGTCTTATGCTCGCTAATGAAGTCCACACCCTCTTTTATCACACCCACCGACTTGTCGTGGATTTTCACCTCCGCCTTATTGTCGTAGTACTTGTTGCCAAGGCGATGGGCAAAGTAGTAGCGCATAAGGTCCTTGATGCGGTCTTTGAGCATATAACTTACCACCAGCACCACAAACAGCGGTCCTGTAATATTGCCGTATTTGAGTTGTGCAAACCACGCCACAGCAGTAGCAAAAATCATCGCCAAGCCTGCGGCAAGGCTATAATAGACCTGCTCAACAGCAAAACCATCGCGTTTTTTGTTGAGTTTGATATAAAGTTCGCTTTCGACATACTTTTTCAACATTCCATAGCGGAATACCAGCGAGCGATTACCAACAACATCATCCGGCTCCAAGAGTTCGTACCCTTGTGAGAGTTTATAGTTCTTCTCTGCACGCAGTAGCCTCACGAGCGATTCTCGGGATGACGCAAGTGACTCTATACCAAACTTATTGATATACTTAATTACCCTCAGACTTTGTACATCAACAATGTGGCTCATTATCTCGTCGCCAAAGAGGTAGTAGTTTCTCAGCCTTTGGTCGACAGTGGGAACATTGATGATTTGATAGAGTCTGCGATACTCCTCCACAATACTCTCCACACTCGACACAAAATCATCTATCAGATAACAGATATCCTTGATGCTCTCCGTTTGGGTTATATGTATTGAGTGGTTGCGTATCGCGCTCTTGAAGATTGCAACAAATAGTTTAATCTGCGACTCGTAGTATTCCTCATTTATTGCCGAAGGGTGGCTCGCAATACGCTCCAAGGCCTCTTTCAGTGTAACAAAAGGCAGCGAAGAGGAGTCAGCCAACAAGCGAAGCAAGTAGACCGGTGTTATGAGCCTAACATTGGACTTGATGTCGCGGTAGAATTGGTCCTTACCGTAGGTTTGCGGGTTGATATCGAGGCTATTAGGGACAAAAATCCACGAATTGACCACAAACTCGTGGCGTCCGACCTCTTCGTGGTTGCCCTCGAAGCCGAACTTAAACTCCACCGAGAAGTTGTCGTGTTTTTTTGCCTGAATAGTAATCATAACCTCACTCTATATTAGAAGAGCCCAGGGGTAAATCCCAACCAATGGAGTACCGTTTCGCCCCAAACCATAATGAGCACCCAAGCAATACCCATCATCGTGATACCAAACTTAAAGGTGTCGCTCCAACTATAATGGTTGGTGGTATAGAGCAGTGCCGCGGGTTTGCTATTGAAGGGCAGAACATAGACATGTTCGATAAGCAGTGCCACAGGGAAAGCAAGGCTCATAATTGGGTAGCCGAACTTCTGCGCCGTAGCGATAGCGATAGGCACAAAAATCATTGTACGCATATTCTTGCTCGAAAATACAAGCGCACTGAGCAACATAAAGCCTGTAAGCACCACATAGAGCACCCAATAGGGGGTGTTGGCAGTAATACCAAGGCTATCGAAGACCGTATCTACAATGGTAACATGCAAATCGGTGGCATTCAGACCCGTACCAAGCACATAGGCACCAGCCGAGAAGAGCATCAGGTGCCAAGGAATATCCACATCGTTCCACTTGACGATGCCGATACCGGGCATCAGAGCCACAACAGCACCAATAAATGCAACCGTTGTTTCGTCAATACCGTGCCACTCCTTTGTAACCCACAAGATGAGCACGCCCACAAAGATAAGCACCGCCTTAATCTCCTCGAACGACACCTTACCCATCGCTTTGAGTTCGCTTTGGAGGCGTTCCATACCGCCCTCGATTTGGGGTTTCTGCTCCTCTTTTTTCAGCGGGAAGATGACCTTTGCACCAATAAACCAGCCGAGGAAGAGCAGCAAAAGTGCCAAAGGCAGGGCTGCCGAGAGCCAATCGGTGTATGAGATGGTGTAGCCACCCACAACGCCTGCGATGAGCGACACTGCCAAGAGGTTTGCACCCGAACCCGTCATAAAGCCACTCGCACCGATATTGACTGCAAAGAGGTTTTGCAACACAAGGTTACGACCAAAGTTGTTCCTATCGCCATTGCTTGCGCCATAAATCGCAGCCACAACCATAAAGATTGGCAGTAGGATAGTCGCCTTAACGGTCGTTGCCGAGATGAACATCGACAGCACAAGGTTGATGATTATAAAACTGAAAAATATACCGCTTGCGCTACGACCAAACCTAAGCACAAACCAGAGGGCAAACCTCTTGGCGACTTTGGTCTTTACGAGCATACTTGCCAACACAAACGAGAGGATATTGAGCCACATTACGGGGTGACCGAGTTGAGCGAAAGCCTCCTTTTGGGGAGCAACACCCGTCAGTACCACGCCCAAGATTACCAGTAGCGAGGTGAGGTAGTTGGGAATAGCCTCCGTAACCCACAGCACGATGGCAGCCGCAAAAATCGCAAGCATTGCGTAGTTGATGCGGATAAAATCGACCAAGCCGAGTGTATCGAGCCTCTTTATTGCCTTGTCGCCCGTGAGGGAGTCGGCTGTAATATCATTGAGGAAGCCTATGTCGGCAACCCAATAGATAAGCACAAAGACCAAGATAGCCAGCGGACCGCCCAGTCGAGCCATCCACTTCTCAAAGCCGCTCTTCTCCATTTTGGGGAGTTTCTCGACCTTGTAGTTATTCATATCCAGTGGGTCAAACACCTGCTCCTCTTCGGGATTCAAATTAGTAGTTTCAGCCATAGCGTATATAGTTTTATAGGTACATTCGATTTAGGTGGCACCCCACTCTGCCGCACCGTCTTGGTGCGGCAGACCTCGGGAGTGCAAAAAGTATCAATAGAGTTTCGCCCCAACTGCTTGGGGCACTGTTCTATTACCAGTTTTTGTAGGGGTTTTTCATGAGCATCGAGTTGTAGTACTTAACATCACCGGTTACCTCTTCGCCCAACCACTCGGGTTTCACGAAGTTCTCATCTTCCGATGCAAGTTCAACCTCTGCCACAACCAAACCCTCATTATCGCCGTAGAATTCGTCTACTTCGTAGGTGTGCTCGCCAGCCTCCACGAGATAGCGGGTTTTGTCAATCACGCCGGGTTCGCAAATTTTCAAGAGTTCCTCTACTTCTGCTACGGGAATCTCTTTCTCCCACTCATAGCGACTTGCGCCACTTGCCGAGCCGATACCTTTGATGGTAATAAAGCCCTTCTCGCCTTTAATCCTCACGCGAACGGTGCGCTCGGGAACGGACGAAAGGTAGCCCTGAGTGATGCGGGTAGCCTTCTTAGCGAGCGATTTGAACTCGCCGGCTACCAAGAATTTTCTCTCAATTTCCTGTGCCATAACAATTACTCATTAGCAAGGGGTTTTTTGGTCATACCAATCACGCGCTTGATGGCCTGCAAGTAGTTGATGTTCTCAACGCCCTCCAAACCGCAATCGGCGATGGTCTTTTTGATATCCTCAATCTCGGTCGATTCGGAGTTGATGGTCACAACCTTTGCGCCGTTGATAAGCACATTACCAACCTCGCAGATGGTGTCATTAACCATATAGCCAAACCTCTCTTTGTGTACCCTAACGGCTGCGAGGTCTTTGTTAGCCTCGACCATAGCGAGGAACTCCTCGAAGGTGTAGGTATCTTTGGTGAGTGCGGGCATCTCCACCATAAATGCGGGGAACACCTCCTGCTCCAAAACCTCACGCGAGATGGGGAATTCGCCCTTCATAAGGGGGTTCCACTGCTCCAAACCGTCAACGGTCTGAACATAGGTTTTGATATCCATCTTACCATCGCGGATTTTGGTGTTGTTGATGTCGTTGGCACGGCTGATGATGTAGATTTCATCGCTTGTGCGCCTCCAAACTTTCTCGGGCACGGGCACCGACAGACGAGCCATACGGGCGTGTGCAGCCTCGAAGTTCTGACCAAAGGAGCGGAACTCAAAACGAGGTTTCGAGATTGCTCCAATCTCCATTTTCTCTTTCGACATAGTCCTAAAAAATGTTTTTGTTTGTGTGGTCTATTGTGAGCAGTACCCCACTCCAAAGAATGGGGTACCCGCTCAAAATAAGCAATTTTTATGTGCGTTTATTAACCTAAGAGAGATTATTACATCTCCTTCTCATGGTTAATCTCTGCAACTTTTGCGCCATTCTCTGCGCCTTTGGTGGAGTCTGCATAAGCCCAGTCGCCAGTTGCATTGGGAACACGCGAGAACGAATGCTCTGTGTCATTCTCATAGCCAGCTGCATTCCAAGGCTCCGAACCACGAGTAAACGAATCTACAAGTTCGCCATCGGGATCTTTAAGTTCAATAAGAAGACTCTTCTTTGCCGAAAGACCACTACCGAAAACATGAGCCTCGCTCTCGTAGGTATAACTACCACCCTCAGCCTCTGCGTCAGCCAAGAGATCCTCACTCTCGAGTACCAAGTAACCCTTTGCGGGAACTTTGATAGTCTCAGCACCAGTCCAAACGGTTTTAGCAGCGTCTTTGTAGATGGTGTAACCCTCGAGCGAAACCTCTACATCGTTGGGGTTGTAAATCTCGATGAATTTATTGTTACCATCGAGCTCGTTGAGTACCACTGCGGCAACTGAGGGTTTTTCGCCCTCGCCATTACCATTACCGTTACCACTGCCGCTACCTTCAACACCTTCAACGGGCTCATTACAAGCAGTCATTGCCATAGCAGCCATTGCTGCAAATACAAAAAGTTTTTTCATGATTTTTGTGTTTTAATTAGTTAGTTAAAGTTTATTGTGTATTTGTTTTAGAATGCAACTTGGAAACGGCAAGTAATCATGTGGAAGTCGATACCATTACCCTTAACTACATCGCCAGGGTATTTGGTAGCCTTGCCATCTTTGTCGTAACCAGTGTTAAATTGGTTCTTGGATGCCTTGTCTTTACCATCCTGTGAGCCTTTACCATTTGCATAGATATCATTATCAGCAAACTGGTAGTTAATCATAAACTTAACATTCTCAAAGGGATAGTAGTTCAAACCGAGAGCGTACTGCATACCCGAGCCACCCATATAATATTTATTAAGATTAAGGTCAATATAGTCTACGCGAGCAGCCAACTCCAAGTCACCCCAATCCTTACCGCGAGTGCAACGAGTATATTTAGCACCACCTGCATCGTATTTCTGCTTGCCACCAAAGAGCATATAACCAGCCTGAACATACCAACCGCTTGCGGGTTTGAGGTTTGCACCTTTATCGTTCTTCTCAAGGTCAATGTATGCCTGACGCGAAATGTAAGCAGCCTCGTAGCGCAAGCCCTCGTAGTGACCTGCCAACTCTACTGTCCAGAGGAACTCGTGGTCAAGACCTTTGATTGCATCGGTATCAAGGAATTTCTTACGGTTGATGCTGGTCGAGTTACGAGTGCTATAACGGATTGCATTGTAACCATCAGTAGAGGTAATCTTAGGCTCGCGATACGAAACAGCTGCACCAATGTGCAACGAGCCATTATCCATCTTGTGCAAGGGGCGCCATACAACTTTACCGGTGTATGACAAACCCTCGTTCAGACCATAATCTTTATTACCATCCTCCATTGCTTTCTGCTCCTCAGAACCTTTGATTTCGGGACCAAAGACACCTGCCGACAACCACAAAGCGGGAGTGTTGTAGCGGAAGTTTACACCCATGTGGCGCGAAGGAGCCAAGTAGGTACACATTGCACGCTCCATGAAGAGGAGGTAGCGGCTGGTGGAGTTACGCTGAATGGAAAAGTTCTCCTTGAAGTTACCCATCTTAATCTGCAAATTCTCAACACCATCGTATTGAAGAATAGCATCTTTAAGCTCAACAATACCGCTGGTCCAGTCGGTATCGAACTCTGCGTACCAATCTTTGTTAATCTGTGTCTTTACAGCAAAACGGGTACGGCGGAAACTCATACCATTACCAATGGTAGTAAGGTTTTTGTCGTAACCAAAGTAAACAGCAGCATCACCCTGAATACGAACATCAAACCACATCTTGTAGTTTGCATCTTTGTTCTGGAAAACCAAGATACCGTCCTGCACGCTGGCATTGATGGGGAGCGAGGTCACCTTCTGACCATACTGGTTTACCTCAACTTCCTGTGCCTGTGCCGAAAAAATCGAAGCAACAGCAACGGCAGCAATGAGTAAAAGTTTTTTCATAAAGTTTGAGTTTTAGTTAATAATTAGAGTTATTGTTTTGTTTGAATCGGCGCATTTACCTCTTACAAATATAAACATTTATTGGCACAAAACCATAGAAAAATTTAACAATAAATTAACAAAAATGGACAACAAAACGCAGTCGCCTACAAATCAGCGACTTACGCAAAAACAACAGAACCCCGAAAATCGGGGTTCTGAACATCATTTGCGCCATTTTGGGGGCTATTTTATGCCGTAGATTTTCTTTGCCCAAGCGGTCTGCAAGTAGTGCGAAAGCGTTCTTGGAGCCGTAGCAATAGGAATATAGGTATTGATGCCACAGAGTTCCAGCGCACCGCCAACCTTATACTCTATGTTGTCATAGCCAAAAGAGAGTCCTCTAAGGTCGTAGCCCAAAGCGTAGATATCCTCCGTATGGCAACTCCACACCACCACATCGTCAAGTGCCTTTTGGAACTGCTCTTTCAGTTCGTCGCTATCGGTCAGCCCGCACACAAAGTCCTCCAAGTCGTGGAAGCCCGCAGGTTGCATCCTATCGAGTGGCTGCACGCCCTCGAAATAGGGTAACTCCTCGCCCTCATATTGTGCCTTTTGGAGTCGGCTCTCAACAAGGCTCACGCAACCATCCGCAGCCGCCGAGGCACAAATCGCCGTCACAGCATCTGCCAGAGGTTCCAACTTTGAGCAATCTATCATCGTAAGAGCCAACGATTTGCGATTCGAAAACACATTGTCGCGCATATAAACATCCATAACCACATCGCCCAATCGCGAGAGGTTATTCGTATGGCTCATAAGCGTTTGCACAATCTCCTTATAGGGAAGTCCCACCGCCAAAATTTCAACGGGCGAAGCCACAATATAGTCCGTAGCGTGGCGGAAATCGTAGAGAAATTCCACCGACGACATAAAGCAAGCATCAAAAATTATGTAGTCGAAGCGAATGGGCGACAAGCCCTCCAACAACTCCAACGAGGAGGTATAACTCTCCTCTTCGTCCCTGCTCCACTCTCCATCAACACCTTGTGCATAGTCGTAGCCCACACTGCGTGTTTCGGGATTCTCGCGCCACCAATCATAGTAGTACTCCGCAGCCCCCACCCCACCAACAGGAGCAACTTTCTGCTGATCGTAGCCGACACCCGTAGTAGGCTTAGGAAACCACCCCGTACCGTGTCCCGACATAACCAAGCCATAGGTGCGACTTGGAGCAAGAGTCTTGATATCCTCCATCACACACTTCATAACCTCGGGGGTTGTAGAGGCTTGGCGTGGGTATGTTTTTAGGGTTTTGCAGTGGCTGATATACTCGCCGCCACTTCCGTAGGGCAAATAGCGCACCTCGTAGAGTTTACTTCCCTCTGCCGTATCGTGATAGATAACAAGTCGCGTAGCGGGCGATGCCCCAGCCATACCTTTTTCGGCATCGAGAGCATTTTTATACAGGCTGCTCGACAAATTACTCTCCGCAAGCAAATACATAACAAGCGTATGCTCCACCTCGCCACTTTCGAGCATCTCAACATCACTCTCCACAGCGCACCCACCCAATAGGAAAAGCGTCACCATCAAAAGCAATGTATTATATATGTATTTGGTTATCAATTTCATACAAACTTAGTCAAACGGCATATTATTTATTGTCCAACCCCTCTTCTCGGGCTTAATTGTCGCCTTGGGCTTTACCCAATAGATTCTCGAAAAGTCGAAATAATAGCCCAAATTACCCCTCTCATCTTTCATCGTAAGGAAGATATACTCACAGGTACGCGATACCACCTCGCGGCTCTTAATATCGAGTCCGCGAGCATAGAGAACATCGGCAGCGTGCGAAAACCACAACACATGCATCGGGCTACTCTCCTTCTCGCCCGTACCCGAACTCTCTATCGTTTTCAGCACCGCTTCGAGCCTCTCGAAACACTTTTTCTCGTTCTCGGCATCACCCAACGAGCCGTAAGCAAAGGCGAGGAAATTGAGATTTTTAGGGCTGAACGGGTCGCGCTCCATAACCTGCAAACCACTCTCCACAAGCCTGCGCATACGCTCCTCGGTGGGCTCCGTCATAATCTCCTCCACAACAGATAGCACCCCATCTTCCGCCCCGATAGGTTCCAAAGGTCGGTAGAGGTCGCTAAAAGCATAGCCATAGTAGAGGTAGTGCATCTCCTCGGGCGTAAGTGGCTGTTGCCACGATAGATACTTCGCCATTAGGCGGTCCAAAAAATAGGGGGAGTCGGAGTTTATGGTGCGAGCAAGAACATCGTCATTGTTGGGCGTACGCACACTCTGACCCGCAACATCCCACGACATCGCACACATCATCAATGCAATCAACAGCCCTACAACAGATACTCTCCAACGCATAGCATCCTACCTAAAACCCTCTCTTTCAATACTCTCTCTGAGCGACTCATAGAGTTCGTCAGACACAGGCACAAGTGGCAAGCGGAGGTTATTTCTAACCACTCCCTTCACAGTCAGCGCAGCCTTTACCCCAGAGGGGTTACCCTCGGCAAAAAGCATCTTAACGGTTGGGCGTATCCTCTCGAATTTCTCGTCATTTGCCCTACTACCACCCCTTGCTTGTTCGCCAATAAGGTCGGCAAAATATCGTGGGAAAGCGTTGGCAGCCACCGAGATAACTCCCACACCACCAGCTTGCATAATAGGCAGAGCAAGGGAGTCATCGCCCGAAATGGTAAGGAAGCCCTCGGGAGCACTGGCTATAATCTCCTTAATCTGCACAATGTCACCACTCGCCTCCTTGATAGCCACCACATTAGGGCATTCGCGGGCGATACGGAGTGTGGTTTCGGCCGTCATATTCACGCCCGTTCTACTGGGGACATTATAGAGAATAATGGGGCGTGGTGAACGCTCGGCAATATACTTATAGTGCTCAAACAGACCGCGTTGGGAGGGTCTGTTATAGAAAGGTGTAACGCTCAAAATAGCATCCACGCCATCGAGGTTTGTTTGGTCTATGAGTTCCACAACCCTTGCGGTGTCGTTACCTCCAACACCCACAACGAGTGGCAATCTACCTGCATTGCGAGCCTTCACAGCCCTCAGCACCGCCACCCTCTCAGGAAGCGTCAATGTGGGCGTTTCGCCCGTAGTACCCATCACTACAAGGTAGTCCACACCTCCCTCAATAACATAGTCCACAAGCCTTTCGAGTGCGGCATAATCCACCTCGCCACTATCCGTAAATGGCGTTACAAGCGCAACACCGAGTCCTTTGAGTTTCTCTATCATATATATCTACTATTATATTCTTTGTTTATAGGGCAAAAATATATCTTTTCTGCTAAAAAAGCACCCCTTGCACCGTAATCTTTTCTTCTTCCTTAGGCGTGGATTGTGTAGCGGGCTCTTCTGACGGCACAACACCAGCACCACCTATCATCTCTTCAAAGTCACTCTCAGAGATAATCTTCACACCCAACTTGGTGGCTTTCTGCAACTTGGCAGGACCAATCTTATCGCCAGCCAAGAGGTAGTCCGTAGTTCCCGACACTGCCGCAAGATTTTGTCCTCCGTGGAGTTCGATTAGTGCTTTGAGTTCATCGCGCGAGTGACGCTCGAAGGAGCCCGATATGACTATCGACACCCCTGCAAGCACATCCGACACCACCTCGCGTTGGCTCTCCTCCATCTGCAAGCCCACCTCGCGCAAGCGATTGATAATAGTCACATTACGCTCATCATCAAGGTAGTCGCGAATACTCCTTGCAATTTTATCGCCCACCTCGTCAGCCTCCGCCAACTCCTCAACGGTTGCCGCCAAAAGTGCATCCATAGAACGGAAATGTTGTGCCAGATATTTTGCCGTTGTTTCGCCAACGAAACGGATACCAAGCGCGAAAAGCACACGCGAGAAGGGCACTTCGCGCGAAAGAGCCAGATTGTGCATAATATTTTCGGCACTCTTCACACCCATTCTGGGGAGCGATGCAATTTGCTGAGGCTGAACAGAGTAGAGGTCGGCAATATCTTTCACAAGCCCGCTCTTGTAGAGCAGTTCTGCCGTTTCGTCGCCAATGCCCTCTATGTTCATTGCCTTACGCGAAATGAAGTGTATTATGCGCCCCACAATTTGCGGTGTACACCCCTCGGCATTGGGGCAGTAGTGCTTAGCCTCGCCCTCGATACGCACGAGCGGAGTACCGCACTCGGGACAGCGGTCAATATACTCGAAAGGCACGCACTCCTCGGTGCGCTCCGAGAGTTCCACGCCCGTAATTTTGGGTATAATCTCGCCACCCTTTTCGACATAGACCATATCCCCCACTCTCACATCCAAGAGAGCGATTTGGTCGGCATTGTGGAGTGAGGCACGCTTGACAACCGTACCCGCAAGTTGTACGGGTTCGAGGTTTGCAACCGGTGTAATGGCACCCGTGCGCCCGACCTGAAAATCGACCGAGAGGAGTCGTGAGAGCGCCTGCTCTGCCTTGAACTTGTAAGCCACAGCCCAGCGCGGAGCCTTGGCGGTGGAGCCGAGCCTGCGCTGTGTGGCATAGTCATTGACCTTTATTACTGCTCCATCGGTATCGTAGGGCAGCGCGGAACGCTCTGTGTCTGTGCGAGTTATAAAGTCGGAAATTTCCTGCCACGAGGCACACTTAACCATACGGTCGGAGATTTTGAGCCCCCAACGGCGTGCTTCTTGCAGATTATCCCAATGGTTTTGGTGTGGCAACCCCTCGCCCACCATATAATATAGGAAGCAGTCCAGTCCTCGCCTTGCAACCTCGGCAGAGGATTGGAGTTTTATGGTACCTGCCGCGGCATTTCGAGGGTTTGCAAAGGGTTGCTCTCCCGCCTCTTCGCGCTCGGCGTTGAGCCTTTGAAAGGAGGCGTGAGGCATAATAACCTCGCCCCTCATTTCGAGGTATGGGGGTATATTCTCGCCCTGCAACACGAGGGGTACGGAGCGGATTGTTCGGATGTTGGCGGTGACATCATCGCCACGCGTGCCATCGCCCCTTGTTACGGCACGCACCAGACGCCCATTTTCGTAGATTATGGAGATTGCTGTGCCGTCAAATTTCAGTTCGCAGACGAACTCCACCGCGCCCTCTTCGCGCTCTATGCGCTCCACAAAGGCACTCAATTCTTCGAGCGAGTATGTATTTGATAGCGAGAGCATTGGGTATTTGTGCGCCACCGAGTTAAAGGTATTTGCGAGGTCGCTACCCACGCGCTGAGTTGGCGAGTTAGGGTCGAAGAATTCGGGGTGCTTGGCTTCGAGTTCGGCGAGTTCGCGCAACATTGCGTCGTACTCGTAGTCGCTCACCTCGGGCGATGCTTCGACATAGTATTTATAGTTTAGATTGTTGAGCCTTTGGCGCAACTGTTCTATTGTTTTTTGCATTGTATTGTTGCTTAATTTTCGAGTGTAAAAGTACAAAAAAAGGGCGAGAAAACGCGCGTTGGAGAGCCAAAAAAGTGCGAAAAAGAAAAAAAGTTATTAACAACAGCACCGAATAAGGATTTTTGCCTTATAATTGCAAAAATTTTCAGACAAAAACGCAAAGATATATGACAACAAAAGTAGTTAAAAGACGCTCCGTGGTGAGTTTTGCGAACCTTCCCGAGGAGTTGCAGGAGGAGGTTAAGAAGTTGTATCCTTACGGCTATAACGATGCGATGATGCGTATCGAGAAACCCAACGGCGATTTTTTCTATGCCGTACCTTTTGAGACTGAGGATGTTAGTTACTTGGTGAAGGTTGCGGTGAAGATTGACGACCATGTTGAGGATCACGAGGATAGCGACTATTATAGCGACGATTTGAAGGGTGCCGATGAATTTGCCGACGACGAAGACGAGGACATCGACAACCTGAGGGACGAGATTTAAGGGGAAACCGCTTGCCGAATTTGGCAAGCGGTTTTTGTTTAGTGAGAATTGAGTAAAGAGTAAAGAGTAAATCGTCTTGCCACAACTGCCGAAAGGCTGGCGGTTGGCATCTACCTTGCCGAAATTGTGCGCGTTTCGCGCACCCCACCCACCCCGCTCGGAACTCTACTCCTCGCTCCCTAATTTTACGATGCTCGCCATTGTTACTCCTGTTACCCCTGTTACCCCTGTCACTCCTATTATCCCTGCAAGAAAAACAGGAAAAACAAGAATGACAAGGAGCCCCCCAACATCACGGGTATTAAAAAAGATACCCAAGAACAATAGGGGCGGTAAGCCTTAGGTCGGTAGACGGCAGACGGTAGACGGTAGACATATATAGGACACATTTTTTTGCAAAAAAAATGTGTCCTATATATAAATATATGTAAAAAAGTTCTATCTTTGCGCGCAGAATGCGCGCGGTAAGGGCAACAATGCTACCAAGTCGCACAAAACCAAGCATTTACAAACAAAACAAAATAAATTATTTATTAACAAATTTCAAAACACAACAAAAACAAATGAAAAAACAGTACACAAATCCTCAAATCTACGTTGAGAACGTAGTAGTTGAGAACGGAATTGCCGTTTCGCCCGCATATTGGGGCGAGCAGGGTGCCGCTGGTCAAGCAGGTCTTTTTAACGATTATGGAGAAGAACTCTAAAAAAAACATTGCAGTTATGAAGAAATTGATGAAATCTTTGATGCTTTTTGCAGCAGCTGCAATGGCATTGACCTCGTGCGAGAACGAGGCTATGAACGAGGGTATCGAGGCTAATGATACTTTCACTTTGAGTTTTACCGCTGATGCACCCGAGAGCAAAACTTCGGTTACTATTGTGGACAACGCAGCAAATTTTGATTGGAGCGAAGGCGACCAAGTTGCTTTCGTTCAATGGGCAAATGGTGCAAATAAAATCAACAAAAAGAAGAGCGAGGCAGCAGACATTGCTGCTAATGGTTCTGCAACTTTTACCTCAGAATTTGACTCTGTCGATGGAGTTGTTACCTCTTACGACTACGCAGCAATTTATCCCGATGCTAACTGGAAGAGTAACACGGATTTTTCGGAGGTTACTGCTGTTGTTCCCTCTACCCAAACTTTGACCGATAACACCTACGATCCTGCTGCCGACCTTATGATGTCGAAAGCGATTTTGGATGTAGCGAATAAAGACGGTCACGGTGGCAAACTTGTATTCCATCGTTTGGCTGCTATTGGTCGTATGAACCTCAAAGGTATTCCCGCAGGCGAGATCATTCAGACTGTTACCATTACCTTCGAAGAGGCTGTTCTCAATGGCGATGTGACTATCAACTTCACTGCTGGTACTGCTGCCTACGCAACTACTGGTAGCAATGTAGTGACTCTCAATAATGGCAACTTGACTGCTGTTACCGAGAATCCCATCTTCTTCACTTGCTTCCCCGGCGAGTACACTGGTGCCTACACTTTCGATGTTGAGACCGACAAGGCATACTACCAGAAGACCGGCACTATCAATGCAGAGAAACCCCTTACCTTCACTGCTGGTAATGTAATGGGTTTCTCCACTACTGTTAGCAAGACTAACGACAAGGCAACCGACAAAGTTTACACCAAGGTTACCAAAAACAACTTGGCTGATTACAGTGGCGAATATCTTTTGGTTTGTGAGAGCAAAAACATTGCTTTCGATGGCAGTGGCACTACCAGTGCTGCCCTCGACAAAGACAACAATACCTTCTCTGTTGAAATCGTAGATGGTACTATTACTGGTGATTACACCGCAAAATCTTTCACAATTGCCAAAGTAGACGGTGGATATTCTGTTTTGGCTGCTGGCGGTCTGTATATCGGTAATAGTGGTACTGGCAACGGTATGAGCGAGAACGCTACATATAGCGCAGGCACTTATCTCAACACCATAGAGAACTGCGTTCTCAAGGGTAAGGGCGGTCTTGCAATGCAGGTTTATTCGAGTGGTAGCAACAATCGTTTCCGCTACTACACAAGTGGTAAAGAAGCAGTTTCCCTCTACCGATTGAATGGTACCGGCTCGGATGAGGAGCTTGTAAAGGCTCTTGAGTCGATTGAGGTTAGCGGTGCTAAGACCACCTTCACCGTTGGCGATGAGTGGGCATTTGGCGGTACCGTTACTGCTAAGTACAACGACAACTCCACCGAGGATGTAACTGAAGATGCAACCGTAAACAACAGCGAAGTTAACTTGGGCACCGCCGGCGAGTACACCGTAACCGTTACCTACGAGGGTAAAACTGCTACCTACACCATCACTGTAAACGAAGAGCCGCAGGATGACGATGTTGTTGCAGAGGGTTGGTATCTTGTAGAGGACGCTTCGACCTTGGCAGTTGGCGACAAGATTGTGATCACTAACCAGGACGCAACATACGCTATTTCGACCAACCAAAAAAGTAATAACCGTGAAGCAAAACCAGTAACTAAAAACGCAAACAACAACACCATCACAATTGACTCAAACATTCAAGAGATTGAGTTGAAGGCTGGTAATTCTAGTGGAACTTTCGCATTCTATGTAACAGGTACAAATACTGGTTATCTTTACGCAGGTAGTTCCACTGGCAACCAATTGAAGACCAAAGCCACTCTTGACAATCATGGTTCGTGGACTATCTCTATTAGTAACGGAGTTGCAAGCATTCAGGCTAAACAGAGTTCTAACCGTAATGTAATGCAGTACAACTACAATAGCGGAACTCCCCTCTTTGCTTGCTATGCAAGCGCAAGCCAAACTGCACTTGCTATCTACAAATATGTTAGTGGTGGCAGCGAGACTCCCGATCCCGAGGAGCCTACTATTGTAGCACCTACCATTACTATCGATAACATTACCGATGTTTCTGCTGCTGGTGTTACCAATGCAGAGCAGACTGTTGGTTTGGGCAGCCCCGTTGGCGAATGGACTTACACTGTAACCAGCGAGGCAACTTGGCTTTCGAATATGAGTTTGAGCGAGGGTAAAGTTATCTACACCGTAGCTGCGAACAATAGCGATGCGCGTAATGCGACTGTAACTATCACTGCTTCGTGCGATGGTCAGACTGATGTAACAAAAACCTTCACTATCGCTCAATTGGCAGGCGAAAGTGGCGGTGGCGATGTAGAGGAGAGCAAGACTTACACTGAGGACTTTACTACTTGGACTAACAATGGTCAAAGCAATGCCGATACTGGTACCACAACTGGTAATGCTTGTACTTGGACTTGGCAAGGAGCATCCAAACAATACTGGAGTAATATATCTTCGGGTTCTTCTTTAAGTAATGCTATTACTCTTCTAAAACCCGCAAATGCAGATGGCACTTATGTTCTTTCTGAAACTCTTGATGGAGGTATCAAGAGCCTTACACTGACAGCACGTTCAAATAATACAGGCACCGGCGTTAATATTTACGTTATAGATGTAGCCACGGGAACGACTCACAAAGTTGGCACACTTGACACCAAATCTAAAAAAACTGATGCTACCGCTACTTATGATTTGACATCTTTGAACATCACTGGTCAGTATCAAATTAAAATCGCCAACAAATCAACAACTGCATATTGCTGTATCGGTGGTTTGACTTGGTCTAACTGAGGTGTATCCGGCGAGGGCGCCGGAGGTGAAGAGCCTACACCTACCCTGAACGTCCTGATGGGCGAGATGGGTACAAGCATCGACAAAAACTATGCGTTCCTGAGCGCGTACTGTTACGATGAATATGCCCAGAGCGTGAACCCTACTTCGGTAGGGTTCCGCTATGGCACATCGGCAGGCAATCTCAGCCTCAGCGAAGAGGCCGGTTTGAGCGAGGACGGAAAGTATTTCGATGCAACAATCACGGGGCTCAGTGCTAACACCACATACTACTATCAGGCGTGGGCTGTGGCAAGTGATGGTAACACCTACACAAGTGATGTTTACAGTTTCACAACCCTCAGCGCATCGCAAAGTAGCGACCCCGTAGACGGAACGCAGCCCGACTGGTGGGAGGTGCCCGCAGCAATGAGTGGCACTAACCTCTATGTCAACACTCTCTTCTATGGCGGAGAAAGAAACTACACCATAGCCTACGACAAAGAGGACTACACCACTTATTGGGTGGCTTATCCTCTCAACAGTAGTCATATGGGCTCGCTCTCGCGACCAGGCAGTTGGAGTTTCGACCCCAATCTGGACGAGAGCTACCAAGTAGACCTTTGCAGTCATTCGTACAGCAGCAACTATTCGAGGGGACACCTTATACCAAACTCCTCGCGCAACAACATAAAAGGTATGCAGTTGCAGACTTTCCACGTTACCAACTCCGTACCTCAGCTCCAAGATAAATTCAATGGCAGCATCTGGAACGCACTCGAACAAGCAGTGCAAGGTATTGCCGAAAAGGAAGAAATCTATGTTGTGACAGGTACTGCTTTGCAGACTGTGGGAGGTAACGAAAGCATCTCCTACACAACAGCAAAGGACGACACCAAGAGCGTGCCGGTGCCAAACTACTTCTACAAGGTGGTTTTGAAGATAAACAAGAGCGGCTCGACCGTTACCTCTGCCTCGGCAATTGGTTTCTGGTTTGTGCACCAAAACTATTCCGACTCCCTCTACGCAAACTATGCAGTAAGCGTGGATCAAATAGAGCAGTTGACGGGTATGGATTTCTTCGTAAATCTTCCCGACAGTGTAGAGAGTGCCGCAGAGGCTAACAGCAGTTGGAGCACATTCCAAAATTTCTAAAACTCCCTTTGAGGGTTACACAAAAAAAACTCTTCCGAGATTGCGGAAGAGTTTTTTTTGCTTACACACGCCCCCTCTAACTTTGAGGGAAAATTCTCAATTCTCAATTCTCAATTCTCAATTCGGAAATGCTACCTTATCTAAAATGCCCTGCAAATGCGCTATCGCCATACCATAGTTGGTCATCGGCACACTCTGGCTCTCGGCAGTAGCAAGGCGCGAGAGAACGTGGCGGCGTGTGAACATACAAGCTCCACAGTGTATCACAAGGTCGTAGGGGGTAAGGTCCTCGGGGAAGTCCGCACCGCCCACAACATCCACTCGCAACCCCTCGCCCACCCTGCGGCGTAGCATTGCGGGGAGTTTAACCCTGCCAATATCCTCGCCCGCAGGCGCGTGGGTGCAAGCCTCGGCAATAAGCACCCTACTCTGCTCGGAGAGCGCATCAATGGCCCTCGCGCCACGCACAAAAGCCTCCCTATCGCCCTTATAGCAAGCCATCAGCACCGAAAATGAGGTCAGCAATGTGCCCTCGGGCACGCGCTCGGCAATATAGCCAAACGCCTGAGAGTCAGTAATTATCAGTCGTGGCGCGCGGGCAAGTCCGCCGAGGGTCTGTTCCAACTCCTCGGGCTGGCAGCACACCGCCACTGCGCGTTTATCCAGCAGTTCGCGCAAGGTCTGCACCTCGGGCAGTATCAAGCGTCCCTTCGGTGCGCTCGCGTCCTGGGGCATAACAAGCACCACCCTATCGCCCGCATCAACAAGCGAACCCGTAAGGCTCTCGGAAGCATCCGACTTGGAGCCCCTATGCGACACAAGCGACTCCACAACAGCCCCAACACCTATATTATTAGTGGCACTCACCAGCAGTGGGCGCGTGCCAAGTTCACTCTCCACACGCTCCACACGCTCGGCAGGCGAAATGAGCATATCGCTCTTGCCAAGCACCACAACCACAGGCACTTTGCGTTCCCCGAAGAGTGCGAGCAGTTCGCGTTCGGCATCGTACTCCTCGCTCGCGCCACACACCACAACCGCCATATCGCATCTGTCGGCTGCACGCATCGTCTGCTCCCTGCGTTGCGCGCCCAGAGCACTGCTGTCGTCAATGCCCGCTGTATCAATCAGCACGCAAGCACCCAGCGCACCAATCTCCATACTCTTGACAACAGAGTCGGTCGTAGTGCCCGCGATATCGCTCACGATAGCCACGCTCTGACCCGCAAGTGCGTTAATCAGAGAGGATTTACCCACATTGCAGCGACCAAAAAAGCCGATGTGGGTACGAAGAGATTGAGGTGTGTTATTCATAGTCATAAGATTTGGGGGTTCGACAATTAGAAGCGGAAATCGCGCTCGCCATTCTCGATTTTTACGAGATTTTCCTCAGCAATGCGCCTAACTTTCGCGTGGGGCACGCGCTCCAACTCCTCGGCAATGACCTGCAAGCCCAAACGCAGGGTCTCGGGCGAGGCGTAGTCCATAAGGTACTCTTTGAGGGTCATCAGCGCGTTGGGCTGGCAGCAGTTGGCAATCTGACCGCTCTTGACGAGCGACATAAACCTATCGCCAGTGCGCCCCTCGCGGTAGCAAGCAGTACAAAAACTCGGCACATACCCGAGCCTCAATAGCCAACCTACAACCTCGTCGAGTGTGCGGGTGTCGCTAACATCGAACTGAGCAGTGTCGCCATTGCGCTCCCCTGCGCCATCGGCATAGCCTCCCACGCCCGTATTGGAGCCGCCGCTAATCTGCGACACGCCCAACTCCAAGACCTTCTCGCGAGAGGCTTGGCTCTCGCGAGTCGATATAATCATACCCGTATAGGGTACGGCTATGCGGATAATAGCCACCATCTTGTGGAAAATATCATCGGGCACCGCATCCGCAAAATCGGCAACATCAATATCATCGGCAGGGCATATCCTCGGCACACTGATAGTGTGAGGACCCACACCAAACCTCGCCTCCAAGTGCTCAGCATGCATCATAAGTCCCACAAAATCATAGCGGTAACCCTCCAAGCCAAACAGCACGCCAATACCCACATCGTCAATGCCGCCCTCCATAGCCCTATCCATAGCCTCCGTATGCCAAGCATAGTTGCTCTTGGGTCCGCGTGGGTGGAGTTTTTCGTAGCGTTCCTTGTGGTAGGTTTCCTGAAATAATATATAGGTACCGATGCCCGCATCTTTAAGCCTGCGATAGTTCTCCACAGTCGTTGCAGCGATATTGACATTAACCCTACGGATTGCACCATTCTTATGCTTAATGGAGTAGATGGTCTTGATACTCTCCAAAATGTACTCCAAGGGGTTGTGCAGTGGGTCCTCGCCCGCCTCCAAAGCCAGACGCTTATGACCCATATCCTGCAAAGCCACCACCTCGCGGGCAATCTCCTCTTGGGTAAGTTTCTTGCGCGGAATGGTCTTATTTGCAATATGATAGGGGCAGTAGGTGCAACTATTCACACAGTAGTTCGAGAGATACAAAGGGGCAAACATCACAATCCTATTGCCATAGAACCTCTGCTTAATCTCCCTCGCAAGCGAGAACATACGCTCCGTAAGGTCGCTCTGGTCGCACGCCAAGAGCACCGCTGCCTCGCGATGCGACAAACCTTTGCAATCCGCAGCCCTCTCTATAAGGCTCTCTATGAGTTCTCTATTGCTCTTATTAGCCTCGGCATACTCCATAGTGGCGAGTATCTCCTCGTGGGAGATGAACTCCTCGGCTATTTTCGACTTGGGGTTGTACATATACTTAACTCTTAATTTTTTTCTACAAAATCGGGATGGTCGCCACGCGTGAGGACTGCCTCATAACCAATCGTTCCTAACTCCTCTCGAAGTTCCTGCAATCCCTCGCCCGACTCGGTGCCGATACTCTTCTTGCCGTCATAGATGGCATAGTTGGAGCGGTAGTACGCAGGGGTCACATTGGGCATCACCACATTCGAGCCCGCCAAAATACCTCGTATCATACCCTTCTGGTCAGACGATGCGAGAGCCGTAGTCGAAGGGATAAGTGCCTTTGGCAGAGCAAGTCGCGCAAGCGATACCATCAGCAGCGTCTGCTCCACCCCACCCCTCGGCATATCGGCAAAAGGTGTGGAGTGTTGGGGTATGAAGGGACCTATACCCACCATCTCGGGGTGCAGTTCGAGCAGGTACTCCACCTCGCGTGCGAGTTCCTCCTCGGTCTGATATGGCGAACCAACCATAAAGCCAGCACCGATTTGGTAGCCCAACTCGCGCAAATCCCTAAGGCACTGCAACCTATGTTCGTAGCGCATCCTTGCAGGGTGCAACTTCTCATAGTGCTCTTTGGTGGCAGTTTCGTGGCGCAACAAGTAGCGGTCGGCACCTGCATCGCGCCAAAGGGCGTAGGTCTTCGTAGGCTGTTCGCCCAACGAGAGCGTCACTGCCACATCGGGCAACTCGCTCTTAATTCTTTGCACCACAGCGGCAATCTCCTCTGCCCTATCGTGCACCTCGCCACCCTGCAAGACAAAACTCCTGAGTCCCTGCGCGTAGCCCTCGTGGCAAGCCTTCAAAATATCCTCCTCGGAGAGCGTATAGCGAGCAAGGCTCAAATTCTCAGCCCTCAGACCGCAGTAGTAGCACCCACCCAAGCAGCGGTTGGAAATCTCAACTAAACCCCTAATATATACACCTTTACCGAAATTTTCTTGCGCAACCTCGCGTGCCAACCCCGCAGCATAGTTTAGCACCGCGTTATCGGCACTACGCAGCAGCCCCGCCAACTCCTTTTGGGAGACTTCATGGTGGGTTGCAAGCCTTTCGAGTATGGACTTATAGGCACTCATGGGGGTTTACTTTATACAAATATACGATTTTTAGACGAAAAATGCAACTATGCCCGCTACTGCCACCGCCAAACCTGCAATCTGCACCTTCGAGAGTCGCTCACCAAAAATCAACACTCCCAAAGTGGTAACAAGCGCAACAATACCTACATGGTAGATGGGAAAGAATACTCCGCTGGGCAACACCGCAAGCCCAAGTATCATACAATAGGTTGTAAAAAAGTTTGCCACACCCAACGCAATGCCTCCCAGCAGTGACTGCCACGAGAAGACTCTCTTGGGAGTAACAACAAAGTAGTAGATACCGCCCAAAATCGCTGCCGAAAGAAATATCGCCGCCGAGAGTTGTTCGGCAGCACCCGCCTCTGTCATACGATTTTGCGCCCATTTGAGGCAGAAATTGTTGGTGCCAAAGAGAACAAACACCCCCAAAGGCAACAGCAGCGAGCCAATTTCTCGTCTATCGCTTTTCTCGTTCTTGGTTTTGGGTTGCCAAATAACCATAACAAGAGCCAGCAATATCACGACAATAGCACCCCAACGAGGTGCCATTTGGTCGGGAAGCAGAAGATAACTACACACCACAGGAATAATTAGTGCGACCCTTGCGGCAACAGTCGTCACCGACACTCCTACCCTCTTGGTACTGCGAGCCATAAGTACAAAAGCGGTCATAAACATCGCCCCCATAACTACCGACAGACCCCACTCCACTCCACCGAGCACAACGCCCTCCGACAAAGTGCCAAAAGAGAGCGCAATGCCCAACACTGCCGCAGTGAGGTAATTAAAAGCAATCGCTTGCAGAGAGTCTATCTCTCTGCAAGCGAACAACTTAAACAGTATCGAGTAGGTCGATGCTGCGACTATTGCAAGGAGTAAGTATAACATCTGCGGCGTTTGTGATTACGGTGTTCAAACATCTTCCATTGGCTTTGAACTTCCACGTTGGTTTCGAGTTCGGGACCCGTCTCCGCAACCTTCATACCGTTCTTTATGGCACCAGCCAAACCCTCGCGCAATAAAATTGCATTCACACCCTTATTTTGGTATTCGGGTTTCACGCCAATGCTATAAAAGTCGAGAGTTTTACTCTTCTTCAAATCCCTGAAAATGCGGAAGATACCACAGGGTAGAATCTTACCCTTCGACTCCCTTACAGCCTTACTAATCGAAGGAGCCATAAAGCTATAACCGATGATGTTATCCTGCTTGTCAGTAACAACCGACACATAGTCGGGATTGCCAACGAGCATAATCAGTTGCGAGAAGTCGATGAGCTGTTTATCGCTGAGCCAAACCGTACCAAAGAGTTTTTCGAACGCCTCATTGAGGATTTGTAATGCAGGAATAATGTAGGGTTTAATGTCCGAAATCTTCTTAAACCTCAGCACCTTATAGCCATAGCGTTTGATAGCCATCTCGGCAATCCTATCGAGCCTTTCGTTCATCTTTTCAGGAATAGTAATCTGGAACTCCATCCAATCGACCTTCTTGGTCATACCCAGACGCTCGAAGTGCTGCACATAGTAGGGGTAATTATAGGGAGTGACGTACATATCCTCCTCCTCGAAGCCCTCAATTACCAAGCCCTGTTTATCCAAGTCCGAGAAACCAATGGGACCGATAATCTCGTTCATACCGCACTCTTTGGCGTACTCCACAACCTTCTCGAAGAGAGCATCCACAACCTCTGCATCGTCCACAAAGTCAAATCTTGTGAAGCGCATCTGTTTGACGTTCATCTTCTGGTTGTAAGCCTTATTGAGCACACCGGCTGCCCTACCTACAACCTTGCCATCACGCTCTGCAAGCCACATCTTACACTCAGCATAGGCGAAAGCACCGTTCTGCTTAGGGTCGAACTCGCTCTTCTCGTCCATATAGAGCGAAGGCACGAAATAGGGGCAATCCTTATAGAGTTCAACGGGGAACTTAAAAAAACGCCTCTTATCCTTTTTACTATTAGTTATCTCCCTTATTACCAACATATTGTCATCTATTTAGTTAATGGTTAAAATTTGGCTTCTCACTTTTTTACACACTCTCCACAAGCCAAACAAACGCATTTTTTCTCCCTTACACACTCCTGCCTTAGCGGCTGATGAGCGACTTTATATTCTCGATGAGCATCGACACCGCCACAGAGTTGAAGCCGCCTTCGGGAATGATTACATCTGCATATTTCTTAGAGGGCTCCACAAACTCCTCGTGCATAGGCTTAACAGTTGTGGTATACTGCGAGATGACCGACTCCATCGACCTGCCACGCTCCTGCACATCTCTCAGAATACGGCGCGAGAGCCTGATGTCGGCATCGGTATCCACAAACACCTTAATATCCATCAAATCCCTCAGTTCCTTATTCTCGAAGATGAGGATGCCGTCCACAATGATGACCTTCGAGGGTTTCACGGGCACTTTCTCTGCGGTGCGGTTGTGCTCCACAAACGAGTAGACGGGGTGCTCAATGGCTACACCACTTTTCAGAGCCTTAATATGCTCAACCAGCATATCCGTATCAAACGCCTGAGGGTGGTCGTAGTTGAGTTTACAACGCTCCTCGTAGGTCAGATTGGGGAACGACTTGTAGTAGTAGTCGTGGCACAGCGTTGCCACATCGTCACCTGCGAAAGCCTCTTGCAATCGCTTTACAAGCGTACTCTTGCCACTACCGGTACCGCCTGCAACTCCAATGATTGTTACGTTCATATTGTTTGGGTTTTCGGTTTGTCAGTTGAAAGCTGAAAGTTACAAGTTACGATGAACCTTTGGTGCAAAAACATCCACAAGGCACACTCGCTCGAAAGGAATAGAACGGAGGGATTTCAAGGCTTGCGAATGGCGAGAAAGCGGAGTTTACAAGGCGTAAATGAGCATTTCGAGCCAGAGCGTAACGCAGAAATCACCCGTTATATTTCTTTCAACTATGCATCAATGTTGGCGTACTTCGCGTGCTTCTCTATAAACTCACGGCGAGGACCAACCTCATCGCCCATAAGCATCGAGAAGATACGGTCTGCCTCGGCAGCATTCTCAATGGTTACCTGCTTCAAGATACGAGTTGCGGGGTCCATAGTGGTCTCCCACAATTGGTGCTCGTTCATCTCGCCAAGACCTTTGTATCGCTGCACCGTCACACCCTTAGTACCGAGTTCGGCGGTAATCTTTGCCCTCTCCTCGTCGGTCCAGCAGTAGTGCTTAGCATTGCCTTTCTTCACAAGGTAGAGAGGTGGCATTGCGATGTAGACATGACCATTCTCGATAAGAGCCTTCATCTTGCGGAAGAAGAAGGTAAGCATAAGGGTTGCAATGTGGCTACCGTCCACATCCGCATCGGTCATGATGATAATCTTGTCGTAGCGCAACTTATCCATATTCAGAGCGTTGCTATCCTCCTCAGTACCAATAGATACGCCCAATGCGGTAAACATATTCTTAATCTCCTGATTCTCCCACATCCTATGCTCCTGCACCTTCTCGATGTTGAGAATCTTACCCCTCAAAGGCATAATTGCTTGGAATTCGCGGTTGCGACCCTGCTTTGCAGTACCACCTGCCGAGTCACCCTCCACAAAGAAAATCTCTGCTTTCGAGCGGTCGCGTGTTGCGCAGTCGGCAAGTTTACCAGGGAGTCCCGAGCCTGAAAGCACCGTCTTACGCTGCACAAGTTCCCTTGCGTGGCGTGCTGCGTGGCGTGCCGTAGCAGCAAGGATAACCTTATCCACGATAGCCTTTGCATCCTTGGGGTGCTCTTCGAGGTAGTTTGTAAGAGCCTGCGAAATGGCACCATCAACAGCCGCCGCCACCTCGTCATTACCAAGTTTGGTCTTGGTCTGACCCTCGAACTGAGGCTCAGCAACCTTCACCGACACAACAGCGGTCAAACCCTCGCGGAAGTCGTCGCCCGAGATGTCGAACTTAACCTTTGCGAGCATACCGTTCTCCTCGGCATATTTCTTCATGGTACGGGTCAAAGCCCTACGGAAGCCCGTAAGGTGAGTACCACCCTCGATAGTGTTGATGTTGTTTACATAGGAGTGTACATTCTCCGAGAAACTATCATTATACTGCATAGCCACCTCCACGGGGGTACCGTTACGCTCGGTGTCGATATAGATAATATCGTCAATAATCTTCTGACCGCGGCTCTGGTCGAGATACTCAACAAAGCCTTTCAGACCATTCTCCGAGTAGAAGTGCTCGTGGAGGTACTCGCCATTCTCATCCTTCTCCCTACGGTCCGTAAGGTCAAGGTTTACGCCCTTGTTGAGGTATGCCAACTCGCGCAAACGAGCAGCCAAAATCTCATAGCGGTAGATAGTGGTGGTGAAAATCTCGCCATCGGGCTTAAACTGAACAGTAGTACCCGTGCGGTCGGTGGTGCCCACAATCTTCAACTCCGAAGTTGCAGCACCGCGCGAGAAGGTCATCTGGTGGATTTTGCCGTCACGATGTACGGTAGCAATAAGTTCGGTAGAGAGTGCATTCACACACGACACACCCACACCGTGCAGACCACCCGACACCTTATAGGAGTCTTTCGAGAACTTACCGCCAGCGTGGAGCACCGTCAAAACAACCTCCAATGCCGACTTACCCTCCTGCTCGTGCATATCTACGGGAATACCACGACCATTATCCTCTACGGTAATGGAGTTATCCTCGTTGATAATCACTCTAATATCCGTACAGTAGCCTGCCAGAGCCTCATCAATAGAGTTATCCACTACCTCATAGACAAGGTGGTGCAAGCCCCTCTCGCCAATATCGCCAATATACATCGCAGGGCGTTTACGCACTGCTTCAAGACCTTCGAGCACCTGAATACTCGAAGCCGAGTACCCCTCCTGTTGCACAGGCGCATTTTGCTGTTCCAAATTTTCCATTGTTTTCGATTTATTTACTTATTTTTCTCTTGTTTTCTTCTATCTACCAAGTGCCGCCTTCAAATCGACCTCTTGCACCCTACCCTTTTTGAACATCAGTGTTCGGGCAGGGTATTTATCGGCGAGTTGGATATTGTGCGTAGCCATAACCACCGCACAGCCACTCTCCGTAATCTTCCTAAAAAGCAACATCACTTCGTTTGCCGACTTGGGGTCAAGGTTTCCCGTAGGCTCATCGGCGAGTATTACCTTAGGGTTATTCACAAGAGCCCTTGCGATAACCAAACGCTGTTGCTCGCCACCCGAGAGTTCGTGGGGCATCTTATACTCCTTGTTTGCCAGACCTACGAGTCCCAACAACTCCTCGATGCGCTCGGCAATATCAGCCTCTCTCTTCCAGCCCGTAGCCCTCATTACAAAGCGGAGATTCTCATAGACACTCCTATCGCGCAAAAGTTGGTAGTCCTGAAAGACAATACCCATACTCCTACGCAACTTGGGGATATCCCTACGACGGAGCGAGCCAAGGTCGAAACCAACAATCTCGCCTTCGCCCTCCAAGAGAGGCAGTTCGGCATAGAGCACCTTCAAGAGCGAAGACTTGCCGCTACCCACCTTACCGATAAAGTAAACCATCTCGCCCTCCGAAACGGTCAAATCGACCTCCGAGAGCACCTGCTGGGCGTGTTTATACGAGAGGGTACCACCCTCGTCTTCGGGCTGATAAACAGTCACTCCTTCGAGCCTTATAACATTCTTCTGCGTCATCCTAAAATAATGCTCTAAAAACAAACAAAGATAGGAATTTCCTACGGAAATTCAAAAGTTTCGGAGCACTATTTTTCATCATATTTCCCACTTTACAACCCACTTTTGAATCCCCAAACGCAAAAAAAGCCAAAACATCGTTCAAAAATTTTGCACTTTCGATTTTGCATTTTCAATTTTGCACTATCTTTGTACTCGCTTACAACTACGGGGTTGACCGGTTTTGACAGCAGGACATGCAGGTAGGTAAGCACGCCGAGCTTTGTGTGGGGGCTCGTTAATCTCAACGCTCGAACAATTAAATGGCAATAATAGCTACGCACTCGCTGCCTAATTAACCGAGTTAATTGGCTTAATTTCCGCGCCCAAGGCTGGTGCAGAAACGAGTACTCCGCTGAGGTGACCCGCTTCTTGTCGCCACAGCATACGGAGTATCATCAATGAGAAGATAGTCTGCGGGGTGTTCCGACCGCTGGGCGAAAATTTAGGAACTGGGGCTACAACTTGGTCGCCACCCAGCAGGTTGTAGCAGGAGGATTAAGCGGTGGATAAGCGTGTAGAAAGCTTTCAGGCAGACTGTTTGGACGGGGGTTCGACTCCCCCCAGCTCCACAAAAAAAGAGAGAACTTTGAGTTCTCTCTTTTTTTGTGGAGCCGAATAATCAGCTCCTATTTTTACATTCCTCCTAAATCCCCCTTTGAGAAAGGGGGACTTCTTGGGAGTTATCTCGAAACATCATACTTAGTCAATGCTCACAAGCTCGTATGTGCGTGAGCCGAGACCGATTTTCTCGGCGTGCTCGATGATGTGTACACCGTGGCGCGAGTTGATGCGCTCGATGAGTGCGGTGGCGTCATCGCCCTCGCTCGAAGGGTACTCAAAGACCAAATCCACGCAAGCCTGGTCGAGTGCTACGGGGTCGAGTGATGCCAAGATACCGATGTCGCTCATCTCGGGGTCTGCGGGATGCGCATTGCAGTCGCAGTCTACCGAGAGGTTGTTCATCACATTGATATACACCATCTTGCCGCCATAGTACTCGTGGATAGACTGCGCAGCGGCAGCCATAGCCTCCAAGAAGTGGTCCTGCTCGGTCTGACCGATACCTGCCCAAAGTTCCTCTTTGGTCTCCACCTTGCCTGCCGAGTGGATATAAGCCTTACCATTGGACGAAGCCACGCCAATGGATTGGTTTTTCAGCACGCCGCCAAAGCCGCCCATTGCGTGACCTTTGAAGTGTGCGAGATTGAGCATCCAATCGTAGTTGTCGAGGTGGTCACCCACGATGTTGAATTTGATGTGAGTGGTATCCTGCACGGCAATACGCATCTCGCCCTCTTCGTCCATAATGTCGCAAGGAACAATGTCGTAGAAGCCGTGAGCCTTAATGGTGTTCCAATGCTCCTCTGTGGAGTAGCGAGCACCTGGATATGCCACATTGCACTCCACGATAGTACCCTCCAACTTCTGCACAAGGTCTTTGATAAGGTCAGCCCTCAGGAAGTTGTGACCGCCACGCTCGCCGGTAGAGATTTTAACCGCAACCTTACCATCGAAATCCACACCCAAAGCCTCATAGACTCTCACAAGCCCTTCGGGCGAGATGTCGGTAGTCATATAAACCTTGGGAGTTGCAGTCTCCTTGGGAGCGCACGAAACGGACAGCACCATAGTGGCTGCCATAGCCATTACAATCGCTTTTTTCATACTTTTTGTGTGTTATTAGTGTGTGTGATTGTGACCAGCGTGGCTGTGACCCTCGTGGCTATGGTTGTGGTCGTGACCATCGCAGCAAGCATCTTGTTTGGTATGTTCGCCAACGCAAGCACCAGTCTTGCACTCGCCACCCTCGCAAGCGGCGGGTTTCACAACATGTACATCAATTTTATCCAACTCCTTAACGAGCACCTCGGCATTGGTTTTGCGGGTGTCGAAAGTAACCTCAATGGTCTTCGTGGCAACATCTACAACGCAGTCCTTAACGCCCTTCTTGAAGGGAATCACATTGAGGACTTTCTTTGCGCACGACTCGCAGTCAAGGTCGGTTACGAACTTAACGGTCTCTGTCTTTTTCTGCCCCTTCTCCTGTGCCGACACCACGCCCGCACCCATAACAAGCGCAAGCATAACAATCAAAATCTTCTTCATAGTTTTTAGTTTATTTAGTTTACAATTTTAGTTGCCGTTTAGTATAGATTGAACCTTGCACCAATGTAGATCTTGCGACCCATCAGAGGTCCCCACACAACCGAGGAGTTGAAATCGGGATTGGTTACCGCATTTTGGGCTCCGATGATGGGGTCGTATTGCATGGTATTGAGGATATTCTCGCAACCCACATAGATATCCCACTGCCCCACTCGGTGGCTCACCTGACCGTAGAACATTGGGTAGATGGGCGAATCCTGAGCCTCAGCAATGTTGCCATCCAGCGCAGGAAGCCTCATAGGACCATTCAGTTGGGCAGTAAAGTCAAAGACCCAACGGCGGAACTTGGTGGCATACTGCACATTCACAAGACCCTTAAATTTACCCACCAAAGGTCTATCAACCAACATCTCCACGCCGTCGCGCACAAGCGTCACGCGCGAATCGGTATAGCGGAAAGTTGTGAAGATATCGAAGCCCTCCAAAGGAGTCCACTGCACATCGAGTTGGTAGTTATTAGCCCACGATGGCAGTTCGGTATTATAAAGGTGGATAGTGCCATCGCCCCACTCTTGGTCGGCATAGACACTATTGCTGAACTGTGTGCGGAAGAAGTCGAGGCTCACGGTCATATCATTGTAGCCCACAAGGCTCAGCGTATGGCTCAGGCTACCACCAAAGGTTGCTGCCTGCTCCAAATCCTTACCAGCCTCTATCTCATTCACAATGTTTCGATTGGTTGCGAGCATCCAGATATTGTCCGTAAAGGGCATAACCTTACGCGAGCCAAGACCTGCCGAGCCACGCAAAACGGTCTGCTCGGTGAGGTTATAGCGAATATGCATACGGGGGGTAACAAGGATGTCATTTCTTACACCAGCCCCCTCCAAAGGAGTGGTTACCAAGTCGCCCCTCACACCTGCAACGAGCGAGAATTTATCCTTAATAGCGTAGGTGTACTCAGCAAACAAACCAGGCTCGGTCATCTCGCCACCGCCAAAAAGTTCTTCACCAACCTGCAAAACACTCTCCTCAATATTGCGTGCCCAAAACGAGCCGCCGGCTGTCAGCGAGGAGCGTCCCGAGAAGTAATGTTGATAGGTAAGGTTGCCCCAGAAGGACTGCTCCACGCCATTGTAGGTATTCAGACCGAAGTAGGAGTCCATCTTGAAGTTATCCATATCCATCACAAGGGCAATCGAAGAGCGTTTCTCCTCCTGCAACTCCTCGTCCCAAACTGCCGCACCAACGGGTTTACCCACCTTAAAGTAGGCATTCAGCCCCATATTCTTAATCTCCGAGCCGTAGATTTCGGGCTTCTCGGTAACGCTCTTACCGTAGCCTTCATCGGGGGTAAAGCCCATCTCGCCACCTACGCGATTCTCGTTCACAAACCTCCAACCCCAGCGCCACTGCGCACCATCGGTTGCCTGATAGAGCCAGCGATTGGCAATGTTTATCTGCTGCGCCATAGGCAGGTCGCGGAAGCCGTCGCCATTGTGGTCCATAGCCTGCGTATCGCCTGAATAGTGGAGCAAAATATTGGTTGTAAGCCTCTTATCCTTATCAAACGCAAAAGGCATTGCGATATTCACCTCGGGTTTGAGTTCGTTGTCGAAATAGAGGTTGAGGAAGAATTTTTCCTCGTCGGTAGGCTTGCGGTACTCCAAGTTAATCTGACCCGTCATAGCCTCGTGACCAGCCGTAACCGAGGCGATACCCTTCGACACCTGAATGGAGTTGAGCCACATACCAGGGGTATAGTTCAGACCGTAGGGCGAGCCTATACCGCGCATAATGGGGCGGTTTTCGTCGAGGATTTGGGTATAGGTACCTGCCAAACCAAGCATCTTAATCTGTCGCGAGCCACTCACAGCATCGCTATAACCAACCGTAACGGCTGCCGAGTTCTCGAAACTCTCTGCCAAGTTGCAGCAAGCCATCTTACACAAGCCCGCAAAACTGATATTCTCGCCAACCATCATACTGCTTTGGCGAATTTTGTTATTGGCAACACCCTCAATAACGACCGTTTCGATATTCACACCGTCGGAGAGCACAAAATCAACAACATCCACATCGGGTGCGACCTCCACAACGCTATCAACATAGCCGATATAGGCAGCCACAAGGCGGTTGTGACCCTTAACACGATAGATATCGTAGGAGCCATCCTGTTCGGTAACCATACCAACGGTAGTACCCTCCCAATAGACACTCGCGCCAATCAGTGCCTCGCCATTTGCATCGCGAACATATCCCCTAACATTTTGTGCCGAGAGAGTGGCAAGACCACACAAGAGAGCAACAAAAAACAAAAAAATTCTCTTCATATAAACTCAAAAAAATTAAAGGTTTTCCAAGCAATACTCAACCATCTTCTCCCTGACATTTACTTTGCCGTAGGGCATCATCGAATGGTTGTCATCGGTATAAATCATCATATCAATCTGCTTACCCGCCTCGACAAACTCGTGCACCATTGCGTATGCGTTTTGGATATGCACATTATCGTCTGCCGTGCCGTGCATCAAAAGGAGTTTACCTTTCAGATTGGCAGCATAGCCAATAGGCGAAGGCTCATCGTAACCCTCGGCATTATCCTGAGGCAGACCATTGACCCTCTCGGTATAGACCGAGTCGTAGTAACGCCACGATGTTACGGGAGCCACCGAGATAGCCATTTTGAAGGTATCGGCACCTTTGAGGATGCAGTTTAGAGCCATAAAGCCACCATAACTCCAACCATATACACCTACCCTCTCGCCATCCACATAAGGCAGAGTTTTAACCCACTCGGCAAAAGCGATTTGGTCTTCGGTTTCGAGCCTACCCATGATGCCATAGGTGCTCTTCTTGAAGGCTGCCGAGCGGAAGCCCGTACCCCTTGGGTCGCAGTCCACAACAATATAACCGTGCTGCACCAGCGCATCTTCCCAATCAATTGTCCACCTATCCCTCACATCCTGCGAGCCGGGACCGCTATACTGAGTTAGTAGCACAGGATACCTCTTTGCAGGGTCGAAGTCGGAGGGCTTTTTGATATAGCCATTCAGCGTATCGCCACGAGGAGTAACAAAGGTAATAAACTCCTTCTCTGGCAGACCAATCTCGGCAATGTAGCGTTTCAGGTCGGTATTGGCTTCGAGCGTATCGACCAACTTGCCGTTACCCTTGTGGAGTGTTACCGTATTGGGTGTTGTGGAATTCGAGAAGTAAGAGATGTAGTACTTACACCCCGCACTTGGCACAATGCGATATGTACCCTCGGTGGTCGAAAGGCGTTTTTTGCCCTTACCATTGAGGTTGATGGAGTAGAGTTCCCTACGCAGGGGCGAGCCCTCAGTCGAAAGGTACCAAATCTTCTTGTCGGTAGCGCACACAACCTCCGTAACATTCCACTCGCCCTCAGTTACGGGTGTTAATCCGCCCTCGGAGAGCGACGAGAGGTAGAGGTGGTTGTAGCCACTGCGCTCGCTCATAACCAAGAACCTATCCGAGTCCGAGAGGAAGGTAATGGTGCCGTTGGAGAGGTAGTCGATATACCTTTCGTCTGTTTCGTTATAGATAACCCTCTGCTCCGCACCCTCGCACAAAATCACATCGAGGTGGTTTTGCAGGCGGTTAATCTCGAAGTAGTAGAGTCTACCATCGGGAGTCCAATCGAAGAATGGAATATAGAGGTCGCCCTCTTTGCAGTTGATTTTAGTAGCCACACCCTCGGCAATGTCGAAAACATGGAGCGACACCTTCGAGTTTTTCTCTCCCGCCTTGGGATACTTATACTTGAAAAGTTCGGGATAGGGCGTGCCCGTCAGGAACTTCATAAAGCCAAACTCCTCAACCTCGCTCTCGTCACTTTTGAGGAAAGCGATTTTGCTTCCATCGGGCGACCAGCAGAAGGCGTGGTCAATACCCCACTCCTCCTCATAGACCCAATCGGGCATACCGTTGATGATGTGATTCCACTCGCCGTCTTCGGTAATTTGATAGGTAAACCTCTGCACAAGGTCGTTGATAAAGATATTGTTGTCCTTCACATACGCCACTTTCTCTCCGTTGGGCGAGAAGAGGGCATAGCGCACATCCTCACTCTCGTCTACCTCCACAAGTTCACCACTCTCCAAGTCATAGACCGCATAGGAAGAGAAGTGTGAACGGCGATAGAGGGGGCGCGAGTTGAGGCGGAAGAGTATCTTACGCTCGTCTGCCGAGAAGGTATAGTCGGCAACCGCCTTGTCAAAGAAGCCGAGGTCTACAAGAAGTTCTTTCTCGCCACTCTTGGCATAGGAACAACGATAGATGCCGCCCTCCTCCCTAATGGTGTAGTGTTCGCCATCCTTCATCGAGCGCAGACCGCCCACACTCTTTTGTGCAAACTTACCGGCTGCAATATCGGCATAGGTAAACTTAGGCTGTGCTCCAAGGGCGCAGATGCCCAGCACCAAAGCCGCTATCATCACTCCAAATCTCTTCATCTCTCGTTTTGTCTAATTTTCAGGTTGCAAAGTTACGGGTTGTAGTTTCGCGTCACAATACCGCGTATTTTGTATTTTGGGTCGATTATAATACCAACTTTTGACTACTTACACGCCTTCAAACTCATATCGAGGCTCTTAATCTGGTGAGTGAGCGCACCCACGGAGATGTAGTCCACACCAGCCTCGGCGTAAGCCCTCATGGTTTCGAGCGTGATGCCGCCCGACGACTCGGTGCTACACCTACCCGCCACCTTCTCCACAGCCTTGCGAGTTTGTTCGGGAGTGAAGTTATCGAACATAATCCTATCCACGCCTCCTGCCTCAAAAACAAGGTCGATATCTTTCAGCGAGCGTACCTCGCACTCCACAGGGATGTTTTTGCCCTTCTCGGCAAGGTACTTCCTGACCGAATTGATTGCGGGAATAATGCCACCTGCAAAGTCGATGTGGTTATCTTTCAGCAGTACCATATCGAAAAGACCTATGCGGTGATTCTCGCCACCACCAATCTTCACAGCCATCTTATCAAGCACCCTCATTGCGGGCGTGGTCTTGCGGGTGTCGAGCACCTTGCACTTGGTACCCTCCAAAACCTTTGCATAGACAGCCGTCTGGGTTGCTACACCACTCATACGCTGCATAATATTCAAAACGATACGCTCTGCCTGCAAGAGGGTCTGGATGCGTCCCTCAACATAGAAAGCCACATCGCCCACCTTCACACTCTCACCATCGGCTTTGAGAATTTCGATTTCGATGGAGGGGTCGAGCCTGCGGAAAACCTCCACAGCAACCTCCACACCTGCCAAAATACCATCCTGCTTGATAAGCAGTTTCATTTTACCACGAGCATCGCAAGGAATGGTCGAAAGACTCGTGTGATCGCCATCGCCAATATCCTCCTTGATGGCAAGTTCAATAAGTTCGCGTACGAACTCTACATATTCAGCTTTCATTCTATCAATGGTTTTGTTCATCTACCATTCTGTGTTACTCAACCCGAATAACACCCCAATTAACCCACAAAAATAATTATTTATTTTTGATTTGTTATATTTATAGTTGCAAAAAGACCATTTTTGTTAGTCACAACGAACATTTATGACAATAAGATTACTAAACGACCTCATCTCGTCACTCTCTTTGGGAGAAGATGCTTTCGCCACGCTGCGTGGCATCGAGCCCAAGTATGACCATCGCGGCAGGATGATATTTACATCCGGACGCGAGAGTGTCGTATTCAATATTGCCTATCGTGGAGAGGAGTACGCCCTAAAATGTTATCTCAGTGAACACTCCTCCCGAGCCGAGCGATGTCGCTATCTACACACCCACGACCCACAAGGACTCATTGTGCATCCTTGCTACTTTCACAACGAGTTGTGGACAGAGCAAGGAGCAGTGGATGTTGCACTCTACAAGTGGACCGAGGGTTATTCGCTCGATTGGAATATTCGCAAAGCACTGCACGACAACAACACACTCCGCCTTAGGCATCTACTATCCTCTTTCATCAATTTGGCTATCAGCACCTTGGAGGGAGAGTGGCGACACGGCGACCCAAAACCAGAAAACATTATTGTTCGCCCCAGCGGAGAGATGATATGGGTAGATTGCGACGCACTCTATGCACCCTCGCTCGCCCCTTCCGAGGAGCGCGGAACACCCCATTGGATACACTCCGCAAGGCAAGGGAGTTACGATGCCCACATCGACGACTACGGCATTGCGCTATTGGCGGTGTCGCTTGCTGCACTAATTCTCAAACCTCAACTCTTTGCAGACGAGTGCGGTGTTGCCATGCCTGCTCTCGGCAACCGCAACAAAATAGCCGAACTACTCGCCCCATACGAGCACCTCACCACCCTACACGAAGCACTTTATAGTCAAACCTATATCATCAACAATCTAAGCCACAACTTACGATGTATAGCGCACCTATTACCCGCCATAACAAAGCAGCCTTTGTGATACTCATGGACCGCTCCGGCTCAATGGCAGAAGAGGTTACATTTCAAGGGTGCAAAACAACCAAAGCCGAAGCCCTCGCCGACGCAGTTAATACTCTACTCGAAGAGATTATAAACCATTCTCGCCGAGAACGACATATTGGCGACTACTTCGATGTTGCCATTTTGGGATATGGTGACAAGGGTGTCGAGAGTCTGCTCGGTAGCGGTTTTAGGTCCATAGTGGACATAGACACTATGGATGTACCCTCCTATGCAAAACTCAAAAGTCACACACTGCCTTCGGGTAAGCGTTGCGACACAATAGTCAAATTGCGTCGTTGGATAACACCCCAAGCAAGTGGTCAAACTCCAATGGGAGAGGCTCTGCGTATTACTCGACGCTTGATTGCATCGTGGTGCAAGAGGCATCCAAGTAGTTTTCCGCCCATAATCATCAACATCAGCGATGGCGAGGCTACCGATGCGTGCGAGCAGGAGATTAGGGCTTTGGCAGAGCAAATCAAGAGTGTGGCGACAAACGACGGTGGCGCACTGCTAATGAACATACATCTTGCATCTCTCCACGACTCGGAGTCTGCTCCCCTATGTTTTCCTGCCGAGAACTCTCCACTGCCCATCAACCGCCACTCTCGCCTGCTATACGATATATCAAGCACCCTACCCCCACTCTACAACACCCACCTCTTAGCATCACACAACGAGATGCCACCTTTCAGGGCAATATGCTACAATGCACCCATCAACGACATTGTATCACTGCTCGCTATTGGTTCACTGAGTATTAACCAACTATTTTAGGATATGCAACCACTTTGGGCAATAGAGAATCTTGTGGAGGCCCTCTCGCAACCTCAACAGTTATCGCCCCTGCTGGCGCGTAACTATCACCCCGTTGAACCCATCAAACACAACTATCGCATTGAGTGCGACCTCATCCGCATTCCCCTTTCGGACGGTGCGAAGAGGTGGCTGCTAACCATACCTACAAAGGGGGCTTTTGAAGGGGCAGAGCACGAGATACGCGCCAAGTGCCTTATCACACAGCACTCTCCGCTGTTTGTTGAGTCTCACTACATACGCTCGGCAGTGACCCTTTTTAGCAACAATGGCGCAATGCACACCCTACCCGCCCTGCTGCAAGAGGAGATGCTGCCCCTCTTTGAGTTTCTGCGCCTTAACTACTCCGCCCAAAACACACATTGTCTGCGCCGCGCCTTGGAGAGCGTTGCACTCTCTGCAACCAAACTTATCCGTGGGCCTCTGAGTCACAACAATCTATCACACCACAATGTAGGCTTCGACAGAGAGTGCCATTTGAGGATTTCCGACCTACCCATTGCTCGGGGCGATACCGACGATATGGAGCAACTCGCCAAAGCAGCAATACTAATATATATCGCTGCAAGTCAAAAGGATGCATACAAGATACTCGCCACAAGGAGCAACACAAACGAAGAGTTTAGAAGGCGACTGAGGGCCATTCTTGCCAGCGCAGAGCACTATGCCATAAGCCCTCTTGTGAAATTAGTGGAGGGACTTCTGCACGGAGCCGGTTCCGAGAGCCTCGCCCATACACTTGGCGAGTTAGCCACCGAACCGTTCCGAGCGATGCCACTGCTTACAGGTCTACTCTCGGGCAAGAGCGAGCATCCCACCACACCTCACACCTACTTACCCGAGGAGGCCCACTCCTCTTTGAAGGTCGATTTTGGCACTTGCGAAGAGGTGTTACCCGCAGGCAACGGTTTAGTGAGGTATCGCCTAAGGGGACTTTGGGGTTACGCCCATACCGACGGCAACCGCCTACCCATAGAGCGCATACTGCTCTATGCCGAGGAGTTCCACAATGATAGAGCCGTAGTCAAAACCGCGCGAGGTTATGGACTCATGAATAGCGAGGGACAAATGGTTATGAATGATGTGTGGGAAGATCTCGGCTGGCACCACACGGAGGGCATAGTAACCGCTGCCGACAAGTGTGGCAAGTGGCGCATTTACGACTCCCTCGGGCGACAACTCTCCACTGTGGCGTGCGATTGGCTGGGCGGCGTGGCAGAGGGCTACATTGTGGGCAAAAGCAATGGTAAGTTTGGCTATTTATCCACATCGGGAGAGAAACTTACCAACTTCATCTATGACGAAGCGTACAGTTTCTGCAACGGCTTAGCACTCGTCTGTTTCAAGGGCTCCTACTACCACATCGACACCACCTTCCACCGCATTGCTCCCCACGAAGAGGAGTTCATCCAACGCTACCGAGGCCTGAAAACCACTCCCTAACCCCACCCTATCACAAAACAATCACGGGTATCAAAAAAGATACCCGTGAAGAAGGAGTGGCTACGGGGTTGTGGCTGGGGGGTAACCCTCCCCTAAGTTAGGGGAGGGAGGTGGTTGTGGGACTCCCATATCTCTCATTTCTCCCATAACTCCCATAAAACACTCACGGGTATTTAAAAAGATACCCGAGAATTAAAGGGGGAAGCGGCGGTTAGGGGCGGTTGGGTGGGAGAAAAAGCACTCGCGGGTATCTTTTTTGATACCCGCGAGCAAAATGGCGAAATTTCGTTAATGACCTTAAAGACTTTAACGCCCTAACTCCTACTCAAAATCGTAACCGTAGATATATGATTTATAGTCGCTCCAATATCTTGCTTTCTTGTATGCATCCACGCTCTTGGTAGGAACATAAATCTTGCGTCCCGAAGCATTGTCGTCGAACATACAAGAGCCTCCTGTGGGTGGTGTTGTAGCCTTACAATATACACTTGTCAGCGAGTAGCAAGCTTGGAATGCACCATCTCCAATAAAAGTGACACTATCGGGAATGGTAATACTTGTCAGCGGGATGCAATAAAAGAATGCATAATCTCCAATCGAAGTAACGCTATCGGGAATTGTGACACTTTTCAGCGAGGAGCAACCATAGAATACCCTCTCTCCAATCTTAGTGACACTGTCGGGTATGGTAATACTTTTCAGCGAGGAGCAACCATAGAATACCCTCTCTCCAATCTTAGTGACACTGTCGGGTATGGTAATACTTGTCAGCGAGGTGCAATCTTCGAATGCAGAATCTCCAATCATTTCAACTTCTTTGAATGGAATAACCAACTCTGTTATTTCTGTACCATTAATCATTAGGTGTTTCGCACCAGGGAACCAATAAGTTCGGTTGCCTGTGGCATATGCCGCCAAATCGGTTATATTCACATAAGTATCTGTCAGCGAGGTGCAATAAAAGAATGCATAATCTCCAATAAAAGTGACACTATCGGGAATGGTAATACTTTTCAGCGAAGTGCAACCATAGAATGCAGAACCTCCAATCGAAGTAACGCCATTGCCAATGGTAACACTTGTCAGTGAGGTGCAACCATTGAATGCATAACCTCCAATTTTAGTAACGCTGTCGGGAATGGTAACACTTGTCAGCGATGTGCAACCACAGAATGCATAATCTCCAATCTTAGTAACGCTGTCGGGAATGGTAACACTTGTCAGCGAGGAGCAATAAGAGAATGCAGACTCTCCAATCGAAGTAACGCTGTCGGGAATGGTAACACTTGTTAGTGAAGAGAAACCAGAGAATACATCATTTCCGATCTTTGTTATATTTTCCCCAATGACAATAGAAGAAAAATTTACTCTATCAAAACTAGAAGTTTGAGCAAGATTGGTATTATTTTCAATGAGCCATTTGTTGTCGATTGTGAGTTCGCCCGTACAATACAAGAATGCATACGTACCTATCGAAGTGACGCTATTGGGGATATTGATTTTTGCAAGACTTGTACAGTTTTGGAATGCACCAGCATCAATTTTAGTAACGCCCTCACCAATAACCACATTCGTAAGGCTTGTACAATCACTGAATGCACAATATCCTATCTCAGTAACTTTATCTGGAATGATGATACTCACAAGTTTAGAACATTCACAAAATGCACACTCTCCAATCTCAGTCACGCTATCGGGAATGGTGACGCTTTTCAGCGAGGAACAACCAAAGAATGCATCCTCTCCAATCTCAGTCACGCCGTTGGGAATAATATACTCTGTCCTACCACTACCAAATGCAAAGGCTTTTAGAACACCATTAACAATTAAACATGCACCATCCTCGGAGGCTAATTTTCCGCAGAATGTGGTTAGCGACGAGCAATTTCGGAAGGCATAAGCACCAACGCTTTTAATTCCATCCGGCAACTTGATACTCTCCATGGAGTTGCAATTATAGAAGGCCTTTTCGGGTATGGCTGTTACATCGTTACCGAAGGTGAGCTTGCCG